>NZ_JBFTOG010000006.1:0-152183 GCF_056397865.1 Arthrobacter sp. 05L417
CGGTGATGCGGCCGGTGGCGCGAGGGCCCTGGCCGCGTGGGCGTAGTCCGCGGCCAGCTGCGCTTTCAGGGCGGCGGTGCGGGCTTCCAGCCGGGCCACTTCGGCGAGGCCGTCCAGGCAGGCATCCGCCAGATCCCGGAGCGGATCGGCGGTCTCGGAAGAACCGGCGTCGCGGGTGAAGGCGGCGAGCACGGCAACGGACGCGGCGACGGCCTCCACGGCCGTGCTGCTGCCCGCGCTCCAGGCTGTCCTTCCATCCATGCCCACAGCATCGCAGGAGGCACCGACAATTTAGTTTCTCCACCACGCTGCATCTAATCCTGGATCCGGACCCGGGCGCAGCCTCCGGTTCCGGTTTTGGAGATCCGATGCTGCCGCTGTGGTTGACGTGGCAAATCTAGTGACCAACCGTCGCGTTCTGCATGGAATCGTCATCTGTCTGTTGATTGGCGACCCTCTCGGCGTCTTCGAGCACCCTGAGGACATTGCCGAAAGCGAGGCTGCGGAGATCTGCAGCCGACCAGCCCCGTTCAGCTAGTGCCATCTTGACGACAGGGTAACTGGATACCCCGGTTATTCCGCGGGGCAGCCGTTCGATCCCGTCGAAGTCCCCTCCGATGCCCAAGTGTTGGGGTCCCACCACTTCACGCGCATGTTCCACGTGTTTCACAACGTCGGCGATGGTTGCGTGTGGAGGCGGGTTCTGAGATGTCCAGCGGGCATATTCCGATATCGCGGCCTCGTCCTCGTCCACATGGCCTGCGTGGAATCCCGTCCGGAGGCCCAGCCTCTTCCGGATATCATCCGACCGTTGCTCGTGCTCGGCGCAGGCATTGGAGATGAAAGCGGGAACAAACGTAAGCATGAGCACTCCACCGTTTTCAGGCAATCTTTCAAGCACGGAATCCGGCACGTTCCTGACGTGATCGGTTACATTGCGACAAGACGAGTGCGAAAACATGACGGGGGCCCTGGTGATGTCCAGCGTGTTGTGCATGGTCTGTTCGGCCACGTGGGACAAATCGACGATGATTCCAAGGTCATTCATCTCGGCGATCACACTTCTTCCAAAACCAGTGAGCCCGTAGCCAACCTGTTCCCCCGTCGCTGATCGTGCCCAGGGCGTGTTGTCGTTGTGTGTCAGGGTCATATAGCGGACGCCGACACGTCTCATCATCCGGAGGACGCCGAGGGATGAGTCGATGGAGTGGCCTCCTTCAATTCCCATCAGGGAGGCAATCAGTCCCTTCTCAACGGCGGTCCTTACACCGGCGGCCGTGTCGACCAAACTGAACGTTTCGGGATACTCGGACATGATCCGGTGCACGCAGTCGATCTGTTCGAGTGTCGCCACGACGGCGTCGGCCGGCAGCATGTTGGACGGGACGAAGACTGACCAGAATTGCGCACCGACCCGGCCTTCCCGGAGCCGTGGAATGTCTGTGTGCAAGCTGGGCTGGTGCTGCGATAAGTCGATCTCCTCGACACGGGAATCGAATTTCTGTCGCAGAGCCCAAGGCAAATCGTTGTGGCCATCGAATATGAGAGCCTCGGCCATGACGGGACTCTCCAGGGTGGGTATCACCTGACGGCACTCAATTCCTCAAGGGCGACCCATGGCTCATGGAGTCCGAAAGCCTGGGGGCCAAAGACTTGCAGCGCTTCAGGGGTCCGCATGATGGCAGGAGTCGAGATTCCGTAGACGGCCACCCGCTGTCCGAACCGCAGGGCTTCGGAAGTGATGGGGGTGCCCAAATCAACATCAACTATCGTAATAAGATCCGGAACAATGGCAACGACCGCACCATTCTTGTGTGCAATGACGTTCTCGTTCCGGAACTGGATCCGCATTTCGTCGATACCGTCGAAGGATTCCACAACCGCAGAGCCGTGGGTGAACCCGTCTCTAACGAACCTCTCAACGTCAACGATTTTTCCCCGCATGAGCACGGTTCCGTGGCCGTATATTGTGTCCTTTAGGAAGGCACTGAGTTCTGCCAGCGGATCAAGATGTTTGTCCTTGGCCGTACGCAAAGTCCGGCCGATATTGAGGGCCAGGGTGACGGTGTTGCGGATCGCAGTTCGCTTGACGTCTGCTCCGCTCATTGGATACTCGGCGATGTATGCCGCGCCCCCCATCTTGATGGCGACCGCGCGCGCGAAAGTCTCCATCCTCTGGTTGTCCTGGCCGGTATCGACGATGCACGTGTGCCCGTTTTCGTCAGAAACAGCGAGCGGTGATCCGGACACCCCGTAGACTCCGAACGTTTCCATTTGAAGCTCCGGGAAGGCTCGTCCCATTCCGTCGCCGTCCACCACCGGGATACCCGCTTCGGCGGCGACGACCAGAGGAATCATGGAATTCAGTCCACCGCACTCCATGGGGATTGTTGCGTCGGCTGTTTTTCCGAGGTGTCTCTCCAAGGCGCGGAGCGACCGGACTGCCTCAGTGCCGGCTGGGACTTTCTCGACTACGACAGTCGGAGCACCCATCATGGCCGTGGAAATGACAAAGTCATCGTCATCAAGTTCGGTCGGATCGAGGATTTCGATCTTCTTCCCGTTTTTGAGGCATTCCTCGACGAGGAGGCGGCCGATGAGCGGATCTCCGCCGCCGCCTGTACCCAGTATCGCCGCGCCCCGCGCCAAGTCAGGAACGTCGTTTAGTGAAAGATAGAAACTCATTATGTTTTCCTTCTAGTTCTTGCAGTCAGCATTCCGGGGTTACTTCGACGTCGGAAGATCGCCAACGGCCTTGATACGGACACGGGACGCGTTCCCTGGCAGATAAGCCAAGGGAAGCTCATCGATCTCCACGATTTGGACAGTGCTGGCTTTGGCTCCGGCAGCTATGGCCTTGCCGATTGCTTCCTCCCTGGCTTGGTCGAGCACTTCTTCGCGCTTTCCGGCCGGGATGGCAAAGATTCGGTCGACTTCCCCGCCTACTTGTGCAATAGCGGCGCCGATGGCATTCGCTACTCCGGAGTGCCCCGGACGGGCAACGTCACTGGCGCATGCCATCTGTTCGGGAACGAGGAACGCACCGCCGCCGACTGCAATCACCGGGACCAGGTCAGAGCTCGTCCGCATCCGGTCAACCGTCTCAGTGATCCTTCGGTGGATTTCATCTCTGGCCGCGTAGATCAGTGAGCGGTCCAGATGTTTGACGCGCTCCGGGTCGCCAATTACCGTGTCTCCAGCCGCGACCATGATGTCGGTCGCCGTCAAGGTTTGGCCGCCGAAAACGAGCGCCTCCTCCGTTACCCGATATCCGACGCTGTCCGGCCCGACGGTCACTCCATCGTCGAATCTGATTCTGCTGCCACCACCGACTCCCACGGACAAGACATCTGGCATCCGGAAGTTGGTGCGGATTCCTGCGACCTCAATCTCGGTGGCAGCCTCCCGAGGGAAGCCGGACTGGAGAACTCCGACGTCCGTCGTCGTCCCTCCAACGTCAACCACGATGCAGTCCTTGATGCCTGAGAGATACGCTGCCCCCCGCATGGAGTTTGTTGGTCCAGAGGCAAATGTGGCAACGGGGTATTTCCTGGCGAAATCGACGTCCATCAAGGTTCCGTCGTTCTGGCTCAGGAACAGAGGAGCGTTGATGTCCAGCGCCATGAGTGATTGGTCCAGGGAAGAACAAACTTCGGCTGAAAGGTCACGCAGGGCGGCATTGATGATGGTCGCGTTTTCCCTCTCGAGCAGTCCAACCCTGCCGATTTCGTTCGAAAGGCTGACCGGAAGTTCGGGAAATTCGATCCCGATGATTTCCGCCGCCATCTGCTCAAACTCGGAGTTAACCGGAGAGAACACAGACGAGATAGCGAAGCTTCGTGCGCCCCGGGCCACGGCATCCCGGACAGCTCTGCGTATTTCTTCACGGTCGATCGGAGATATCTCCCGTCCGTCGAACTCATGTCCGCCGTGGCACATGTAGGGCAGGGCCTTCACTGCTTCGGTGATCCGCGTGGGCCAGCCTACGAAGGGGGGCAGTCCACTCGTCGCAGGAAGTCCCAGCCGGATGGCCGCGGTCGGCGCCAGCCGCTCGGCCTCGATGAGAGCATTGATGAAATGCGTGGTGCCGATCATGACTGCGTCTATCTGCGTCGGATCGAAGGGGAAAGCACTCTGAAGACGGCGGAGGGATTCAGTAATGCCCAGTGCAACATCACTCATTGTTGGGCTTTTTACGCCTGCCAGGACCTCGTTGCCATCAATAAGCACAGCGTCTGTGTTGGTCCCGCCGACATCGATGCCTATTTTCACTGGTGTTCCTCCTGCAGTTCGCGAGTTTCAGTTTTCGGTTGGCGTGAGAGCACGTCTTCGGAAGTCCCTTTGATCAGGCCCAATTTCCCGGCAATGACGTACAGAACAATGGATGCACAGAGTGAGTTGAGGGAGCCTACCCCCCAGGGCAGGTACATCCCAATCAGCACCGACGCCCCCCACACCACGAGGGTTCCGATAACCCATGTGGGCTCAGTTGCGGGCAACCCGGGGGAAGAACCGGACAATACGCTCCGCCATTTCTTGACGATGTAGTATTCGGCGACCATGATGCCCGCGATCGGCGGGAATGTGACTCCAAGCAGGATCAGGAAATCCACGAAGTAGTTCAGGATTCCAGCGGCAGCGAGCATGGCTCCCAGGGCGCCGATAAAGATGGTGACACTGGTGCGGCTCACTCGTTTCCTGAACACTGTCTCGACAAAGTTCACGATGCCCAGAGAGGCAGAGTACAGATTCCAGTCATTCATCTTGACGGTGCCCGCAACGATGACGATCGTACCGACGAATCCGCTGCTGGACGTGACCAGTGCGATGACGTCGTTGGTCTTGAGCGCGTGAGCAAGAAGGACCCCAGCGATAGCAACCATGAATTCGCCAAGGGTGACTCCCAAAAGCGTCTGCTTGACGACATCGGAGGGTTTGCGGTTGAAGCGTGTCATATCCGGAGTGATGACCATCCCGACAATGAATCCGCCTGCCACCAGCGTCATCCCCGCAGCGAGGCTAAGCACCGGTCCAGGGGCCGGCTGACTTACAAGATCGCCCAGATTGTGGTTTTGCAACTCAGAGAAAATCGACCAGCCGGCCAGCAGGAGGAACGCCGGAATCGTAATGTACGCGGTCCAGGCCATGCTCTTGAAACCATAAATGACAATCGCGGTCACAGCTGCGCCGACCACAAGGGACCACGCCCAGGCGGGAAAAACGGGTGCCAGCTTAGCAAGACCATCTGCAGCCACGCCGCTCTGGACGCCAAACCACCCGACCAAGCTAAGTGAGATGAATAAGGCGATGATGCTGGATCCATGGCGGCCAAAGCCAGTCCATCTAGCCAGAAGCGAGGTCGAGAGGCCTTCCCGTTGGCCGAGGATGCCCGTCATGATAGCGACAACCTCGAGGATGACCGACCCAAGGAAGATCGCCAGCAAAGCGTCGGAAAATTGCATCCCAAATCCGAGAGCTGCGCCTAGGAGGAACTGTGACAGCGCTGACATCTGGCCGAACCTTTGAACAGCCACCGACCACCAGCTATGACGGGCGTGTTCAGGAACACGTTCGAGGGCAAAGTCCTCCTCCCCGGCATGCTTTTTCGTTGTTGTACCTGTTGTCATTTCGGCTCCTTTGCCTGCGAGGTGCCTACCCGCAAAGAGCTCAGGGGTAGGAGAAGAATTAAGACAACGCTACGGCTGATGATGCTCGACAACAATGGTCGATCTAACTACTAAATGCCGTGCCGGTGTGCATACTTAACACGTAGCATTTTCGTCGATGAGGATGGGAGGAGGCGGCCATGCCTTGGGTTCTCAAGTCGAGCGGTTTGGAGGCGCTGGAGTTTGGCGCCAGGATGCAGGGATCGGGGGGTGCAGGAGACACTCATGCCATATCCCTTCTGACACGAAACGTGCTGGAACAAAGGGGCGGAGTTACCGTATTTCCTCCGAGTAAAATCGCTCCGAACGATGTCGTCATTCCCGTCGGACTAGCGGGATCGCCGCTGGCCTTCAGCGAAAAGCCCGGCGGACCTGATCCATACACGAGGGCGTTCGAGGCGGTCGCCGCGAAATTTCCAGGGACGCGACCGCTCGTCTGCGCGTTCGAGATGGCCGGGATCAATGCGTATGCGCCGATTCTTGTGGCCGCGGCTCTGGACATCCCGATGATCGATCTGGACGGTATGGGGCGCGGACTCTCGGGGCTGCATCAGACGACCTTCAACGCACATAGCGTCCCGATGACCCCGTGTGCGCTCGTCGACGCTTCCGGCAGGTGTGTCGAAATCTGCGGAACGGGCGCGGAAGATGCCGAACGATCGCTTCGCTTACTCATGGGAATATTCGGCGGGTGGGTGGCATTCGCTGGATATGCCATGGACGGTGTCCAAGCACGCCAAGCAGGGATCACGGGGACACTCCGGCGGGCAATCGAGCTTGGCTACCAGTTCCAACAATCGAGAAAACTCACAGCATCGGTCAGCGACGCAATAATGCACTTCTCTCAACACACCAAAGGGTGTCTGCATGTCGGCAGAGGGAGCGTCGTGGACGTTAAATGGGAGCCGGCTCCCCGGGGGTCAGACGTCGGGGTACATGCGAAAGGCACGATAATCGTCCGTGCCCAGGGAAGGTACCTTCGGATCGAGGCACAGAACGAATTCCTTCTGCTCATAGACGAGGGCCGACTGCTGGCAAAGGCACCTCAAATCATTTGCCTCCTTGACAGCCACACCGGAACTCCCCTCCTCAGCGAGCGTATTGTCCCTGGCTACGGCGTAGACATCCTCGTCTTCGAAGCTCCGGGCAAGTGGACCGAAGCTTCGGCCCGGTCATTAGTAGACATTGCCGGCTACGGCTACACAATCCCCTCATATGGAGCCCCTCAATGACAGATCGGCTGACCCTACGGGAACTAATGCGGTGCCCGGCCCTGTTGCACAGCTCGGTCGTCCTGGCGGAGCCAACCGCAAGCTACTCGTTCGTCTGCGTCAATCAATTCACCGCAAACGGACAAGCCCGAATCGCGCACCTGGACGCGCCCGACGACAGGCAAATCGACGGGGTCGAAGGCATCTGGATATCTTCCTGGATGCCTTCCTACGGGCTGGAAATGATATTCCCTCATCTGAAGCTACAGGGTGTGGGCATGGTCATTCTCACACCATCCGAGAATGGAGAATCCGGGAGCAGTACAGAAATGAGCATCTCCACGCGGGAACTGGCAAGAAAACTGAAGATGAGCGTCGTGGTCCTTGATCAACCCCAGACAACTGTTTCTGTGGCTGCATCCCTCCAGGGCTTCATGAAATCCAATCTCATGACTCGGTCCACGAGCATGGCCGCCCTCTCCCGCGCAATCCAAGGCATGGAACCGAACCCGGACAATGTCGTCTCTGAACTTAGAAAGTATGTAAACGCGGAGATAGCCATCGTCAATTCACTTGGGCTAACGCTTGCTGGCGCGTTGGAGAGCCCACTTTCTCTTGGCGAATTAACCACAGCGCCGGGGCAAGGCCCCATTTCGGCTTTGTCGGCGAACTTGATATCGGTCCCGCTACCGCCCCTCATGGAAAACGACGATCCAGCACTTTGGATCCTTGCCGAATTCAGCACCGACGCCGCGCCCTTCGAGCTTGAAGGGGCCAGGGAACTCATGGAACTGACTGCATCGCCCTTGCTTCGCTGGCTCACTCGGCAGCGCTTTGCTGACGAGCTTTTTCAATCCGCGAGATCAGCGATCGTCTCACAGCTCGCTGTCAGCGGCGGAGCGGTTCCAGACCACCTCATCTCTCAAGCACTCAGCGTCGGATGGAACCTCAACGGATGGCACACCCTGGTAAGCATTCATGCCCCACAGAAATCCACAGCTCATGACATTGGCCGAATGATTCCAGCCGCCCTGACACGCTATGGATACTCCATCGCCTCATCGGAATACATGGATCACTGGCTTATCTGGGAGACCCAACCAAACCAACCGACTAGGACAGAGTACAAAGACCTTGTGGGTGCATTGGACTCCGTCCGACCGCCTTTGGAATCCGGCATCGTTTTTGGCGTCGCAAGACCACGACTTGGACCGGAGGGGTTTGCGAAAAGCATCGCCGAAGCCGAAGACTTCGCCCGACAAGCAAGTTACAGCAAAGGACGCCGCCAAATTGTTGATGCCCAGGAATCAATCGCCACCCAGTTGATCCGGACCACCCTCCACGACCCCGCACTTGTGCGCCCATCCATGAAGTTCCTGGGAGGATTATCCGAAGAGGATGCCGGGTACTTGCGGGACACGCTGAGCGCTTACCTGAAAAGCGAATCCAGCCTCGCTGAGACTGCTCGGGTTCTTCATGTTCATCGAAACACTGTAGTCAAGAGACTTGAGAAGATTGAGCAACTGATGGAGGTTCCATTAGACAATCCCGACACGAAATTTGCACTGCGAATCGCACTCAGAATCCTGGACATTTCCGCCACCAAGTAAGTGGGCGCACAGTAGTCGGCTGTCGACCCCCGGCCACACGGTGAACGGCAAGAGCTTCTCCTTCAGGCTTTCCTGCACACAGGTGCACGCCGGGACCCTCCTGACCGGCTGCACACAACCGCCAGGTCACCGCGGAACTCCGAGATGATTCGAAACGGATGCCGGTTTCGGAGGTGACCAGCCCACCCAATGGGGAATGGTGGATACATTCATCGCGAGAATCCTCCAGGATCCGGTGTACAGGGAATCCGGGCTGACCATCGCGGACCTTCGCCAAGGCCTCCCCTTGGACAGCCTGGTGCGCGCCATCAGGTTGGACTTTTCCGTCGTGTGGGATGCATCGTCCGCATCCGCCCTGGCGGCGGATCCGGCGCTGCTGGTCAGCAGGACTGAACTCGTCTGGTGCACAGTGGACACCTTTGCCTCACGCGTCCAGGCGCGGTACGTCGCCGAACTGGAAGATACCGGCTGGCGACGTTCGAACGGTACACCGGGCTGGACCTTCAGAACCCTACCGATCTTGCGTTGGCGGTGCTGGCCCTGCTCACCCCTACAGCGGATCCGTGACCTCGATACGCACGGCGCACGCATCCGCCGCAGCCTTGCGGAGCACGGTCGCGTTGGGGTCGGCGACCGCGAGGAACGCGAGCCTTTTCCGCGAGGCGTATTCCTTCAGCGCCGCCTCCTCCAGGACCGCCGCAGAGAGCGCGGCGTCTCCGCCCAGAACGAGATATTCAATGCTGTGTCCGGCGAACACAGCGGCGGCATAACCGGCCACGGCTTCCGTCAGCGCATTGGCCTGGTTCTCGCGACGACGGGCAAAACGCTGCTGCGAGGATCCACCTGCCGCCGAGCGTGACTGTACATAGCGGGAACCCGATTTGGACCCAGACACTTTGCCGCCGCTCACGACCCCCACCGCGTAGCCGCCCCGGCGCACCAGGATGATTCCGAGCCGTCGTTCCTGTGAAGCAAGGGACGCCAAACGCTCAACGGTGGTTGCGCCCTTGCCCGGCCGTCCATCGACGGGCCAGGGGGCTCTCAATAGCGCGGTAGCGCCGTCAGCCGCCCGCAGGAGGGTACCGCCGTCGTCGGGCTCTTCCTCAACGGTGCCATGGCTCGCGGCGAAGCGCTCCACCCAGCCGGTCAACCGCGGACCAGGGATGAAGGCGGTGCGCGCCGCTCCAAGCGGCTGCTTTTCGCCGGGGGCGGATGGCCGGGTCTCCACGTCGATGTCTCCTTAACTGGAATCATGAGTAGCCTATCCATGTGGAAGATCTCTTTGGTGCCGACGCGGACAACGACGACGACGCCGGCGGCAAAGCGGCGGATTCGGACCGTTCCGGTGATGAGCGTGCGGGCACGGCACGTCGGGCGTCGCCGCGGAGCCCTTTGGCCGTCCGCATGAGGCCCCGGACGCTCGACGACGTTGTGGGCCAGCAGCATTTGCTGGGCCAGGGTTCTCCTTTGCGGCAGCTTGCCGCAGGGGCCGACGCCGCCGGTCCTGCCGGTCCGAGCTCGGTCATCTTGTGGGGACCTCCAGGTACGGGCAAGACGACGCTGGCGCACGTCATCGCCCGCGGGCCAGGCCGGAAGTTCGTTGAATTGTCCGCTATTACTGCGGGCGTCAAGGACGTCCGCCTGGTCATGGAAAATGCCCTGACTGCCCGGGATCTCTACCGGACCACCACTGTGCTGTTCCTGGATGAGATCCACCGCTTCAACAAAGCCCAGCAGGACGCCCTGCTGCCTGGCGTCGAGAACCGCTGGGTGGTCCTGGTCGCCGCGACCACCGAAAACCCTTCGTTCTCGGTGGTCTCGCCGCTGCTCTCCCGATCCCTGTTGCTCACCCTGAAACCGCTCACCGACAGCGACATCGAGGCGCTCTTGCAACGCGCTGTTGCCGATGCCCGCGGCTTGGCAGGGGGAGTGGAGCTCACCCCTGAAGCGCTCGAGCATTTGGTCCGCTTGTCCGGGGGAGATGCCCGCCGCGCGCTCACCGCACTTGAGGCCGCCGCCGGCGTCGCCTACGGAGACCGGAACCACGACGGCGACGCTTCCGAAGACGCTTCTGAAGAGGAAGGGCTGGCCGGTGACGGCGCCCCGGAGGCTCCGGTCGTCGTCGAACTCCGCCACACGGAGCGGGCCCTCGATGTAGCCGCCGTCCGGTACGACCGCGCGGGCGACCAGCACTACGACGTCGCCAGTGCGTTCATCAAGTCGATCCGCGGCTCAGACGTCGATGCGGCCCTCCACTACCTGGCCCGCATGCTCGAAGCGGGGGAGGACCCCCGCTTCGTGGCCCGCCGGATTGTGATTTCGGCTGCCGAAGACATCGGCATGGCAGATCCGACGGCGTTGCAGACCGCCGTCGCCGCGGCCCAGGCGGTGCAGTTGATCGGCATGCCCGAGGGCCGGATCATCCTCGCCGAAGCCGTGGTGCATCTGGCGACGGCGCCCAAGTCCAATGCGGCCTATATGGGCATCAACAAGGCCATCGCCGATGTGCGTGCGGGGATGGGGGTCGGGATTCCGGCCCACTTGCGGGATGCGCATTACCAAGGAGCGAAGGGCCTCGGCCACGGCCAAGGCTATAAGTACGCGCACGATGCCCCGCACGGCGTGGCCACGCAGCAGTACGCTCCGGATGATTTGGTCGGCACGGACTACTACGAACCCACGGCAAACGGTGCTGAACGGGATATTGCTCCCAGGCTCGAGCGGCTGCGCAGGATCATCCGGGGCAAGTAGGCGTCATGGTAGGCTAGATGCTTGTCTGGCAAGGCTCGGGCGCACAATCCATCAAAATCCAGGTTTTGATGCTGTGCCCTGCGCCCCGTAGCAAAAGGCAGCGGTTGGCCGATGCTCTCCCTCATGGAGGCCAGTAACACTGACACACCGCAGATATTGGAAGGACACAAGTGGCTAACAACACTCGTGCTCGCCGTACCGCACGCCTTTCGCGTGCACTCGGCATCGCTCTGACTCCCAAGGCCGCCAAGTACATGGAGCGCCGTCCGTACGGCCCCGGTGAGCATGGCCGTGCCCGCAAGAAGCAGGACTCTGACTACGCTGTACGTCTGCGCGAAAAGCAGCGTCTGCGCGCCCAGTACGGCATCCGCGAAGCCCAGATGACTCGTGCCTTCGAAGAAGCACGGCGCACCAAGGGCCTGACCGGTGAAAACCTGATCGAACTGCTCGAAATGCGTCTCGACGCACTCGTGCTGCGTGCCGGCTTCGCCCGCACCATCGCCCAGGCCCGCCAGCTGGTTGTGCACCGCCACATCCTCGTTGACGGCATCCGCGTGGACCGCCCGTCGTTCCGCGTTGCTGAAGGCCAGCTCATCCACGTTCACAGCCGCAGCGAAGTCATGGCTCCGTTCCAGGTTGCAGCTGCCGGCGCACACGTCCTGAACGTCGTTCCGGCTTACCTGGACGTCAAGATCGACGCCCTGCAGGCACGCCTGGTTCGTCGCCCGAAGCGCTCTGAGGTCCCCGTGACCTGCGAAGAGCAGCTCGTGGTCGAATTCTACGCTCGCTGATTTTCAGCAAGCACATACAAAGAAGCCCGTGGCACGCGCCGCGGGCTTCTTTGTATGTAAGGTACTTGGGGAAGCCACGCCGGGGGTGCCCGCGTCGAACTACATGGCGCACCAACGGCAACGCAACAAATGCTAGGAGATGAGTGTCCATGACTGGTGGCGATATTGCAGGCCTGATCGCGGCCGGAGTTTTCGCGCTCCTTGTGGTGCTGCTCGCTGTGCCGATCCTCAAACTCGGGCGCGTCTTCGATGAGGTCCGCACCTCCATCCGCTCCTTGAGCGACGGAGCGACGCCCCTGATGGACGAGGTCACGGCGACGGTTTCCACCACAAACCAGCAGCTGAAAAAGGTGGATGGCATCACCTCCAACGTTTCCGACGCCTCCGCCAACATCTCTGCCTTGTCCTCACTGGTGGCTGCAACGGTCGGTTCGCCGCTCATCAAGGTGGCAGCGTTCAGCTATGGAGTGCGCTCGGCTTTTGCCGCCCGCCGCAAACCGGGCAGCGGCCGCCGCAGCCGCTGAATCCGTTCGTAAGTCACGATCTTCGTATGTCAGGAAAACTGTGAAAAGAATTGTCTGGATGGGGATCGGCGTGGCAATCGGAGTCATCGCCTTCCGCAAGATCACCCAAGCACAGGCCAATATTGGTCCCGACGGCCTGAACCGCGCCGTAGCGCGGCTGGCCGACGGCGTGTACGACTTCGCCGACGCCGTGCGCGCCGGAATGAATGAACGCGAAGTCGACCTCAGGGCCGCGCTCGGCATCGCGGAGTCCGACGCCGGCAGCCAGTAGCCGCCGCTAGTCACGGCGGTTCGCCCAAGCGGCCGTCAACAGGGCAGAATTAGAAGCTGCGGCAATGGCACATGCCAGAACCGCGCACAAACTCATGTGCAGTGAATTGAGAAGGGTAAGTAATCAGCTAATGAAGTCGCAGGAGATCACCAAACGCTGGGTGGACTTTTTTGTCAGCAAGGGCCATACCGCCGTCCCCTCCGCGTCGCTTGTATCCAGCGACCCTTCCCTGCTCTTCACTGTGGCCGGCATGGTTCCCTTCATTCCCTACCTGACTGCCCGTGAGGAACCGCCCTTCAACCGCGCCACGAGCGTCCAGAAGTGCATCCGCACCGGCGACATCGAGGAAGTGGGCAAGACCGCCCGGCACGGGACGTTCTTCCAGATGTGCGGAAACTTCTCCTTCGGGGACTACTTCAAGGAAGACGCCATCAAGTTCGCCTTCGAACTGCTCACCAAGAGCGTCGACGACGGCGGCTACGGACTGGACGTCGAGCGCCTCTGGGTGACCGTCTACGAGGAAGACGACGAAGCCCAGGATCTGTGGCTCAAGAACACGGGCATTCCCGCCTCGCGCATCCAGCGGATGGGGAAGGCGGACAACTACTGGTCCACCGGGCAGCCTGGTCCTGCCGGTCCGTGCTCGGAAATCTACTACGACCGCGGCCCGGCCTATGGCGCCGAAGGCGGTCCCATCGCGGACGAAAACCGCTACGTCGAAATCTGGAACCTCGTGTTCATGCAGTACCAGATCGAGAACGTCCGCTCGAAGGTGGACTTCGACATCGTTGGCGAACTGCCCAAGAAGAACATCGATACCGGCCTCGGCATGGAGCGCCTCGCGATGATCCTGCAGGGTGTCGAGAACATGTACGAAACGGACCAGGTCCGTCCCGTCATCGACAAGGCCGCAGCCTTGTCCGGCAAGGAGTACACCTCTGCCGAGTCCGCTGACGACCCGCACCACACGGACGACGTCCGGATGCGCGTCGTCGCCGACCACATCCGTTCGGCCCTCATGCTGATTTCCGACGGCGTGTCCCCGTCCAACGAAGGCCGCGGCTACGTCCTGCGCCGGCTGATCCGCCGTGCCGTCCGTGCCATGCGCCTCCTCGGGGTCGAAGAAGCTTGCCTCCCGCAATTGCTTCCGGCATCCCGCGACGCCATGAAGGGCGTCTACCCCGTCGTGGAGACCGATTTCGATCGCATCAGCCGCATCGCCTACGCCGAAGAAAAAGCCTTCCTGCGCACCATCGCTTCCGGCACCGCGCGCCTTGAAGAGGCCGTTGTGCTGTCCAAGGCTGCCGGCAAGCCGCTGTCCGGCGAGGATGCCTTCGCCCTGCACGACACCTACGGGTTCCCGATCGACCTCACCCTCGAAATGGCCGAGGAAGCCGGCCTGAAGGTCGACGAAGCCGAATTCCGCAGCCTCATGCTGGAACAGCGCCAGCGCGCCCAGGCGGATGCCAAGGCCAAGAAGGGTGGACACGCCGATGTCTCAGCCTTCCAGGAGCTCCTGGCTGAGGGCGAGACGGTCTTCACGGGCTACACCGAGCTGGAAGGCGAGGCGCGGGTCCGCGGCATCGTGAGCTCCGGGCGGCGTGTTGCCCACGCTTCCACGGGCGACGAAATCGAGCTCGTGCTCAACGAGACCCCGTTCTATGCTGAGGCCGGTGGCCAGTCCGCAGACAAGGGCCTCATCACCGGTGACGGCTTCGTCGTCGAGGTCCTCGACGTCCAGCGCCCGGTGAAGGGCCTGAGCGTCCACAAGGCGATCGTCCGCGAAGGCGAGATCGCCTCGGACGCTTTGGTGCGCGCCGCCGTCGACCGCGAACGCCGCCACGCCGCAGAGCAGGCCCACACGGGCACGCACATCGTGCACGCCGCCCTGCACCAGATCCTCGGCCCGGAAGCCACCCAGCGTGGATCCTTCAACAAGGCCGGTTACCTGCGTTTCGACTTCGCCTGGGGCGAGGGATTGAGTGCAGCCACGAAGTCCGAGATCGAAGAGGTCTCGAACATCGCCATCCGCAACAACTTCCGGGTGGACACCAAGGTCATGGGCCTCGCCGAGGCGAAAGCGCTCGGCGCCATGGCCCTCTTCGGCGAGAACTACGGCAGCGAAGTCCGCGTTGTGGAGATCGACGGCGCATGGTCGCGCGAACTCTGCGGTGGCACCCATGTGGCCAACACCTCCCTCATCGGGAGCCTGTCGCTGCTCGGCGAACAGTCCGTTGGTTCGGGAAACCGCCGCGTGGAGGCCTTCGTCGGCCTTGACGCCTTCCGGCACCTCGCAGCCGAGCGTGCCCTGGTCACCGAGCTCACGGAGATGCTCAAGGTCCCTTCGGGCCAGTTGGCCGACCGGATCTCCAGCACCTTGGCCAAGCTCAAGGCGACGGAAAAGGAACTCGACCGCCTCCGCAAGGAACAGCTGACCGCGGCCGCCGCGAACCTAGTCGCCACGGCCCAGGATGCCGCAGGCGTCCGGGTAGTGGCGCACGACGCCGGCCAGGTCGGGGGAGCGGACGACCTCCGCAGCCTCGCCATGGACTTGCGCAACCGGCTCGGCTCCGACGCTTCCACGGTTGCCGTGGCCGGTGTCAGCAACGACCGTCCCGTCATCATCGTGGCCACCAACGAGGCCGCGCGTGAAGCGGGCGTCAAGGCAGGCGCCCTCGTTCGGGTTGCTGCAGGAATCCTCGGCGGCGGCGGCGGTGGCAAGGACGACGTCGCCCAGGGTGGCGGAACCGACGCCGCGAAGATCGCACCGGCCCTCGCGGCCGTTGTGGACGCGATCGCCAAGCGCTGATCTTGGAGGCCATTGCGAGCAACGACGACTACCCCCGGGGCATCAAACTGGGGGTAGACGTCGGCACCGTCCGTGTGGGAGTTGCCGTCTGTGATCCGGACGGGATCCTGGCAACGCCGTTCAAGACGGTGAGCCGGGACGCCAAGAAGAATTCCGACATCGGGGTCATTGTCCGGCAGGTCGCGGAGCTCGGCGTAGTCCAGATTTTCGTCGGCCTGCCGCGCACGATGAAGGGTGAAGAACATTCTTCTGCGGTCATGGCCACGGACTACGCGGAGTTGCTGGCAGCCCACTTGCAGCGCCGTGGACTCGACGTTCCAGTCAACATGGTGGACGAGCGGCTCAGTACCGTGACGGCCCACCGCAATCTCCATGAAGCTGGCATGAGCAGCAAAGATCATCGTAAAGTGGTGGATCAGGTTGCCGCTGCCGGAATTCTGCAGCACGCGATCGACATGCAAAAAGCCAGAGGTGCAGATGTGGGCAGGCGCGTGCAGGCGCCGATGCCACCCCAACACATTGACGGTGCCAGTGCGCCGCTGCCGGCCTCCGGCATTGATCCACACTCTCCAACGAGGGGAAGACAATAGTGAGCCCGGTCAACAACGACCCCTCCAACGACGCAGCAGAAGACCGTACCAGGCCTCTGACGCGTCGTGAAATCCGTGCCAGGGAACGTTTCCTGGAGACGCAGAACCAGGAGGTACTGCCACCGCCTGTGCCTGTCCACTTTGAACCTGTCGCAGTTCCGAAGCCACAGCCTGCATACGTCCCGGACTACGCGCCGGCAGCCCCGGGAGCGACCACCCACGCCGCTGACTTCCACGACGACGGCATCCACGGCGAAACAGTCCAGCCCCAGGAGGACGTGCAGGAGCAGCCTGACACGGCGCAGCCTGAAGTCCTCCTGCAGCCCATTGACACAGTGCAGCCCATTGACACGGCGCAGCCCATTGACACAGTGCAGCCAGACGTCGAGCACTACGACGTGGCGCACCCCGACGCCGTCGAGCATCACACCGTCGAGCACGATGCTCTGCACGATGAGCCCGTTCACAGCTACGACGTGGCACACGGTGACGAATTCCACGAGCTGCATGCCCATGACGAAGGTTATGAGCACCATGATCCCCAGTTCGACTACGAGGTCCATGGTGGGCACGCCGCCCACGACCTCATGGCAGCCGCGACTCCGGCGCCAAAGGTCCCCTCGAAGAAGGTCCGCAGGCGCCGCCGTCTTGTCGCGCTCCTGCTCACCCTCACGGTGTTCGTCGCAGCGGTCGCTGTGGGGGCGCAGTTCCTGAAGCCATTGCTCGGGATGGACAAGGTCAGCGACTACCCTGGCCCGGGTACCGGCTCGGTCACCATCACTGTGGCCCCGGGCTCCGGCCCCAAGCTGGTCGCGACCAACCTCCAGAGCCAGCACGTCATCGCCGACGCCGATTCTTTCGTGGCGGCCTTCACTGCTGCAGGGGGTGAACTCTCACCGGGTGATTTCACTTTCAAGACGGAAATGAAAAACTCCGATGCGGTGAATGTGCTCCTCGGCAAGGATTCTTCCAAGGTCATGTACTTCGCGCTGAGTGCGGGATTGCGCATCGGTGAATCCCTTGATGCGATCGCCAAGGGTTCGGGCATACCTTTGTCCGACTTGAAGGCGCTCAGTGATTCACCTGCCCAGTTTGGTGTCCCTGCCCCGGCAAAGAACCTGGAAGGTTTCCTGGCACCGGGTGAGTACCGTTTCCCCCTTGGAACCTCTGCCAAGGACATCCTCCAGAAGCTCGTCACGGCCACCACCGACGAGCTCAAGGCCCAAGGCGTCACGGATCCCGCGAAGCAGTACCAGACCATCACGGTGGCCAGCATCGTGCAGGCTGAAGGCGGCCAGGCCGACTACGGCAACGTAGCAGGCGCCATCTACAACAGGCTCAAGCCGGGCAACACCGAGACGAACGGGCTCATCCAGTCGGATGCAACCGTTACCTACGGCCTGGGTACCAAGACTTTCCACTTGACCGATGCCCAGAAGGCTGACAAGAGCAATCCCTACAACACCTACGCCAACGTAGGCCTTCCTGTCGGCCCCATCGGTTCGCCCGGCAAGACGGCGATCGATGCCGCCGCCAAGCCGACAGCCAACAACTACCTCTACTGGGTGACCATCAACCTCGACACCAAGGAGACCAAGTTCTCCAGCACGTTGGCGGAACACTTGAAGTACGTTGACCAGTACAACGCGTGGTGTGCGGCCAACGCCGGACGGTGCGTGTGAGTAGACGTGCTGCCGTCCTGGGGCACCCCATCAGTCACTCGAAGTCACCAGCACTCCACCGCGCGGCGTACGCGAAGCTCGGGCTCGACATCGAATACTCGGCGATCGACGTAACCGTCGAGCGGCTCCCCGCCTTCATGGCGGGCCTCGAGGCCGGGGACCACTGGTGCGGTTTGTCCGTCACCATGCCCCTCAAGACCGCCATGGTGGACCAAGTCGACGAGGTCCGCGGAGCCGGCGCGTACTTGGGCGTCATCAACACGGTGGCTTTCGAAGCTACTGAGCAAGGCGTGCGGCGCGTCGGCCACAACACGGATGTGGCCGGCATCGTCGAAGCCGTGAGGAACGCAGGAGTCACTGAACGGCCGAACTCCGCGATCCTTGGCGGCGGAGGAACGTCCGCAGCGGCTATTGCGGCGCTCCGGGAACTCGGTTCGAAACACGTTGACGTCTTTGTGCGCGACGCCGGACGGGCCGCCGAGGCGAAAGCCGCGGCAGCCGCCGTCGGGCTTTCCATTCACCTCCGGCCGCTGGCCGAAGCTGCTGAAGCCATGTCGGGAGCCGATCTGGTGATCTCCACGCTTCCGCCGCGGGCGGCAGACGGCATTGCGACGCAGCTTGAGCAGCTTCCCGACGATGACAAGCTTCCCGACGACGACAAGCTTCCCGGCGCCACCGGCGTGCTGCTCGATGTCGCCTACGATCCTTGGCCCAGCCGCATTGCCGAAGCATGGCATTCGCGGGGCGGAGTAGTAGTTCCGGGGCTCGAGATGTTGCTCTATCAAGCCGTGGAGCAAATCCGGTTGTTTTCCGGAGCTGACGTCACCGCCGATGTCATAGATGTGATGTGTGACTCAGTCGGGCTTCCCCGGCGGGTCTAGTAAGGGCCTTACATGGCAGGATTGGATATATGTTGCGTTGGTTGACTGCCGGTGAATCCCATGGCCCGGCACTGCTCGGAATTATTGAAGGCGTCCCCGCCGGTGTTGAACTCACCAGCGAGGAAATACGTGACGCCTTGGCGCGTCGCCGTCTAGGCTATGGCCGCGGCGCCCGGATGAAGTTCGAGCAGGACGAAGTGAGCATCCTCGGCGGCGTCAGGCACGGCGTGACGCAGGGCGGCCCCGTCGCGATCCAGATCGGCAACACCGAATGGCCCAAATGGGAGCAGATCATGTCTGCCGACCCGGTTGACCCGGCGCTGCTCGCGGACCAGGCCCGCAACGCTCCCTTGACACGTCCGCGGCCCGGCCATGCAGACTTCACGGGCATGCAGAAGTACGGGTTCCCTGAGGCCCGCCCGGTCCTGGAACGCGCCAGCGCCCGGGAAACCGCCACGCGTGTTGCCTTGGGTACCGTCGCTTCGCAATTCCTGAAGCAGCTTGGCATTGAGCTCGTCAGCCACACTGTTTCCATCGCGAGCGTGACCGTGCCCGAAGGCCGCCCCCTCCCGGTGCCGTCCGACGTTCTGGCCCTCGATGCCGATCCTTTGCGTTGCTTCGATCGAGAAACCTCCGACGCCATGGTGGCCGAGGTTGACGCGGCACACAAGGAAGGCGAGACCCTCGGCGGTGTTGTCGAAGTTTTGGCCTACGGTCTTCCGCCGGGACTCGGCAGCTACGTGCACTGGGACCGTCGCCTCGACTCCCGCCTGGCTGCCGCCCTGATGGGCATCCAGGCGATCAAGGGCGTCGAAGTGGGCGATGGCTTCCTGACGGCGGCCCGCCGGGGCTCCGCCGCGCACGATGAAATCGTGAAGGACGAGACCGGCCGGATCGTCCGCAAGACCAACCGTGCCGGTGGCATTGAAGGTGGCATGAGCATCGGCGAGGTCCTGCGTGTCCGCGCCGCCATGAAGCCCATCGCCACCGTCCCGCGCGCGTTGAAGACCATTGACGTGAGCACCGGTGAGGCTGCCAAGGCGCACCACCAGCGCTCCGACGTCTGTGCCGTTCCGGCGGCCGGTGTCGTGGCTGAAGCCATGGTTGCCCTCGTGCTGGCCGAGGCCGTTGCTGAGAAGTTCGGCGGTGATTCGGTCGCCGAGACCGCCCGGAACCTTCGGGGTTACCTGGACAGCATTCCGGCAACCCTGGACTCGGTCGGCCACTAGTGGTCCGCAGTAGCTCGGGCGCCGGTTATGGGCGCGCGATCGCTTTGGTTGGGCCGATGGCCGTCGGTAAGTCGGTCATTGGCCAGCAGCTCGCCCAGCAATTGGGCGTGCCCTTCGTGGACACGGACGCCGTCATCGTTGAGCACCACGGCACGATCGCGGATATTTTCGCCGGTCGCGGAGAACATGCCTTCCGGGAGATCGAGGCCAGGACAGTGGCACGCGCCGTCGAAGCTGCGAACATCCACGGCGCGGTGGTTTCGCTTGGTGGTGGCGCAGTGCTCGATTCCGGCACGCAGCAGCTGCTGGGTGATTGCACCGTGATCTACCTCGAGTGCGACGCTGAGACTGTCGCCGAGCGCATCGCCCGCAACACGGGCCGGCCACTCCTGGCCGGCGACGCCATGGCTCGCTGGGAGACCCTTTTTGCAGCCCGGCGTCCTGTCTATGAACGCCTTGCAGACATCATCGTCGACGTCCGGTCCGGAACCGTGGCGGAAATCGCCCTCCACGTGGAGGAAAGACTGCGTGAATACGCGGCCTTGAAAGAGGAAGTGCAAAAGTGAGCAACGAAGCAACTGTCATCAAGGTCACTGGCCAGTCCGCCAACGAGAACTACGACGTCGTCGTCGGACGCGGCCTCTTGGAGACCCTTCCCGCGAAACTGGGGGAGCGCGTCAAGCGGGTCCTGGTGGTTCACCCGCGTGCCTTGCGCCTTACGGGCGATACGGTCCGTGCCGAACTTGAGGCTGCCGGATTCACCGCCCTCACCGCCGAGATCCCGGACGCCGAAGAAGGCAAGCACATCCAGGTTGCCGCGTTCTGCTGGCAAGTGCTTGGCCAGAACGACTTCACCCGCTCCGACGCCATCGTGGCGGTCGGCGGCGGTGCGGTCACCGACCTCGCCGGATTCGTCGCAGCCACCTGGCTGCGCGGCGTCAAGGTCATCCACATGCCCACGAGCCTCCTTGGCATGGTGGACGCGTCCGTGGGCGGCAAGACCGGCATCAACACGGCGGAAGGCAAGAACCTGGTGGGTTCCTTCCACCCGCCCGCGGCTGTCCTCGCGGACCTGGACACGCTTCAGACGCTGCCCAAGAACGAGTTGATCTCCGGAATGGCAGAGGTCATCAAATGCGGCTTCATTGCTGATCCGGCGATCTTGGAGCTAGTCGAAAACAAGCCGGAAGAGGTCACCGATCCGGGCTCGGCAGTGCTCCGTGAGCTTATCGAACGTGCGATCGCCGTCAAGGCGAAGGTGGTTTCCGAAGACCTCAAGGAATCCGGCTTGCGCGAAATCCTCAACTACGGGCACACACTCGGCCACGCGATCGAACTCGTGGAACGCTACTCGTGGCGGCACGGCGCCGCCGTTTCGGTCGGCATGATGTTCGCCGCAGAGCTCGCCCGCAGCGTCGGCCGGCTTTCCGACGTCGACGCCGACAGGCACCGCACCATCCTCGAGGGACTCGGGTTGCCGGTCACCTACCGCCGGGACCGCTGGCAGGGCCTGCTCGACGGCATGCGCCGTGACAAGAAGTCCCGCGGAGACCTCTTGCGTTTCGTGGTGCTCGACGGCGTCGCGAAGCCCGGGATCCTCGACGTTCCGGACACCTCGTTGCTCTTCGCTGCCTACCAGGAGATCGCATCATGACCACCGAGACCTTCAGCAGCATCAGTGACTGGCCCACGGGCGGGTTTCCCGGTGTGCGCACCAACCCGGACACCCTCCTGCCCGCCATCGTCAACGAGGAAGCCATGCAGTCCGCACTGGCCGAGTCCAGCGATCCCGCCGACCGCATCATGGCGCTCATGCTCGAAGGCCACCCGGGAGAAGCCGCAGAGCTGTTGGCCGAGGCGCGCTACAACGATCCCGAGTCGTTCAAATTGCGGATCTTCGAAGCCGAACTACACCGCGCCACCAACCGCTTTGACCGTGCCGTGGAGCTCTTTCGCCAGCTACTGGGCGAAGTCCACGGAACCGCCAAGGAACCGGTCGTCCACCAGTATCTGGGGAGGGCCCATTTTGTGGCCGGCAACCACGTCGCCGCGGCAGAGTCGTTTACCAAGGCCTTGGATCTGCGCGTCGCCTTGGCGGCTGACGCTTCCCTGATCTACTCCTCTGCTGTGGCCCTGCAACGCGCCCGGAACGTCCTCGAGTTCGCCTCCTGAGACAGGCGCGGGCTGGCACATCGCATTTTGCCGGTAGAATGGACTTTGGATTTTTGATAAATACGCGCTGGCGGCCGTCACGGCATGCCTGCTTGGCATAGTCGGCTGGAAGCTAAACCAGTAGCTAAAGCGGTAGCTAGCACCAGTGAAAGAAACCAGAGGATACTAGTGGCAACCACAAATGACATCAAGAACGGAACCGTGCTGAAGCTCGAGGGCCAGCTCTGGAACATCATTGAGTTCCAGCACGTCAAGCCGGGCAAGGGCGGCGCGTTCGTGCGCACGAAGATGCGCAACGTCATGTCCGGCAAGGTGGTCGACAAGACCTTCAACGCCGGCCTCAAGATCGAAACTGCCACGGTTGACCGCCGCGACTACCAGTACCTGTACCAGGACGGCGCGGACTTCGTGTTCATGGACACCCAGGACTTCGACCAGATCACGGTTTCCGGCGCCACGGTAGGCGACGCCACCAACTTCATGCTGGAAAACCAGATGGTCAACATCGCCATCCACGAGGGCACTCCGCTCTACATCGAACTGCCCCCGAGCGTTGTCCTCGAAATCACCTACACCGAGCCGGGCCTGCAGGGCGACCGCTCCTCGGCTGGAACCAAGCCGGCTACCCTCGAGACCGGCTACGAGATCCAGGTGCCCCTGTTCGTTGAGAACAACACCAAGGTCAAGGTAGACACCCGCGACGGCAGCTACCTGGGCCGGGTCAACGACTAGTGAGCGCCCGTGGTAAGGCCCGTAACAGGGCCCTCGAAGTACTCTTCGAGGCGGAGCAGCGTTCCGCCTCCGCTTTCGAGGTCTTGAAGGCCCGCCGGGAAATGACCGACCTCGTGGTCAACCCGTACACGGTGGACATCGTGGAGGGTGTGGTTGCCATGCAGCCCACAATCGACGAGTTCCTGCAGACCTACGCCCAGGGTTGGACCCTGGAGCGGATGCCGGCGGTCGATCGCATCATCCTGCGGATCGGCGCTTGGGAACTCCTTTACAACGACGACGTGCCGGACGGCGTGGCAGTCAGCGAAGCGGTAGCCCTGGCCAAGGTCATGTCCACCGACGAATCTCCTGCGTTCATCAACGGCCTCCTTGGCCGCTTGCAGACGCTGAAGCCTTCCCTGCTCGCTTAGGCGGCATCGTAAGCATACGAAGGGCCGGTGCCACGGGAAACCGCGGGCACCGGCCCTTCGCTTTAGCCGGGTGTGAGCAATAACGCACGGACCGGCCCTTGCCGGAAGCGGACAGGCCTCGCCCCTGTGGTAATTTTGAAGAGCAAATGTTCCTTTTTTAATTCCGTCCCGTGAGGCGGGGAAAGGGGAGACGAGCGATGACTGAAGTCACTGCGCCGGTGCCGTCCCGGGTTGTTCTCAACCACGCGGATATCGACCGTGCGCTCACTCGTATCGCCCACGAGATCCTCGAAGCCAACAAGGGTTCCCAGGATCTGGTTCTTTTGGGCATCCCGCGCCGCGGTTATCCGCTGGCCGTGCGGCTGGCAGGGAAAATCGCCGCCGCGGATCCATCCGTCAACGCCTCCGCAATTGTTGGTCAGCTGGACGTCACCATGTTCCGTGACGATCTTTCCCACCAGCCCGCCAGGCCTCCGTACCCCACCAAGCTGCCCTTGTCCGGCATCGACAACAAGGTTGTTGTCCTTATCGATGACGTCCTGTACTCCGGCCGCACCATCCGGGCAGCCCTGGACGCCATCATCGACCTCGGCAGGCCACGCATTGTCCGCCTGGCCGTCCTTGTGGACCGCGGGCACCGCGAACTGCCGATCCGCGCGGACCACGTCGGCAAGAACCTGCCCACGTCTTCTTCGGAAAAGGTCCGGGTCCACCTTGAAGAACTCGATTCGGTGGACGGTCAGCCCATCAATGAAGTAGTGATCGAGGCAGGCGCATGAAACACCTGCTCTCCACCGAGAACCTCAGCGCAACGAACGCCATCCGGATCCTGGACACCGCCGAAGAGATGGCTGCCGTGGGGGACCGGGAGGTCAAGAAACTCCCGGCCTTGCGGGGCCGCACCGTGGTCAACCTTTTCTTCGAGGACTCCACCCGCACCCGCATTTCCTTCGAGGCAGCGGCCAAGCGGCTTTCCGCCGACGTCATCAACTTCGCGGCCAAGGGTTCCTCGGTTTCGAAAGGCGAATCCCTCAAGGACACCGCGCAGACGCTCGCAGCCATGGGGGCCGATGCGGTAGTCATCCGCCACTGGGCTTCCGGGGCTCCGCACCGCTTGGCTGCCACCGACTGGATCGACGCAGCCGTCATCAACGCCGGTGACGGCACCCACGAACACCCCACGCAGGCTCTCCTGGACGCGTTCACGATGCGCCGCCACTGGTCCAGGTTGCACGGTTCGGCATCCACCGGCGCGGACCTCACGGGCATGCGCGTCGCCATCGCCGGCGACGTCCTGCACTCCCGTGTAGCACGCTCGAACGTGTGGCTCCTGCGCACCCTTGGTGCGGAAGTAACCCTGGTGGCGCCGCCCACTTTGCTGCCGATCGGCGTCGAACACTGGCCTTGCAAGGTCAGTTACAACCTCGACGAGACCCTCGAGGCCGGGGTGGACGCCATGATGATGCTGCGCGTCCAAGGTGAGCGCATGAACGCTTCCTTCTTCCCCTCCACCCGCGAGTATTCGCGACGCTGGGGCTTCGACGACGCCCGCTTGCGCGCCCTCGACGAACTCGGGCTCAAAGACACCATCATCATGCACCCCGGCCCCATGAACCGCGGACTGGAGATTTCTTCCGCCGCCGCCGATTCGCCGCGCTCCACGGTCCTGGCTCAGGTCCGGAACGGTGTTTCGGTCCGGATGGCCGCCCTGTACTTGCTGCTTTCGGGGGATTCCCGTGAAGCCGCCCCCATGCCGGGCACCGCCCGTTCCGATAAGGAGAGCAACTGATGACCGAGACCGCAACAGGCACTTACTTGATCCGCGGTGCGGCCATCCTGGGTGGCGACGCCGAGGACCTGCTGATCCGCGACGGCGTCATCGCTGAGCGCGGCACCGTCCTTTCCGCCGAAGGTGCCACCGTGATCGAGGCCGCGGGCCTCGTGGCGCTTCCCGGCATGGTCGACATCCACACCCATTTGCGTGAACCTGGCCGCGAAGACGCGGAGACTGTTGAAACGGGTACCCGCGCGGCAGCCCTTGGCGGCTACACCGCGGTCCACGCCATGGCCAACAGCAACCCGGTGGCGGACACCGCCGGCGTCGTCGAGCAGGTCCACAGCCTGGGCCGTGCCTCCGGTTGGGTAGATGTGCGTCCGGTAGGTGCCGTCACGGTCGGGCTCGCCGGTGAGCAGCTCGCCGAACTCGGGGCCATGGCAGACTCCCGCGCCCAGGTCCGGGTCTTCTCCGACGACGGCATCTGCGTCCACGATCCCGTGCTGATGCGCCGCGCCCTGGAGTACGTCAAGGCGTTCGACGGCGTCGTCGCCCAGCACGCGCAGGAACCCCGCCTCACTGCGGGTGCCCAGATGAACGAGGGCACCGTCTCCGCGGTTCTCGGCCTGGCCGGGTGGCCCGCAGTCGCCGAGGAAAGCATCATCGCCCGGGACGTCCTCCTTGCCCAGCACGTCGGCTCGCGCCTGCACGTCTGCCACGTATCCACCGCCGGCTCGGTGGAGATCCTCCGTTGGGCCAAGGAACGTGGGATCAACGTCACCGCGGAGGTCACGCCCCACCACTTGTTGCTTACCGACGAACTCGTCCGCAGCTACGACCCCGTCTACAAAGTCAACCCGCCCCTGCGCACCGACGCGGATGTCCAGGCGCTCCGTGCCGGGCTCGCGGACGGCACGATCGACGTCGTCGGCACGGACCACGCCCCGCATCCAAGCGAGCACAAAGAGTGCGAGTGGGCCCAGGCGGCCATGGGCATGACGGGACTGGAGACTGCCTTGTCGGTAGTCCAGGAGACCATGATCGAAACCGGGCTCATGACGTGGGCAGACTTCGCCCGCGTCACATCCACCGTTCCCGCGGCCATTGGCCGTGTGGCGGATCAGGGACGTCCGCTCGAGGCCGGCGAGCCCGCGAACGTCATCCTGGTGGACCCGGCTGCCCGGTGGACGGTGGATCCGCATAAGATGGCGACCATGGGCCGGAACTCACCCTTCGCGGGCAAAGAGCTGCCGGGTGCCGTCGTCGCCACCTTCTTCAAGGGCCACCCGACGGTGCTGGACGGAAAGCTCAACACGCCGTACCGCTACGCAGCGGAGCCGGCCGGCGCCGGCAGCAACTGATGGACACCAAGATTGCTTCCCTGCTCGTCGTTGTGGTTCTCGCCGCGGTCGCGGCCGGACTCATTGCGATAGGTTGGCGCGGCAGGCTCAAGCGGCAGGCCGGCCTCGGGCAGCTTCCGGACGTACCTGAAACGCTCAGCCCGGCAGACATTGTGGCTGAAGGGCAGTATGTGGCCACGACAACGGCGGGAGACTGGCTTGACCGGGTAGCCGTCCACGGGCTTGGCTTCCGCGGGAACGCGGAAATGAGCGTCCATCCGGAAGGCGTCCTCTTCGACCGGAAGGGGACCGCACCATTGTTCGTTCCGGCGGAAGCCGTGACCGATTACGGCAGCGCCAACGGCATGGCCGGCAAGTTCGTGGAGAAGGATGGACTCGTGACCTTGAGCTGGATGCTCGGAGAGCACGAACTCGATACCGGATTCAGGCCCAGGCGCGCCGCCGACAAGCAACCGCTCCTCGAAGCACTTCAAGAATTGATCTCTGCAGCCCCCCAGGCAGATGCCGATAGTGGAAAGTAACAAAGTGACGGATAGCAATGCAGTAGCAGGCAATACCAACCCAGCAGAGTCCTCAGCGGCAGTGCTGGTCCTCGAAGACGGCCGCACGTTCCGCGGCCGCAGCTACGGCGCCACGGGTGTGGCCCTGGGCGAGGCGGTCTTCGCCACCGGCATGACCGGCTACCAGGAAACCATTACGGACCCCTCCTACGCCCGCCAACTGGTGGTCCAGACGGCTCCGCACATCGGTAACACCGGAGTGAACAAGGAAGACGCCGAGTCCCGCCGCATCTGGGTGGCCGGCTACGTGGTCCGCGACGCCGCGCGCCGCCCCTCGAACTGGCGCTCGGAACGCAGCCTCGACGCAGAGCTCGTTGAACAGGGCATCGTCGGCATCCAGGCCGTGGACACCCGTGCCATCACCCGGCACCTGCGCGAGCACAAGACCATGCGAGCAGGAATCTTCTCCGGCGAGGCGGCCAAGGCAAGCGACAAGGAGCTCCTGGACACCGTCCTGGCCAGCGCACCCATGGAAGGCGCCCGTTTGGCCGAAGAAGTGAGCATCGACGAAGCATATGTCGTCGAGCCCGCGGACCATGGCTGGGACGGCGAGCCGAAGTTCAGCATCGCCGCGATCGACCTTGGCATCAAGGCCATGACCCCGGTCCGCTTCGCCGAACGCGGCGTACGAGTCCACGTCCTGCCGGCCACCGCAACGCTTGAAGACGTCAAGGCAGTCAACCCTGACGGCTTCTTCATGTCCAACGGCCCCGGCGACCCCGCCACCGCGGATGCCCAGGTGAAGCTGCTCCGCTCCGTGCTCGATGAGAAGATGCCGTACTTCGGAATCTGCTTCGGCAACCAGATCCTGGGCCGGGCCCTCGGATTCGGTACCTACAAGCTCAAGTACGGCCACCGCGGGATCAACCAGCCGGTGATGGACCGCCGAACCGGCAAAGTCGAGATCACCTCGCAGAACCACGGCTTCGCCGTCGACGCTCCCATGGATGGCGCCACGATGGCTCCTGAAGAGCGCTTTGGCCGTGTGGAGGTCAGCCACGTGAGCCTCAACGACGACGTCGTCGAAGGACTCGCCTGCCTCGACATCCCGGCCTTCTCGGTCCAATACCACCCCGAAGCCGCAGCCGGGCCTCACGACGCCGCCTACCTCTTCGACCGCTTCATCGACCTGATGGAGAGCACGAAGAACGGCCAGGACGCCGCGCAGGCCGCCGACACTCAGACATCGAACTCCGCGAAGAACGAGGACAACAAGTAATGCCAAAGCGTACAGATCTCAAGAGCGTCCTCGTTATTGGTTCCGGCCCGATCGTCATCGGCCAGGCAGCCGAATTCGACTACTCGGGAACCCAGGCCCTGCGGGTGCTCAAAGAGGAGGGCCTGCGCGTCATCCTCGTGAACTCCAACCCGGCCACCATCATGACCGACCCCGAGTTCGCCGATGCCACCTACGTCGAGCCCATCACGCCCGAGGTGGTCGAAAAGATCATCGCCAAGGAGCGCCCGGACGCCGTCCTGCCCACCCTGGGTGGACAAACGGCCCTCAACACGGCCATCGCCCTGGACAAGAACGGTGTGCTCGAGAAGTACAACGTCGAACTCATCGGTGCCAACATCGCCGCGATCGAACTTGGCGAGGACCGCGAAAAGTTCAAGGGCGTCGTGGAACGCTGCGGCGCCGAGTCGGCCCGCAGCCACATCATCCACACGATGGATGAAGCGCTGACCGCGGCGGAAGACCTCGGCTACCCGATGGTTGTCCGTCCGTCCTTCACCATGGGCGGCCTGGGCTCCGGCCTGGCGTACAACGAGGACGACCTGCGCCGCATCGTGGGCCAGGGCCTGCAGTACAGCCCCACCTCCGAGGTCCTGCTTGAAGAGAGCATCCTCGGCTGGAAAGAGTACGAGCTCGAGATGATGCGCGACAAGAACGACAATGTCGTTGTTGTGTGCTCCATCGAGAACTTCGATCCGGTGGGTGTCCACACAGGCGATTCCATCACCGTAGCCCCGGCCCTGACCCTGACCGACCGCGAATACCAGCGGCTGCGCGATATCTCCATCGCCGTCATCCGCGAAGTCGGCGTCGACACCGGTGGCTGCAACATCCAGTTCGCCATCGAGCCGGACACGGGACGCGTCGTCGTCATCGAAATGAACCCGCGTGTTTCGCGTTCCTCGGCGCTGGCTTCCAAGGCCACCGGCTTCGCGATCGCCAAGATCGCCACCAAGCTCTCCCTGGGCTACACCCTGGACGAGATCCCCAACGACATCACGCAGAAGACGCCGGCATCGTTCGAGCCGACGCTCGACTACGTCGTCGTCAAGGTTCCGCGCTTCGCGTTCGAGAAGTTCCCGGCCGCGGACAACACGCTGACCACCACCATGAAGTCCGTCGGCGAAGCCATGGCGATGGGCCGCAACTTCACGGAGGCCCTGCAGAAGGCCCTTCGCTCCCTTGAGCAGAAGGGCTCGCAGCTGGACTTCAGCCACGTTCCCGAATGGGAAGTTCCGGAACTCATCGAGAAGTCCAAGCGCCCGACGACGGACCGCCTCCACCAGGTCCAGCGCGCCCTGCTCGGCGGCGCTTCGGTCGAGGAGCTCTACGCAGCCACCAAGATCGATCCGTGGTTCCTGGACCAGCTGCAGCTGCTCAACGAGATGTCCCACGAGATCCGCAAAGCCGGTGCCCTGACGGAAAACATGCTCCGCAACGCCAAGCGCCACGGTTTCTCTGATGAGCAGATCGGTGCCTTGACGCACAACCCGGAGGCCGTTGTCCGCGGCGTCCGGCAGGCCCTGGGCATCCGTCCGGTCTACAAGACGGTGGACACCTGTGCCGCCGAATTCGCCGCGTACACCCCGTACCACTACTCGGCATATGACGAGGAGGATGAGGTCGGCCTGCACTCCAAGCCGTCCGTCATCATCCTGGGTTCGGGCCCCAACCGCATCGGCCAGGGCATCGAGTTCGACTACTCGTGCGTCCACGCTTCCATGGCGTTGCGCAAGGCTGGCTACGAGACCGTCATGGTCAACTGCAACCCGGAAACGGTCTCCACGGACTACGACGTCTCCACGCGCCTCTACTTCGAACCGTTGACACTCGAGGACGTCCTCGAGGTCATCGCGGCAGAGGAGCGCACGGGCGGTGTCATGGGCGTGTTCGTACAGCTCGGCGGCCAGACCCCGCTCAAGCTCGCACAGCAATTGGCAGACGCCGGTGTGCCGATCCTGGGTACGTCCCCGGAAGCTATCGACCTTGCCGAGCACCGCGGCATGTTCTCCCGCGTGCTTGACCAGGCCGGACTGATCTCCCCGAAGAACGGCACCGCCGTGTCCTTCGAGGACGCCAAGAAGATCGCTGACGAAATCGGCTACCCGGTCCTCGTCCGTCCGTCCTACGTACTGGGCGGCCGCGGCATGGAAATCGTCTACGACGAGGCCAACCTCTCGCGCTACATCGCCAACGCCACGGAAATCACCCCGGACCACCCGGTACTGATCGACCGGTTCCTCGAGGACGCCGTCGAAATCGACGTCGACGCGCTCTTCGACGGCACGGACATGTACCTCGGCGGCATCATGGAACACATCGAGGAAGCCGGCATTCACTCCGGTGACTCCGCATGCGTCCTGCCTCCGATCACCCTCGGCAGCAACGTGATCGAACGCGTCCGCACGGCCACCCGGGCCATCGCCGAAGGCGTCGGCGTCCGTGGCCTCATCAACATCCAGTTCGCGCTGGCGTCCGACGTGCTCTACGTGCTCGAGGCCAACCCGCGCGCTTCCCGCACCGTTCCGTTCGTCTCCAAGGCAACGGGCGTGCAAATGGCCAAGGCCGCGGCCCTGATCGGTACCGGCGTCACCATCAACCAGCTGCGCAGCGCTTACAAGATGCTGCCGGAAACGGGCGACGGCTCAACCCTGCCGCTCGACGCGCCGGTTGCCGTAAAGGAAGCCGTGCTGCCGTTCAGCCGGTTCCGGACCCCGGAAGGCAAGGTAGTGGACTCACTGCTCGGCCCGGAAATGCGCTCCACGGGTGAGGTCATGGGCATCGATAAGCACTTCGACACCGCTTTCGCCAAGAGCCAGGCCGCGGCCAACAACGCGCTGCCCACCGAAGGCAAGATCTTCGTCTCTGTCGCCAACCGCGACAAGCGCTCGGTGATCATGGGCGTCAAGCGCTTGTCCGATCTCGGGTTCGAGATCGTCTCCACGGGCGGCACCGCGGATGTCCTGCGCCGTAACGGCATCCAGGCCACCCCGGTCCGCAAGGTCGCGGAAGGCAGCAGCGCCGAAGGCGAAGGAACCATCGCCGACCTCATCATCGCCGGCGAGATCGACATGGTATTCAACACGCCTTCCGGCGGCGAAGCCCGCAGCGACGGCTACGAACTCCGCGCTGCCGCGACGTCCATCGGCATCCCCTGCATCACCACTGTTGCGGAGTTCAACGCCGCCGTGCAGGCCATCGAGGCGCTGCGCACCTACGAATGGTCGGTGACGAGCCTGCAGGAGCACGCTGCTGCGCTGTCAGCTTCGCAGGCCGCGGCAGCCGAGGCCGTCAATGCCTGAGTCTGCCGCAGCCGGGCAGCAGGGACGGGAGCCGTTCGGTTCCCGTCTGGCTGCCGCGATGGCCGCCCGGGGCCCCTTGTGCGTCGGCATTGACCCGCACCCGGGGTTGCTGGCGGACTGGGGATTGAACGACGACGTCGCCGGCCTGGAGCGCTTTTCGCTCACCGTCGTGGAGGCCGTGGCGACGCTCGCTGCCGCGGTCAAGCCGCAGGTGGCGCTCTATGAGCGCCACGGCTCTGCAGGAATGGCGGTATTGGAGCGGACCCTTGAGGCCGCATCCGATGCCGGAGTACTGAGTATCGCCGATGCCAAGCGGGGAGACATTGGCTCCACGATGGCTGCCTATGCCGACGCCTGGCTACGGGATGGTTCCGCCTTGGCCGCAGACTCGGTGACGCTGAGCCCGTACCTCGGCTTCGAGTCGCTGCGTCCGGCGCTCGACCTCGCGGCGGAGTCCGGCCGTGGTGTTTTCGTGCTCGCCCTGACGTCCAACCCCGAGGGCAAGTCCGTGCAGCACGTTGGCGGTTCGGAATCGGTGGCTCGGCGGATCGCCGAGTCAGCGGCCGATGAGAACCGCCGCTACTCCGGCGCCATGGGGTCCGTCGGTCTCGTGGTGGGTGCCACGATCGGCACCGCCTTGGTGGACCTTGGCTTGGACCTCGACGCTGTTCGTGGGCCCATCTTGGCACCCGGGCTGGGCGCGCAAGGAGCTACGCCGGCGGATCTGCGTGCCACTTTCGGCGCGGCATACCCGGCGGTCCTGGCAACCTCAAGCCGCGGAATCCTCGCGGCTGGTCCAACGATTGCCGGGCTCCGCTCTGCCACTGAGGCAACCCGCGACGGCTTGCTGGAAGGCTGAGCCTGATGTTGGTGGCTCCAATGCATTGCGCTGCGTGCTGACCACACGATAGCTTCGGGATCAGTCCAATCCGCTACGCACTCGATGCCGGCCAAAGGGGGATGTGTCAGTGACCTTAAAGGCTTTGTCTCCAGAGGAACGTTCCGATGCCTTGGAAAAGGCAGCGAGAGCCCGGGCAAGGCGGGCTCTCGCGAAGGAACAGCTCAGGACGGGCGAACTCAGCATTGGCCGGCTGATCAAGTCGGCGCAGACTGACGAAGCTATCGCGCGCATGCGTGTTTCCGAGCTCATCGAGGCCGTTCCGGGCATTGGCCCGGTCCGGGCTGCGGCCATCATGGCAGAGATTGGAATCGCCCCGTCACGCAGGCTCAAGGGCCTGGGAATTCACCAGTCCCGGTCGCTGATAGATTTTATGGAAGACAAATACAGCGTTTAAACGAATGCAGCGTACATAGCCTCTCCACGAAGGACGATGTGAGCAAGAATCCGGGACTGACCGTCCTCGCAGGCCCCACTGCCGTTGGCAAGGGAACAGTATCCACATATATCCGGGACAATTACCCCGAGGTCTGGCTGTCAGTTTCAGCCACCACCCGTGCGCCGCGGCCGGGGGAGAAGGACGGTGTCCACTACTATTTCAAGTCCGCCGAAGAATTCGACGCACTTGTCGATGATGGCCAGTTGCTTGAGTGGGCCGTCGTCCACGGAAAGAACCGCTATGGAACGCTGCGGAGCACGGTGGACGCTGCCATTGCCGAAGGCCGGTCCGTGCTGTTGGAGATCGATTTGCAGGGCGCCCGCCAGGTCAAGGCAGCGGTTCCGGACGCCAACTTCGTCTTCCTCGCTCCGCCCAGCTGGGATGAAATGGTCCGCCGCTTGGTCGGTCGCGGCACCGAAACCCCGGAGGAACAGCAGCGACGGCTGGAAACCGCTAAACTGGAACTTGCCGCTGAACCGGAGTTTGACCACACCGTCATCAATGACGACGTACGCCGGGCAGCGGACGAGCTTGTTTCACTCATGGGGCTTACCCCGCACCAGCGCTAAGCGCTAGCACTTGTCAGCCCGTTAGAATTTGGAGAATTCGTGTCCACGAACCTTGAAGGCATCATCAACCCGCCGATCGACGAGCTGCTTGCTGCTGCCGATTCAAAGTACGGCCTGGTGATTTTCGGCGCCAAGCGCGCGCGCCAGATCAACGCGTACTACGCCCAGCTGCACGAGGGCCTCTTCGAGTACGTTGGCCCGCTGGTCGACACGAAGCTGAACGAGAAGTCGCTTTCCATCGCCCTGCGCGAGATCAACGAAGGCCTGCTGGTTTCCACCCCCATCGAGCCCGCAGAGTAAAACAGACTGCCTGTTGACGGAGGTCACGTGCGCATAGTCCTCGGAGTCGGGGGAGGGATCGCAGCCTACAAGGTTGCATCGCTCCTCCGGCTTTTTACTGAAGCCGGACATAACGTCACGGTCATTCCCACGGAGGCCGCCATCCGCTTTGTCGGCGTGGCTACCTGGGAGGCCCTCTCGGGCAATCCAGTGAGCAACAGCGTCTTTGACGACGTGGAGAAGGTCAACCACGTCCGTCTCGGCCATGAGGCGGATCTCATCGTGGTCGCCCCGGCAACTGCCGACTTGCTGGCCAAGGCGGCAACCGGCCAGGCGGGGGATTTGCTGACCAACACACTCCTCATGGCCCACGGCCCGGTGCTGTTCGCTCCCGCAATGCACACTGAAATGTGGCAGAACCAAGCCACCCAGGCGAATGTGGAAACACTGCGCAGCCGGGGCATCACCGTCCTGGAACCCGCAGTCGGCAGGCTGACAGGCGCGGATTCCGGGCCAGGCAGGTTGCCGGAGCCGGAGGCGATCTTCGCAGCCGCCATGGCGTTGGTCGACTCAACCGCGCCCTCAACGGGAATTGCCGGCCCCAAACCCCTGGCCGGGCGGACCATCACGATTTCCGCCGGCGGCACGAGGGAAGCCCTGGATCCGGTCCGGTTCCTTGGGAACAGGTCCTCCGGCAAGCAGGGTGTTGCGCTGGCCGCCGCGGCCCTTGACGCTGGCGCCCATGTTCGGTTCCTCGCTGCGCACATGGACGTCCAGGCACCGGCGGGCGTCGAACTGATCCAGGTTGAATCGGCTTTGGAGCTCCGTGACGCCGCGGTGGAAGCCGCCGTCGGCTCCGACGTCGTGATCATGGCCGCGGCCGTCGCCGACTTCCGCCCCGCCGAAGTTTCAGACACGAAAATCAAGAAGGTCAACGGCAACGACGCCCCCGTGGTGCGCCTCGTGCAGAACCCGGACATCCTGCACGAGCTGGTATTGCGCCGCGACGCAGAGGCATCTACGCAATTGATCGTTGGATTTGCGGCCGAGACCGGAGACGAGGACGGCAACGTCCTGGAGCACGCCACTGCCAAGCTCAAACGCAAGGGCTGTGACCTTCTGGTCGTCAATCAGGTCGGCGTCGGGCGCGTGTTCGGCCAGGACCAGAATTCTGTGATCATTCTCTCCGGCCATGGCGCGGCCCCGCAGTCGGCGGCAGGTTCCAAATCCGACGTCGCCGCCGCTGTCATTGACCGGATCAGCACTGAATTGAGCCGAGTACACCCGGCCACCTAGGCCCCGGGTGAGGCTCGTTCCTTAGCTGGTCCATCCTTAGCATAGGGACATACGGCGGAAGCCGGCCGCCCCCAACCAAGTAAGGTAGTCGAGTGACTTTACCGCTGCACCATGAATCCCACGGCATCCCGTCCAAGCTCCGGCTCTTCACCTCAGAGTCGGTTACGGAAGGGCACCCAGACAAGATCTGCGACCAGATCAGCGACGCCATCCTCGATGCGCTCCTGGCGGCAGACCCTGAGTCGCGCGTGGCTGTTGAAACCATGGCCACTACCGGCTTGGTGCACGTAGCCGGTGAAGTCACAACGGATGCGTACGTTGAAATCCCGCAGATCGTCCGCGAGACCATCCTTGGAATCGGTTACGACTCGTCAGCCAACGGCTTCGACGGCGCCCGTTGTGGCGTGTCCGTCTCCATCGGGCAGCAGTCCAACGACATCGCCGGTGGCGTCTTCAATTCGCTCGAAGCCCGCGAAGGCCGCCAGGAGGACGACTACGACCTCCAAGGCGCCGGTGACCAGGGCATCATGTTCGGCTACGCGAGCGACGAGACCCCCTCCTACATGCCGACGCCCATTTGGCTCGCCCACCGGCTCTCCGAGCGTCTCACCGAAGTCCGCAAGAGCGGCGAACTGGCCTACTTGCGCCCTGACGGGAAGACCCAGGTGACGGTCGGATACGACCGCGACCGTCCGGTTTCCGTTGAAACGGTGGTCATCTCCAGCCAGCACGCCGAAGGAACCCACCTCGATCGCTTGCGCGCCGATCTCGCCTCGCACGTGATCGACCCCGTCCTGGCAGTGTCCAACCTGGATATCTCCCACGTCGCCAATATCCTGAACCCAGCCGGTGCCTTCGTCATCGGCGGTCCCGTCGGCGACGCCGGGCTGACAGGCCGCAAGATCATCGTTGACACATACGGCGGCATGGCCCGCCACGGCGGCGGTGCGTTCTCCGGCAAGGATCCGTCGAAGGTGGACCGTTCGGCGGCCTACGCGATGCGCTGGGTAGCCAAGAACGTTGTGGCGGCAGGCTTGGCCAAGCGTGCCGAGATCCAGATCGCCTACGCGATCGGCCAGGCGCGTCCGGTGGGCACCTACGTCGAAACCTTCGGGACCGAGACGGTTGACCCTGCCAAGATCAGCGAAGCGATTGCGGAGATCTTCGACCTCCGTCCCCGCGCCATCATCGACGCGCTCGACCTCAAGCGCCCCATCTACGCCAAGACGGCGGCGCATGGCCACTTCGGCCGCGACGAGCCCGATTTCACGTGGGAACGATTGGACCGCGTGGACGAACTGAAGGAATTCTTCAACGCCTGACTTGGCTGCTCCAGCCAGAGCCGGAATTGTCGGTGGTGCCTGCTTGGATTGACCCAAGGCATCCGGCACTCCAGGGAGGTGACAAGCATGAGCGATGGTTCGCTGCTTCCGTTTGCCATGGCGACGCCTTCCCCGTCCCATCAACCGTCCTTGTTGCAAGGCTTCCCTTCGCGCGGGAGCGACGTCGCCGGGCCACCCCTCGCGGCGAGCAATCCGGTGGCACGGGTCTTGATCGAATCATCCTTGCCGCATCTCGACAGGCCCTTTGACTACAGCGTCCCGGCCGAATTGGATGCGACCGCCCTGGCAGGCGTCCGGGTGAAGGTCCGCTTCAGCGGCCAGGAACTCAACGGCTATGTCCTGGAGCGCGCGGAATCGTCGGAAGCCGGACATGCCCTGACTCCGCTTCTCAAGGTGGTTTCAGCCGTCCCGGTGCTGACTCCGGCGTTGCTGGAGCTTGCTTCCAGTGTCGCGGCCCGCTATGCCGGGACGCTCAGCGATGTCCTGCGCACCGCGATTCCGCCGCGCGTCGCGCGGCTGGAGAAGCTTCTCCTATCCGGTGATTCCCTCCTGGACGAGCCCACCGGGGCGGCGAGGGCCGCTGAGAGCCCCTCGTCGCAGGCGCACGCGGGGTGGGGTTCCTACGCCAACGGAGCGCCGTACTTGCAGCACCTGGCAGGGGGCGGCTCACCCCGTGCCGTCTTGACGGCGACACAGGGTTTTGGAACCGATGGCTGGCCCGAGCTTGTGGCGTCTGCCGTGGCGGCAGTCCGCTCCTCAGGGCGGGGCGCCGTCGTCGTCGTTCCCGACTACCGTGATCTCGACCGGATAGAAGCGGCGCTGCGCGCTGTCCTTCCGCCGGGGGATGTCGCGCGGTTGGCGGCCGACGACGGCCAGACACCGCGGTACCGAAGCTACCTTCGCCTCCTCAGCGGCGCCGCGAAGGTAGCAGTCGGCACCCGCTCCGCCGCGTACGCTCCGGTGCAGGACCTTGGGCTGGTGGTCTGCTGGGACGACGGCGACGATCTCCACATTGACCAGCGTGCCCCTTACGCCCATACCCGGGAAATCCTGCTCTTGCGTTCGGAACAGGAGTCAGCCGCTTGCCTCATGGCCGCGCATAGCCGCAGCACCGAGCTTCAGCGGCTTGTTGAGGGCGGCTGGGCGGTACCGGTGGAGGCCCCTCGGCCGGTGGTCCGCTCCAGCACGCCCAGGGTGCTCAATACGGCTGACAGCTTCGAGCAGGAACGCGATCCGCTTGCAAGGATCGCACGCTTGCCGGGCGCCGCGTGGCGGGCCGCCAAAGAGGGACTGGAACGAGGACCTGTCCTGGTGCAGGTTGCCCGGGCCGGCTACGCCCCATCCCTCGTTTGCGAAGATTGCCGTGAATCCGCCAAGTGCAACAATTGCCAGGGCCCCATCGCAATCGCCGGACAATCGGCCTTGCCGCAGTGCCGCTGGTGCTCCACCCCGGCCCCGGAGTGGCGGTGCCGGCATTGCGGCGGAGGCCGTCTTCGAAGGGGAGCCGCCGGTGTGCTGCGGACAGCGGAAGAACTCGGCAGGGCTTTTCCGGGCAAGGCCGTCGTGACGTCGTCGGGAGACCAGGTCAAGGCCACGGTGTCAGACGCCCATGCACTGGTGGTGGCGACTGTGGGCGCCGAGCCGATCGCAACCGGCGGCTACGCGGCGGCCCTGCTCCTGGATGGCAATTCGCTCCTGCGCAGGGAAAACCTCCGGGCCGGTGAGGACACCGTGCGGCGATGGTTCAATGCGGCAGCCCTCGTACGGCCCGCGCATGAAGGCGGGCTCGTAGTCATCACCGCCGACGACACCACCGCGACAGGTGCCCTTTTGCGCTGGGACCCTGCGGGATATGCCTCCCGCGAGCTGGCACTGCGGCAGGAACTCCAGTTACCGCCCGCCGTGCGGATCGCGTCAGTGACGGGCAAGCGGGCCGACGTCGTGCACTTCACCGAAAGCCTGGCCAACACCATCCAGCTCCGCACCGCGGGCCCCGCCCCGGTTTCCCTCACCCTGTCGGCGCAGCGTGCTACGGGGCGGGACGACGATCCGGACGTCCGGACGCTGCTCTTCATTCCTTATGCACAAGCCGCTGTTGCCACCCGTTCCATGCGGGCAGTCAAAGCTGCCAGTGCGGCCAAGCGCACGTCGGGACCCGTGCAATTACGGCTCGACGGCGTCGACGTCCTCTAGCGCCGCTTGCGGCTTCGCATCGCAACGATCTCTTCGGCCACCGCCAGCAGTTGCCGGGCCGATTCGTCCCAGTTGAAGTCTGCCGCGCGTTCCACGCTGCGGCGTGAGCGCGCCTGCCACAGTTCGCCGTCTTCAAGGGCCTTGACTGCCGCGGCAAATTCGCCCGGTGATTCGGGGTGCACATAGCTCACGGCGTCTCCTCCGACCTCACGGAAGATGGGAGTGTCGCTGGCGATCACGGGAGTGCCAAGCGCCATCGCCTCGACCAGGGGCAGCCCGTAACCTTCCGCCTTGGACAGGCTGATCAGGGCGGTGGCCCGGAGCAAGAGGGAATCGTATTCGGCATCGGTGACGCCGTTGTGGAACTCGACCCGTGCACCCGGCGGGACCAAGGGCTCCAGCTCGGCACGGCGCTGGGGGGTGATCCTGCTGAGCAGATGCAGCGTGAATCCGGGCAATTCGGCCATTCCCTGGATCATCGTCTCCACATTTTTGTAGGGCATGAACGAGCCCATGTAGAGGAGGGACTTCTCGGCACCGGCTGCGGGATCGCGCGGCGTCTGGCCTGGTTGTGGTGCGTTGCCCACAATCCGGACCGGACGCCGGGTCAAATTGAACTTGGCCATGAGCGCCTCGGTGGTGTGGCTGATGGTCGCGACAATGTCGGCCCGGTTGAGAAGCAATCGCTGCGGCCAGTAGGCCTTGTGGTAGAGCCGCCAGAGCAACCGCACGGGCGCCGGAAGGAAGCCCGGAGGGGCGGGGTGCTCGTAGTAGATGAGATCGTGCAGGGTCAGGACCAGCCCGTACTTGCGGCCCCAGGTTCCCATGGTCTGCATGGGGCAAACCACAACATCGGCCCCGATCTTATTGACCTCGCGTGCCACGAACAGTTCGCGGGGTGACAGCGGGCTGCTGATGTGAACGTAGGGGACGTCCGGGAGGAGGGCCAACTGGCGCTTGTCGCTGATGAGCATGGTGACATCGGCGATCTTGGACGTCGCTGCTATGAGGCTCGATCCGTAACGGCTGATCCCGTCATGATGGTCCGTGCGGGTAAATCGGGCATCGATGACGATCTTCACGCGGGGTGTTCCTCCAGGAAGCTGCGGATGGCGGCGGCGGCCGGCGCCGGTGTCTCGTAGTGGATCAAATGCCCGACGTCGGGAATCACTTCCAGCGCGCCGTCGGGCAGCATCTCCAGCAGCTTGTGCTGGTCCCGGAGCAGGGCGATCTCGTCTTTCTCGCCGGCCACCAACAACACGGGTAGGTCCAATTGCCCGGCAACCTCGGCCACATGGCTTGACACCGAAGCCCGGAAAGACTCAAGGAGGCTCGAGCGGTCAGCGAACGCGGAGAAGTAAGCATCGTGCTGGCCGTGGACAAAGGCCCGGAGTTCCTTGTCCCGGGTCTTGGCCATCGCGGAGCTCATGACGCGGACAATGAGGCGGCTGCGCAAGACGGCGAGCCCCAGCCGGCGCGGGAGCTTGGCGGAGACCTGGTAGTACAGGACTGCCAACTTGGTCATGAGCCCTTTGGGGCCCTCAAGCGCGGGAGCAGCGATGGGATTGACCAGGATCAGCGGACGGATGGCGCCCGGGTTCGCCGCGGCGAAGTGGCTGGCAACAATGGATCCGAAGGAGTGCCCCAAGAGAACCGTGTCCGGTCCAAGACCCAGGGCCGCCATGAAGCCGGTGATGAACTTCCCATAGCGTTCCACGGTGTGGGGATCTCCGGCGAAAGGCTCGGAGCTGCCAAAGCCGGGAAGGTCGGGCATGATGACGCGCATTTCCGGCAGGTGGTCTACGACCCGGAGAAGGCCGTGGTGGTCGCCGCGGAAACCGTGGATGACCAAAATGGTCCGGGTCGACGCGGTCACCGTGACCGGCTCATAGCACCAATAGGCGACGTTGCTGCCGTCGAGGTCGATGTCCGAGGCACTCGTCCGGGAGGACAAGGCCTTGCTGAAAAACTCCCGTGGGGAGGTTCGTGCGGGTTCGGGGGAGTGGTTGGTGTCCACTTGTTCCATTCGGCAGGTCCTAGTTGACGTTGTCCGGGTGTGAGCCGGTGCGGTGGTGGCGTTCGAGGGCGGCCAAGCCATCCATGTCGTCGGCATCCAGCTCGAAGCCGAAGACATTGAAGTTTTCCTGGATGCGTGCCGCGGTACTCGCTTTGGGAATCACGATATTGCCCAGCTGCAGGTGCCAGCGGATGATGATCTGCGCCGGCGTCTTGCCGTATTTGTCCGCGAGCGCCCTGACGGCCGGATCCTGAAGGACCTGGCCGCGGCCCAACGGGCTCCACGCCTCGGTGCGGATGCCCAACTGCTCGTGGAGGGTCCGGAGCCTAGTCTGCTGCAGCCATGGGTGCAGTTCGATCTGGTTCACGGCCGGAACCACTTCGGCTTTTTGCATGAGTGCTTCGAGATGGGCGGGCTGGAAGTTGGAGACTCCGATTGCACGCACCCGGCCTTCGCGGTACAAGGTTTCCATGGCCCGGTAGCTTTCCTGGAACAGTCCGCGCCCCGCGCAGGGCCAGTGGATCAGGTACAGATCGACGTAGTCGAGGCCCAGATTCGCCATGGAGGAATCGAACGCGCGCAAGGTGGAATCGTAGCCCTGGTCGTCGTTCCAGAGCTTCGTGGTGACGAAGACGTCCTCGCGGGAGAGACCATGCGTGCCCTCGCCGGATCCTCCCGTGTTGCTGTCGACGCCGGGCGGGGGTATGACCGCACTGCCGATGCCGCGGCCGACTCCTGTCTCGTTGCCATACATGGCGGCTGTGTCGAAGTGCCTGTAGCCGGAGCCTAGCGCGGCGGCAACCAGTGACGTGGCGTCCGCCGGCGGCACCTTGTAGAGCCCGAACCCCAACTGGTCAATCAAGACACCGTTGTTGAGACTGAGCCTGGGCGAGGGTTTCATAGCCAAGACTCTACCTACCTCGATGCCGGGAATGTTTCAGGGTCGTTCATTTATTCAGGAAGGGCTGCCGAAACTCACCAGCTGCTTCGCCGTTGCTTCATCCACGATCAGGTCCGTTGCCAGCCTCGCTTTGAGTGCTCCGCGAAGCCCGTTGATCTTGGATGCACCCGAGACGACGCAGATTCGGCGACGGACCTGCCGTAGTTGCTCGTGGCTTGGGCCGGTGGACCGTTCGTTGAGGGTGATGCCGTCGGAGGATCCGTCGGCGCGGAAGAAAACCGTGGCGACATCGCCCACGACGTCCGAGCTGGCCAACAGGTTAAGGTCGGTTTCATCGAGGTAGCCGCCTGCGTAAACGTGGCTGGGATAGTCCGAATGCACCGACCCGACACCGAAGATGGCGATGCTCATCCTGGCCTGGAGGTCGAGCACCCGTTGGACGCTGCGCTCATTCCACATAGCGGTCTTCGTGGAGGCATGGTCGAAGAAGGCGGGCACCGGGAACTGCTCTACCCGCGCACCATAGGCGATGCCGAATCGGCGCATGATGTCGCTGGCGTAGGTAATGCCGGTGGTCTGCATGTTGCCGGCGCCGTTGAGTTGCACGATAGTGCTGCCGTGCGTGATCTTGCGGGTCAGGTGCCTGCTGACGGCGCTGATGGTCGCACCCCAGGCCACTCCGATAATGGCGTTGGAATCGACCAAGGGACCAATGGTCCGTGCGGCTTGGGTCGCCACCCGGTCAAGGGTTTCCGCCTCGTTCAAGGTGTCCAGGACGGGCACCACATGCACATCGACGCCGTAGTGGTTGCGGATCATACGCTCCAGTTCCGGGGCGGAATCCAGGGGACTACGGATCTGGATCTGGACCAGTCCCGACTCGCGGGCCGATGACAGCAGCCGGGAGACCGTCGAACGCGAGGTCCGAAGTTCGCGCGCAATGGCGTCCATGGTGAGGTCCTGGAGGTAGTACATCTGTGCTGCCCGGAGGGCCTCGGAATGTCGTGATCGTGGCATCTCAGTTCCGTTCTGCACGTTTGTGCAAGTAGCTTGATTTCATTTTCCATTCTTTCGAAGAATAGTTGTGCAAGGTGCGACGTCAAGTGATGCAGCGCACAAACCAAAGCCCAAAGGAGCAGTTTTGGGATACACCAGCAATTCCGGTTCCGCAGCAGGATCACCCCGTCGGGCCTCGGCTTCGGCACTTCGCGAACGCCCGCAAGCCCAGGTGCTGATCATCGGCGGCGGCATCAACGGCGTCGGAACATTCCGCGATTTGGCGTTGCAAGGCGTGGACGTCGCCCTCGTGGAACGCGGTGACTACTGCCAGGGCGCCAGCGGAGCCTCATCCCACATGATCCATGGAGGAATCCGCTACCTCGAGAACGGCGAATTCCGCCTCGTTCAGGAATCGGTGGTGGAGCGCAACCGGCTTTTGAAGATCGCCCCCCATTACGTGAAGCCGTTGCAGACAACCATCCCCATCTTCAGTACCTTCTCCGGGATACTTTCCGCCCCCACACGCTTCCTCACGCACAAGCAAGGCAAGCCGCAGGAGCGCGGCGCGTTCCTCATCAAGCTCGGACTGAGCATGTACGACTTCTTCTCCCGCGATGGCGGCAGTGTCCCCCGCCATCAGTTCCGTGGCAAGGAGAAGGCCTTGGCCGAGTTGCCGCGATTGCACCCCGGCATCAAATACGCAGCCACGTACTTTGACGCGTCCGTGCACAACCCTGAGCGACTGACGCTCGATGTGCTGCAGGACGGTGAAAAGGCGGGTATCGGAAGCGGTTTGCCGGGCGGCAGCTCCCGGGCCAGCAACTACGTCTCCCTTGTTTCGATGGACTCTGTTTCGATGGACTCCACCGCTGACTCACCGAGCGCTGTTTTGCTGCGCGATGAGCTCACGGGCGAGGAATTCAGCTTCCAGGCTGACGTTATCGTCAACACCACCGGCGCCTGGGTGGATCTCACCAACGAGGCAATGGGTGCCGCGAGCCGCTTCATGGGAGGAACCAAGGGTTCCCACATTGTCCTGGACCACCCGGAATTGCTCTCAGCTTGCGGAGGCCGAGAGATCTTCTTCGAACACACGGACGGGCGGATCGTGCTCATCTACCCGATGGGTGACCGCGTCCTGGTGGGCACCACCGACGTCGACGCCGACATGGCCCAGGATGCCGTGTGCACCGAAGCCGAGATCGACTACTTCTTCGACCTCGTCGGGCATGTCTTCCCGTCCATCAAGGTTGAGCGCAGCCATATCGTCTACAGCTTCGCCGGCGTCCGCCCGCTTCCGCGCCACGACGACACCCAGCCGGGCTTCGTGTCACGCGACTACCGTATCGAGCGAAGGGAGCGGGACGCCTCCGGTCCTGCGGCCGCCCAAGGCGGCAAGGCCGCCGTCGTACTTTCATTGATCGGCGGAAAGTGGACCACGTTCCGGGCCCTCGCCGAACACCTGAGCAACGACGTCCTCCGGGAGCTGGGCATGGAACGGAAGGTCTCGACGGCGAAACTCGCCATCGGAGGCGGCTTGGGTTTCCCTGATAGCGAAGACGGAATCCAGGACTGGGTCAAGAAGCACATGGCTCCCGGTCTCGGCGCCGACCGGGTCGGCGGTTTGCTCACCCGTTATGGCACCCGTGCTGAGGACGTCATTGCCTATCTCAAGGCGGGGGAGGACCGGAAACTGCGCTCCACGAATGAGCTCAGCGTCCGGGAGCTTGAGTTCATGGCTGCCAACGAACAGATCGGGCACCTCGTGGATGTCCTCATCCGCCGCACCTCACTGGCCTTCCGCGGCCTCGTGACGGGAGAGCTCCTGAACGAAATCGCCGAGGTCCTCGCCACGCAGCTTGGCTGGGATGCAGCGCAGCGTGAAGCGGAAATCCAGCATGCACAGGAGGTGCTTCTGCGTTTTCATGGCGTGACTGTTCACAGCCTCGTCGCATGAACGTAATGTACGTCACATCAGCTTGATTGTTCCGGCCAAGAAGCCTGGACACAAGGGTTGCGGTCTTCCGCTCCGTGAGGGATGACCGCAACCGGGCCGGCGCTAACAGACGCCGGCCCAACGGCCCCAACAAAACCTGCAGGGCTGACAACAGAAGAAAATGAGGAGTCAAAGATGTCTCTCGGAATTGTTTTCCTTTCCGAAGTGTTCGGAACCGGCATGCTTACCCTCCTAGGCTGTGGCGTTGTGGCAAACGTCGCGCTCAAGGGCACAAAGGGTAACAACGGCGGGTTCCTGATGGTGAATTTTGGCTGGGGCATCGCAGTATTCGCCGGCGTATACGTGGCGGCCATGTCCGGCGCGCACCTGAACCCGGCCGTCACGCTTGGCCTCTTGGTTGACGGCAAGGCCGAGTTCGCCCCAGGGGTAGCCGTGAGCGCGGCGTCCACGTTCACCTACTTCGGTGGAGAACTGACCGGCGCCTTTCTCGGCGCCATCTTCGCCTGGCTCGCCCACAAGCAGCACTTCGACGCCGAGCCGCTGGCAGCAAGCAAACTCGCGGTGTTCTCCACGGGACCGGCTATCCGCTCGTACCCTTGGAACCTCGTCACGGAAATCATCGGCACTTTCGTGCTGGTCTTCGTGATCCTGACCTTCGGCGGCACTCCGTCCGGCCTCGGGCCGCTCGCAGTGGCATTGCTCGTCGTGGGTATCGGCGCATCCCTTGGCGGCCCCACGGGCTATGCCATCAACCCGGCCCGTGACCTCGGTCCGCGCATCGCCCACGCCATTCTGCCGATCAAGGGCAAGGGCTCCAGCGACTGGGCCTACTCCTGGGTTCCGATCGTCGGCCCGCTCCTGGGTGGAACCATCGCCGGACTCGTCGCCCACTCAATACCGATCATGGCCACTGTCGCCAAATAGCAAACCGCTCAGAAACTTTTCCCGCAACTACCAAAGCAAGCAGACAAGGACGTCAAAATGTCGCAATACGTCATCGCCATTGACCAGGGAACCACCAGCTCGCGTGCCATCGTTTTCGACCACTCGGGAAACATCGTTTCGTCCGGCCAGATGGAGCACGAGCAGATCTTCCCCCAGGCCGGATGGGTGGAGCACAACCCGGTTGAAATCTGGGACAACACCCGCGAGGTCATTGGCTCGGCGCTCTCCAAGGCGAACCTGACCCGGCACGACATCGCCGCCGTCGGCATCACCAACCAGCGCGAAACCACCGTCGTGTGGGACAAGAACACGGGCGAACCCATCTACAATGCGATCGTCTGGCAGGACACCCGCACACAGCCAATCGTGGACGAGCTGGCCCAGGACGGTGGACCCGAGCGCTTCAAGCAGAAGGTCGGCCTGCCCTTGGCCACCTACTTCTCCGGCACCAAGATCAAGTGGATCCTGGACAACGTCGAAGGTGCGCGGGCCAAGGCTGAAGCCGGGGACCTCATCTTCGGCAACACCGACTGCTGGGTCCTGTGGAACCTGACAGGCGGCGTCGACGGCGGCGTGCACGCCACGGACGTCACTAACGCCTCGCGCACCATGTTCATGGACCTCGACACCTTGCAATGGGACCAGGACATCCTGGACACCTTCGGGGTGCCCGCATCGATGATGCCCGCCATCAAGTCCTCTTCGGAGGTCTACGGCACGGTGCACACCTCGCAATTGCTGCGGGAAGTACCCGTCGCGGGCATCCTGGGCGACCAGCAAGCGGCAACCTTCGGCCAGGCGGCGTTCCAGGCCGGCGAAGCCAAGAACACCTATGGCACGGGCTGCTTCCTGATCTTCAACACGGGCGAAGAAATCGTCCACTCGAAGAACGGCCTGCTGACCACGCTGGGCTACAAGCTGGGCGACGCGAAACCGCACTACGCGCTGGAAGGCTCCATCGCCGTCACGGGTTCACTGATCCAGTGGCTCCGCGACAACCTCGGCTTGATCAGCTCCGCTCCCGAAGTCGAGACGCTGGCTGCCGGCGTCGAGGACAATGGCGGCGTCTACATCGTGCCGGCGTTCTCCGGACTGTTCGCCCCGTACTGGCGCGCCGACGCCCGCGGAGCCATCGTTGGCCTGACCCGTTTTGCGAACAAGGGCCACATCGCCCGCGCGGCACTCGAGGCCACCGCATTCCAGACCCGCGAAGTGCTCGACGCCGTCAACGCGGACTCGGGCGTTCCGCTGACCGAGTTGAAGGTCGACGGTGGAATGGTCGCCAATGAGGCGCTCATGCAGTTCCAGGCCGACATCCTCGGCGTGCCCGTGGTCCGTCCGAAGGTCGTGGAAACCACGGCCCTGGGTGCCGCCTACGCTGCAGGCCTCGCCGTCGGCTTCTGGAAGGACCTCGGCGAACTCAGCTCAAACTGGGGCGAGGACAAGCGCTGGGAGCCGCAGCTTCCGGCCGAAGAGCAGGAGCGGCAGATGCGCCTGTGGAAGAAGGCTGTGACCAAGTCCATGGATTGGGTGGACGAGGACGTTAAGTAGGCCTCACCTCGGTGGAGGGGCCGCCTCACCTGTTTCGATGGGGCGGCCCCTGCCCCGCTCGCTTCGCGGTGCCCACCACACCCGGGCGAGGGGCCGCCCCATCGAAACGCGGGTCAGTCACCGCGGCGACCGGGCCATCTTCCTCGAAACACGGTCCGCTCACTGTGGTGCGCTAGAGTAGTTTTATGCGTGCGATCCTTCTGCTTAGCTAGCCGCCCGGTATTCGTCGATTTAGATCATCGCGAACCGAGCGGCCGCCCCTCCTTGTCGAGGGGCTTTTGTGTGTCCGGGACCTTCCGGGACCCGGAGCAGGAGGCAAAACCGTCATGGAAGAACAGAAGAGGGCAGCAGTGAGCGTTCAGCCGGAGACAGAAACCGGAGCACAGTCGACAGTGGCAGGCGAGACGCCCGAGGAGGGTGTCTACAGCTTCGCCTCGATGGAGGCCAAGTGGCCGCAGGTCTGGGAAGACCTCAAAGTCTTCACCCCTGTTGACGACGGCTCCCGCGAGCGGCGCTATGTCCTGGACATGTTCCCCTACCCCTCAGGCGACCTCCACATGGGCCACGCCGAGGCCTTCGCGATGGGTGACGTCGTGGCGAGGTACCTCCGCCAGAAGGGTTTCGACGTCCTGCACCCCATCGGCTGGGACTCCTTTGGACTGCCCGCGGAAAACGCCGCCATCAAGCGCAACGCACACCCCAGCGAGTGGACGTACGCCAACATCGACACGCAGGCCGCATCGTTCAAGCGTTACGCGATCTCTGCCGATTGGTCCCGTCGGCTGCACACTTCGGACCCGGAGTACTACCGCTGGACGCAGTGGCTGTTCAAGCGCTTCTACGAGCGCGGGCTGGCCTACCGCAAGGATTCGCCCGTCAACTGGTGCCCGAAGGACCTGACCGTCCTGGCGAACGAACAAGTGGTCAACGGCGCGTGCGAACGCTGCGGGACCCCTGTCACGAAGAAGTCCCTGAACCAGTGGTACTTCAAGATCACCGACTACGCCGACCGCCTGCTGGACGATATGTCCGAGCTCCAGGGACACTGGCCCGAGCGCGTCCTGGCGATGCAGCGGAACTGGATCGGCCGCTCCGAGGGCGCACACGTGCGGTTCGCCATCGAAGCCACGGACGGCCGCGCCGAGCGCGAAGTCACTGTCTTCACCACCCGACCGGACACCCTGTACGGTGCTACGTTCTTCGTCGTCGCCGCGGACGCGCACCTGGCATTGGACCTGGTCACACCCGAACACCACGACTCCCTCATGGCCTACCGCGAAAAGGTCAAGGCCCTGTCCGACATCGAACGCCAGTCCACTGAGCGCGAGAAGACCGGCGTGTTCACCGGCCGCTACGCCATCAACCCGCTCAACGGCGAAAAACTGCCCGTGTGGGCAGCCGACTACGTGCTCGCCGACTACGGCACGGGCGCCATCATGGCAGTACCCGCGCACGACCAGCGCGACCTCGACTTCGCCCGCGCCTTTGGCCTGCCCGTGCGGCCGGTCCTGAACACCGGCGGGGAAGACCCGGCGGAGACCGGCGTTGCGACCGCCGGCGAAGGCACCCTGATGAACTCCGGCGAACTGGACGGCTTGTCCAAGGCCGAAGCCATCCCCGCAGCCATCGACATCCTGGAGAAGTTGGGCACAGGGGAGAAATTCGTCAACTTCCGCCTGCGCGACTGGCTCCTGAGCCGCCAGCGTTTCTGGGGTACCCCGATCCCCATCATCCACTGCGCCGAATGCGGCGAGGTGCCGGTGCCGGACGATCAACTCCCTGTCACTCTGCCCGAAAACCTGCGCGGCGAGGCGCTGTCGCCGAGGGGCACGTCTCCTCTCGCCGCGGCACTGGAATGGGTCAACGTCGAGTGCCCGAACTGCGGACGGGCCGCCCAGCGCGACACGGACACCATGGACACGTTCGTTGACTCGTCCTGGTACTTCTTGCGCTTCGTTTCCCCGCACTACACCGAGGGACCGTTCGATCCCGCCAAGATCAACGACTGGATGCCGGTCGGCCAGTATGTGGGAGGCGTGGAGCACGCGATCCTGCACTTGCTCTACGCCCGCTTCTTCACCAAGGTCATCCACGACATGGGCCTGCTTGACGCGGACGAACCCTTCAGCGCCTTGCTCAACCAGGGGCAGGTCCTCAACGGCGGCAAGGCCATGAGCAAGTCCCTCGGCAACGGGGTGGATCTTGGCGAGCAACTGGACAAGTTCGGTGTCGACGCCGTCCGCTTGACGATGGTCTTTGCTTCCCCGCCGGAGGACGACGTCGACTGGGCGGACGTCTCGCCGTCGGGCTCGGCAAAGTTCCTTGCCCGTGCCTGGCGCCTTGGCCAGGACGTGGCAAGCGAGCCCGGCGTCGATGCCTCCACTGGTGACCGCGCGCTGCGCACCGTCACCCACAGGACCATCGCCGACGCCGCTGATCTGTTGGACAACAACAAGTTCAACGTCGTGGTGGCCAAGCTGATGGAGCTCGTCAACGCGACCCGCAAAACGATCGACTCCGGTGCCGGTGGCGCGGACCCCGCTGTCCGTGAAGCCGTGGAAGCCGTCGCAGTCATCCTGAGCCTCTTCGCGCCGTACACGGCCGAGGACCTCTGGAACCAGCTGGGCCACCCGGCCTCGGTGGCGAACGCCGGTTGGCCCTCCCACGATGCCTCACTTCTTGTCCAGGACACCGTGACGGCTGTCGTGCAGGTCCAGGGCAAGGTCCGTGACCGCTTGGACGTTTCTCCGGACATCAGTGAGGACGCCCTGCGCGAACTCGCCCTGGCCAGCGAAAACGTGCAACGAGCACTCGATGGCCGCGGCATCCGCACGGTGATCGTGCGCGCGCCTAAACTGGTCAACATCGTCCCGGCCTAGCCGGGAACCGGCCGCCGGCGCTTGCCGGCGGCCAGCCACCAGCTCCAGGAGGCTCCCTTGACGGACCGCGAACCACCCGCATGGTTGTGGCTCAAGGAACGTTTGGCCCGCCTGCGCCAATCCACGACGCCGGGCCGCGCCGGAACCGAGCCGGCGCCCGCCGTCGTGCGCACCGCCGTCGTCACCGATTCGGCTGCCGCGCTACCGGCCGAATGGGTCAAGGCGTTCGTCGCCGACGGCCGCCTCGCTGTCGTGCCGATGCCCGTGATGGTGGGCGAGGAGATCTACGGCGAAGGGGAGGACGACATCACCCAGACGCTAGCGTTGGCCCTGGCGGCGGGATCGTCCGTGAAGACTTCCAGACCCTCACCCGGCCAGTTCGAGCAGGCTTATCTCGCCGCCCGGGATCGCGGTTTCGAAGCCGTCGTCTCCATCCACATTTCCGCCGGACTGTCCGGCACCGCCGATTCAGCGCGGATGGCCGCGCAGCGCGTCTCGATCCCCGTCGAAGTCATTGACTCCCGCACCGTGGGAATGGCGCTAGGGATGGGCGTCCAAAGCGCACTGGTTGCGGCCGCAGACGGCCGTTCGGCAGCCGAAGTCCGTCACTTTGCCGAGGAACGATTGAGCCGCACCAAGGTCTACTTCTATGTGCCGAGCCTTGAGCAGCTCCGGCGCGGCGGCCGAATCGGCGCTGCTGCGTCGTGGCTCGGGGCCATGCTGTCCATCAAGCCGATCCTCGCGGTCGACGACGGCAAGATCGTGCCGCTCGAGAAGGTGCGCTCGGCTGCCAAGGCCGTTGCCCGGCTTGAAGAAATCGTTGCTGCGGATGTCAATTCCCGGCCTGCAGGACAATCGCGGCTCGCCGTGCACCATTTTGGGAATCTGGCAGAGGCAGAGCGCCTCGCGGCCAGGCTGGGAGAGAACTGCCGCGGTTGCCCGCCTGCGCAGATCAGTACCCTGCCTGCCGTTCTCGCGGCCCACGCGGGGCTCGGCGTTTTGGCCGTGGTTGTCGGGGAAAGCAGTACCCCTGGCGCCTGAACGCTCCTCAGCGGCACTGCGGGAGCCACAACGGATCAGGCGAACACGATGCGGAGCGAACCGTAACTGCGGGCGGGCTGCCGCTGAACGCGCAAAACCTTTCCGGCGTGGATGCTCTCATACCAAGCCTGGCCCATCAGGTCGATCTCACAAACACCGGGATGGCGTCATCCCATTCGGCCGGGGTGCGGAACGGGAGCTGGGGCTTGAGCAGCGCCTTCTTCAGAGCTTGTTGCCGGGCCATCGTTAGCTCCACGGAAAAGGCATAACCCCCAACTGCCGCCACACTTGCGAACGACGCCGCGACGCGGAGGTTTTCACATGAGGCAACGTATCCGGCTACGCGGAGGTTGCCATGAGCCGAAGTCCTGAGCGACGGCCTTATATTGTCGTACCCTCCTGGCAGAGTGTTGCCATGGCTCGCTGTTCCAGGCGCGATTGACGGGTTTGAGGGGTGCTGGCTTCTTAGTCAGGGCCAGTGTTTCCAGTTGCCGGTCGAGCGCGGATCTTCTGTGAGAGGGCTCCGGGCTTGATGCGTTTGAAGGCGGCGTTCATTGCCTGTCCTGGTGCCGCTGCTGCGCCGGGACCGGGAGCTTGAGCTGACCGACGAACAGGGCGGACTGCTGGTGCGGATGAGCGCAGCGACTATAACCGGAAACTCGCCAGCGAACGCGCAAAACCTTTCCGGCGTGGATGCTCTCATACAAAGCCTGGCCCTTCAGGTCGATCTCACAAACGCCGAGATGGCGTCATCCCATTCGGCAGAGCTTGTTGCCGGGCCATCGTTAGCTCCACGGAAAAGGCATAACCCCCAACTGCCGCCACACTTGCGAACGACGCCGCGACGCGGAGGTTTTCACATGAGGCAACGTATCCGGCTACGCGGAGGTTGCCGTGAGCCGAAGTCCTGAGCGACGGCCTTATACTGTCGTACCCTCGTGGCAGAGTGTTGCCATGGAAGCGATCGGATACTTCGACACTCGGCAGGGCCCTGCGTCCCGCGGGTATTTCGGGGTGTCCGATCATGGCCGTGGTCTGCGTTTTGCCGGGGTTCCGGGCGGGCGTCCGGGCGGACTGGCGTTGGTGGATCCGGGCGGTCGGGACGGGCCGCAGGCTGCCCTGGACGGGGCCGTGGAGGCAGTGAGGTCGCTGGCCGGCAAGGCGGCCGACGACGTCGGACGGCTGGGTTTCCAGGAGGCCGTCGCGTTCGCGTCCGGGGTGGAGACACTCTCCCGCACCATGGATTATCTCCAACTGCTCGCCGCTGCAGGGCTGGACCGGGCCCGTAACGAAGAACCCGCCGCCGGGTCGGGCCGGACCACGGGCTGGACGACAGGCTGGGCTGCCGATGCGGAGACCGGCTCCGGCGCGGGCTGGACGTCCGGGACCACGCCAGCCCCCACGGACACGCAGGATGGTGCCGCCGGCTCCGGGCAGGATGGCGCCGCCGGCTCCGCGCAGGCTGGAAGCGGCCGGGGCGGGGAGTTCAGGTCCACAGCCGAGCACCTGCGGTCGTTGCTGCGGATCAGTACCGCCGAGGCCGGCCGCCGGCTTGCGCTGGCCCGGGAGTTGCTGCCGGGCCGCGGCCTGACCGGAGAAACGGTCCCTGCCCGGCATGAGGAAACCGCCGCGGCGCTGGCGTCCGGCGTGATCGGGTCCCGCCCGGCCGGGATCATCACGACGGCCGTGGCGAAGGTCCGACCGCTGTGCGGCCCGGAGAAGGCCGCGGAGATGGAACACGCCCTGGTCCGCACCGCGGAGGAAAACGACCAGGACTTCCTGGCCAGGTTGGCGCGGCGCTGGGTCGACGCGATCGACCAGGACGGCCCGGAACCGTCCGAAGAATCCCTGCGCCACCACCAAGGAGCGTTCCTGCGCCGCCCCAAGCACGGGCTCCAACACGTGGAGATCTTCGCCACCACCGAGCAATACGAGCACCTGCTCACGGTCATGAACACCGCTGCCAACCCCCGCACCCGCACACCCCAGGGCACAGCAGCCCAGGGCGCCGGTCAGGTCAGCGCGGTTCCTGCCTGCGCGGAAGCATGCGGCAAGGCATCCGCCGAGGCATCCGGCGAACCATGCGTAGATCCGTCACCGTCCGGCGATTCGTCCGAGAGTGCCGGGGCGCTGGAGCCGCGGTCGAGGGCGCAGAAGCTGCTGGACGGTCTGGTCGGCGCCTGCCGGCTCGCCCTGGCCACGGGGTCCCTGCCCGCCGCGGGCGGGCACCGCCCGCAGATCCTGGCCACCATCAACCACCGCGACCTCTTCCCCCACGACCACCGGCATCCCCAGCCCGGGCAAGCTTCACAGGCCGGACAACCTTCACCCTTCGGGCAGTCTTCACCCAGGCAGCCCGCCCTGTTCAACCACCCCCGGCAAGGCGGCGGCACCGGGTCCTTGACGTTCACCGGGCCCGTCCCGGCAGCCACGTTGCGCAGACTCGCCTGCGACGCGGACATCATCCCCGTGGTCCTGGGCGGCGAGGGCCAGGTCCTGGACATCGGCCGGGCCTCAAGGATCTTCCCGCCGCACCTGCGCAAAGCCATCACCGCGCGGGACAAGGGCTGCGCCTTCCCCGGGTGCACCATGCCGGCCCCGTGGTGCGAGGCCCACCACATCGAGTACTGGTCCCGCGGCGGACCCACCAGCGCCGCCAACGGCACGCTGCTCTGCAGCCACCACCATCACCTGATCCACAAGGAAGACTGGCGCATCCAAGTCCAAACAGGCGTGCCCTGGTTCATCCCGCCACCCCACACCGACCCGGACCGGAAACCCCGAAGAAACCACTACTTCCAAATATGAGCCCGCCTTGGGCCGTGTCATGCGGCCACTGATCCTCCACAGGCACTCTGCGGCGGCCCTGTCCACATAGCACCGATCCGGGCTGCAGCTGCGAGCATGGAAGTTCTAGGCTCGTGGATATGCCACGTAGGAACCGAGCTTCACCCGCGGACGACGCTGCGAGTGCCGCCCGGCTCCGATTCGCTGTCCGTCTTGCGCCAACGCCGGACGACGAGGCGGTCGCGAAACCGAGGCACGACAACAAGACGGAACCTTTGCTTCCGATGGGTACCTTGATGGCATCCGCATCGGGTATGGACGATGCTGGAGCGCAGTCAGCCACCGAAGACTTGTCCGAAGAAGCAGGATCTCCATCGCGGCTTCGGTGGCGCACACCATGGCGCGTGGCCGTGTTGTTGGCTTTGCCTTGTTTGCTGGTGGTGGTTTGGTTCTTCTGGCAGTCGTGGTCCGGGCAGCCGACCATTGCGCCTCTCGTCCGAAGTTCACATGCGGGAGGAACTCCGGAAGCGGGCACGGGTAGCGGAAAAGCCGGTGTCAACGGGGCTCCGGAATCTCCCGACGGCGCCCAGTTACTTATCGTGCACGTCGCGGGTGCGGTGAAGAATCCCGGGATCGTCAGGGTGCCCGCCGGTGCGCGGGTATTCGATGCGATCGCTGCAGCTGGTGGTGCGGATCCAACAGCCGAGTTGGACAGCCTCAACCTTGCCGCCGTCGTCGAGGACTCGGCGAAGATTCATGTTCCGAGGATAGGGGAGGCGGCTCCGTCGCAGCTTGCGGGACCAGTCGGCGGTGCCCCAACGGCCGGTGGCACCGGGGCCGGGACTTCTGCCGGTGGCAAAGTCAATCTCAACACCGCGACCGCTGAGGAACTGGATACCTTGCCGAAGGTCGGCCCCGTCCTGGCAAAACGGATCGTCGAATGGCGGCAGCAACACGGTCCGTTCGCTTCCGTGGAGGACCTCGATGCAGTGGATGGTGTTGGTCCCAAGATGATGGAATCCCTTCTGCCCTTGGTGACGGTCTAGGGTGAGCGGAACCAAGGCGGGCCCGGGGCGCGTGGACCTTCGACTGGCCCCCTCTGCCATTCTCACGTGGGCTGTTTCCCTTGCCTCCGCCTATCTACCTCCGCTGTGGACGGGAGTTGTGTGCGTGGCTTTGGCCGTCGCCGCGTGTCTTCTTCTCAGCGCTCGGGCCGTGGCCCCTCAAAGCCTGAGGACCTTTCCTGCCACGTTGGCTGTTGCGTGCTTGTTTGCCGCAGCCGTGGCCGCCCACGCCGCGACGCAGGCCGGACCGCGCCAGGACGGTCCGGTTGCCGACGCTGCGGCGGCGCGCGACTCGGTTGTCATTCATGTGTTAATCGTGGGTGATCCCCGCGAATTTGGCACGGACTCACGTGGATCGGGACGGTGGGCCGTACCCGCCGAAGTGATTGATATGGCGGCCGACGGCATGTTGATCCGCACCCGCACAAGAATTCTGCTGACCGGAGGCGAAGGTTGGGACCAGGTCGTCAAGGGACAGGAGGTACGAACCGCCGGCAAGCTGAAGCCGGCAAAGCCAGGACAGGTCGAGGCCGGTGTCCTTGCCGCCGCCACCCCACCCATGCGGCCGGACTCGCGGCGCAAGACGGAAGCAAGGCACCAGACGGGGGGATCTGCCAACATTCCCCAAGGTCCAGCGCAATTGAAAAAGCAATTCAGTTCCGCCGCCGAGTGGTTGCAGGGCGACGCCGCCGGACTCCTACCAGGAATGGTCACGGGCGACACCACCGGTCTGGACGAAGGCCTGGAGGCCGCGATGAAGACCACCAGCACCACCCACCTCACCGCCGTGAGTGGTGCAAACTGCAGCCTCATTCTTGGCGGCCTGGTGCTCCTCGCGAGGAGCTTTCGGCTTGCCAGGGGAGTCGCGGCAATCGTGGCCCTTGCTTGCTTGGCGGCCTTTGTCATGATGGTCGGACCGGACGCGAGCGTCCTGAGGGCGGCAGTCATGGGTGCTATCGGCCTCACCGCGCTGAGTAGTGGCCGGCGGGGCCGGAGCCTGGGCTTTCTCTGCCTCGCGGTCACTGGCCTGCTCATCCTGGACCCCTCACTTGGTACGAGTGTGGGGTTTCTCTTGTCTGTCCTCGCTACCCTGGGAATTGTCCTGTTGGCACGGCCCATCGCCTCCTGGGCTCCGACGTGGGTGCCTTCCTGGCTAGCCTCCGCCGTCGCGGTCCCCTTGGCCGCACAACTTCTGTGCAGCCCGGTCATCGTGGCCTTGCAACCCCAATTCTCCGGCTACTCATTGCCGACCAATATCGCAGTCGCCCCGTTTGTCGCACCCGTGACGATCCTGGGAACCATTGCGGTTCCCCTCGTTCCGCTGATTCCCTGGCTTTCGGTCATTCCCATGGCCATCGCCGGGGCCAGCGCGGAAATCGTGGCGGCAATCGCCAGGTTCTTCGCAGGACTTCCGGGAGCGGCCCTGCCGTGGCCTGAAGGTCCAACGGGAATCGCCACCATGCTTCTCTGGTCTGTTGTGACCATCCTGATTGTGTGGCTGGTCCTGCATCCGACGTTGGCGGGCTCAGCTGTACTGTCGTTGCACCGCCGCTTGGTGTTGCTCATGGCCGCGGGGGAGTCGGTCGTCCGGCGTCGACGGGCCAAGGCCCATTCCGGGTCTCGCCGCCGCCCCGTAGGCGGGCCGCGCGTATGAGGATCACCGCCCTGGACGCTGAACGTGGGAGACTGGGATTCTGCAAAAACCCTTCTGGAAGGAAGCAACGTTGGCTGCTGCCCAGGTCTCCAAGGCTAAAACTTCCGCGGCAAACACCGCCAGCTGGCGGGACGTTACCCCGTCCGCGGTAGTGCTTATCACCGGCCCTGAGGAATACCTCGGAATCCGTGCCATGGATCGGATCCGCTCTCAGGTGCGGGCCGCAGCACCGGAAGTGGAAATCAGCAAGCTCAATGCCGGAAGCTACGAGTCCGGTTCCCTCGCAATGGCGGTCACGCCGTCGCTGTTCGACGAGGCCAAACTTATCGAGATCGAGGGCCTCGAGTCGATGACCGATGCCTTCCTTGCCGATGCCTTGAAATACGTAGCCCAACCGGAGAGCGACGTCGTGTTGGTCCTTCGCCACGGTGGCGGAGTGCGCGGAAAGAAACTCCTGGACGCCATCAAGTCCTCTGGATGGCCGGTGGTGGACTGCCAACCCTTGAAAAAGGACGCCGAGAAAACAGCATTCGTCGTCTCGGAATTCAAGGCAGGCGGCCGCCGCATCGAGGCGGAAGCCGTCCAGGCCCTCGTCAATGCGGTCGGCGCCAGCCTCTCCGAGCTCGCTGCCGCATGCAACCAGCTCATCGCGGACGCTACCACCGCGGTCGACGCAGCCACAGTGGAGCGCTACTACGGCGGCCGCGTGGAAGCCACGGCATTCAAGGTTGCGGACGCCGCCATGGCCGGCAACGGGCCGCAGGCCCTGTCCAGCCTCCGGCATGCCCTTGCCACTGGGGTTGACCCGGTGCCGCTGGTGGCCGCCCTTGCCGCGAAGCTCCGCACCTTGGCCAAGGTTGCAGGAGCCCAGGGGTCGTCGGCACAGATCGCCAAGCAGCTTGGCATGCAGCCATGGCTGGTGGAACAAGCCCAGCGGGACGTCCGGCGTTGGACCCCTGAAGGCCTGATCCGTTCCATCCAAGTCACGGCAGAAGCGGATGCCCAAGTAAAGGGCCTCTCCCGGGATCCCGTGTACGCGGTAGAGCACGCCGTCACGGTCATTTCGAACGCGGCCCGAGGCCGCTAAGCCCACGCGTGACACCCATATTGTTGGGCGACACGCACATTTCCTGGCGACGCCCGAATCCCCTGCGTCGCTAGTCCATTTGCGCGTCGTGAGTCGAACCCCGAAGTCCTAAATACCCTGATGCCGGAACCCGGCGCGTCGCACGCATAACACTCACAGGCGGCACACTCATAGGCGGCCTGGCTACCCACTCAATTCCGCGGCAATCACTACTCAATTTCGGGCAATGACCACTCAAATTCAGGCAAACGGCTACCTCGGCGGTCTTTTTGACCGTAGATTTCGCCGTGGGGAAGTCCTTCCTCCGGATGACGAGCCCGCTGTGTCAGCCCTCTGAGATGCCGGACGGGTGACTACGAAAATCACTGTATGAAAGGAACATTCATGTCAACTCCCGTTGAGAGCCGGAGCCGCACCAACGGCTCACTCACATGGAAGATGGCGAAAATTTGGTCTGGCCAAGAAGTGGGCGCTGAAGCAGTTCGTTGCATGGTAAACCGCTAACACTTACGTACCAGCCCATGAGAAGGCCACAATGAACTCGCCTGACGTCACCCAAAGACGTACTCGTGTATACGCTGTGGTCCTCTCCGGGTGCAAGGCCACCTTCACAAACGATTTTCGGCGCAGGTCCCATCGGTTCCAGGACCTTCTGTCGAGTTTAGGCTTTCCAGCTCACGCTACGACCATCAACAACGCACTGATCTTTGGGCATTTGTTGACATTACTCATCATCGGCGTGGGTATGGTGTGGACGCCCCAGCCAGCTGGGTTAGCCACATTGGGAATTCCGCTAAGCACTCCTGACCTGGTGAGCATCGCGGCGGTGCTGTTGGCAGTAGCGCTCATACAAGCGAGGCGTCGCTACAGCCAATCCCACCGTTGCTGGAACACCGTGTCAGCACCCCTGGGGGTTGGGATGCGCGCGGGTTTGGTCCTTACGGATCTGGGTCTTGCTGGCATGCTCATCCTTCAGAACCTGCGGTGGCACGAGGTTAGTAATCTATTAGCCGTCGGGGCGCTCGTTATCTCATCATTTCTTGTCGTGGCACCCCTGAAGAGAACGGCGAACCGGGTGCTCGTTATTTTGATTGTTGCCTTATCTGCGAGCAGCCTGATTCTTCTGTTTGCGAATGCATGGTGGTTGGAGGTCGATGACACCCTAGGCTCTGGATTGGGTTACAAATTGTTGTTGATCATGGCAGGCACTGTTCTTACGGCAGCTTCCACGCCTGTTCTATACTGGGTCGCAGCCCATCCCCGTGCGCTGCGTGGCTGTGAGTTGCTGACTGATTTATCAATTAAAGCAGCATGCATTTTTCTCTTGTCAAGCTTGGCCTTGTCGGTCATGGAAATGACACCGTGGCCGTGGACGGCGCCGTTTATTGCTCTCGTTGTCTTCTTCTCGGGGGTAGTTCTGTATCGATCGTCTTTCGTAAGGATCTCGTCACCCGAAACCTTGGGCTTTGCCCTATTCCTAGTAAGGCTTAAACCGTCCTGGGTAAAGCCCCTCATCATCCGCAGCCTGGTAACTGCGATCGTAGTAACCGCACCCTTGACCTTTATGTTGTGTGTATTCCTCCTTTTGGGAAAGTACACCCAGGCGGCGGTCTTGCTCGCTGCTCTTGTCGCTCTCGAGATAAGCATCGACGCCTTGATCGTCCAGCGTCGGACGGCCGTTATGCCGGCCTCGCACGTCGCGAAGTTGGCGCAGAAATCCAAGGCCGGCTTAGGCGCAGCACTTTGCGCTGGCCTCGCAGTTGTGTTCTCAGGCATTCTGAGCACCGCTGCACCGCAAGCAACAAACGGTCCTTGGCTTGGCATCGCGTCTGGCGGACTGACTCTCGTGGCTGTGCTCTTGGCCGCCCTTGTTCTCAACGACGCGCCTGCATGGCTGCGTGAACTATCTGCCACCGAAACGGAGGACACCTGAAATCTCTCGCGCGTGTCGATCATGCCTTTGGATCCCACGTCATTTTTGACGGAGCTGCCGTAGATCTTCCGGACCGCGGCGTTGTTGCGCTTCGAGGGCCGAATGGATGCGGCAAAACGACGCTACTCAAGCTCCTCGGCGGTATGATCTCGACGTCGTGCACTGAAATCGAGCGGTGGAGAAAGGACTTCACGGCGGTCTATCTAGACACGGACTTTCTTACCCTCGACTACCTCACGGTAGAAGAACACTTGGATATGGTCAGGCCGCTGATTGGCACGTCGGAGATGCCGGAAGATGAAGGGCATCATCTTCTGACGGAACAGATGATGCCAGCCAAGGTCGCAGACCTATCCCTCGGACAGCGCCAGCGACTGGTTCTGACAGTAGCTTTGGCACTCAGGAACGTCGATGTCCTACTTCTCGACGAGACCCTTAACGGATTGGACCAGCAAGCCTCTTTAGTCGCACGCCAGTCAATCCTCGCCGTAGGAAGAGGCCGACTGGTCCTCGTGGCTACACACGAGGATGACCACTGGACCGACTACGATCTCGCGATCCGCCAAAAGGATACAGTCGAACTGCGCCCAACAGGAGCGCGAAAATGAGCAGTCGTCTCACCAATAGCGTTCGCGCTCCTTTCAAGGCCGTGCGTTCCCACTTCCCATATCTGGGCACCGATTCCTTGAAAATTCTGATCGCCATGGCCTGCGGGATAGGTTTTGCTTCTCTCTTCACGTGGGGCAGCAGCAGTGACGTGACTTCGATTAGCGCGCCAGGAATACTTCTGCACAACGCTTCCTTGGCTGTTCTCGCTCTTTTCCTGACCCACTACGGTGCGATCGTCATGATGATCCTCAACGGCTTTTGGCTCGGGATGGGCCTGGTTGCCAGTACCGCGGCTGTTGGCCTTCACCAGACCGTTGCGCTCACCGCGATCCACGTTCCCCTCGAGATCGTAGCGTGGACGCTCACAATCCACGGGGCACGCCTATTTTGGCCAACACTTCTCGGAACGGTCAGAGGAGAACACGGTTGGCGTCACGTGGCTCACAAGATGTGCGAAGTCCTCATCGCCGCAGCTACCTTCTACTTCCTGGCTGCCCTGGCCGAGTGGGCCGAACACGCACTGCTCGAAAGGTAAGTCATGACCTCCACGAGCCCAAAGACGTCCGATCAGCCCACACCGCAGAGCCCGAAGAAGATCAACCCGGTCTGGATCATCTGCCTCCTGCTCGCATACACTGCTGCTGCCCAATTCGCTGTGGGGCCGAGCATTGGACGGCTGGCCACGGAAAATGCCGAACACAACCAGTTTTCGAGCCAAGAAGTGCTCCTCACCTTCCTCCGCGTAGGCGTCATTGCCTGGAGTATCCTGGCATCGTTTCTGCAAGCCCTCATATTGAGGCTTATATACAAGGGCATCGTCAAAGGACATGGCCCCACCTTTGGAGCCAGCTGGTTTTGGGTTCTTCTAGGTCAAATCCCGTTCATGGCCACTGTCCTCGTCATGGGTCTGTTTTTGCAGCCCGAAGCGCTCGGTCTCCTCGGTCAAGCCTGGGTGCGTATTCTGTTCGGCACCATCGCGGGGGCCATCTACATTGCGGCTGCAAAGAAGGTGTTTGTTGCCCCGAACGGGCGCCTTGCGATGCTCTTCGTCATCGTCGCCATCGTGAACTCCGTCCTGCTCGTCTCAGGTAGCTCAGCCTTAAATACCTGAGGCCGGCACCCAATGGGTGCCGGCCTCACGCGTTCAGCTCAGTCGAACTGGAAAAACCTTAGAGTGCGTTGACCTTTTTGGAGATCGCCGACTTGCGGTTTGCAGCGTTGTTCTTGTGAATAACGCCCTTGCTGACAGCCTTATCCAGCTTACGGCTGGCAGCAACAAGAGCCTTTGCAGCGGCATCCTTGTCCGTGGACTCAACGGCGGTGGCAACGGCGCGGATGGCCGTCTTCAGCTCAGACTTGACAGCGTTGTTACGCAGGCGAGCCTTCTCGTTGGTGAGGATGCGCTTCTTCTGGGACTTGATATTAGCCACGTGTGTGAACTCTCTTTTTAATGCGGAAATGGTCTAGAGGGTTTTCAGGTTGGCCATCGACTGAGCGGCGTGGGGATGCCTATGGCAGCCAACCATGAGTGGCCGTCGACCTGCACGGACACACAGCCATAAATATTATCAGACTCGGCGCTTTTCCGGGGATTTCGGGTCTATGCCGGATCGTGTCGCCCGTTGAGCCGACGCGCCACTAGTTGGAAAGTGCGTTTGTCGAGGACGGCACCCTCGCGCCGGACGTCCGCCGGACTGACGCGAACTACCCGGTCTACCTTGACCTCACTGGGCCGGCCTTGGGGGTCCCAGGCGCCGGTCCCGATGTCGATGTAGTCGTCTGAATGGAGCCCGTTGTCGTGGTCTTTGCTGGTCAGCATCAGCCCCAGCAGCCACCCGCCGTCGTGCCCAATCAACAGGACCGGCCGGTCCTTACCTTGGGAATAATCCTCTTCGTAAGGGACCCAGGACCACACGATTTCTCCGGGGTCCGGTTTGCCGTCGGGGTTGGGGGCGTACCGCGGAGACACGGCGCCCCTGAAGTCGCCCGGATAGGGGCGTGAAAGCTGCCCGACGCCGGTGCTTGCGCTTCGTGTCCGGCTCGCTGTCGCCGCGGCCCCGGCTTTCGGGGATGGGCGAGCGGGTGCGCCAGCCGGGGCTCCGATGATCCGTCGAAGGTAGCCCAAGGAGCCTTTGAGGAGTCTGCCAAGCAAATGTGTGTCCGATGCCATGGCTCCACCGTACTTTCCATTGCCATGCCGCGTCGCGCATCAAGTTGCTCACCATGCGTCTCCCACATTGCGACGGCGCCCGATCACAGTGCACAAGCGGCGTCGTGTTCATGGGAGACTATTAGTTCAGATATGCGGCATCGGCCGGAATGGTCCAGGCCAGTCCGGAGTCCGGCCGTGTGAGTATCGACAGTAAGGACCCTGCGTGTCTCCCATGGCCCGCACCGCACCGGTGCCCGCCGCGACAGATCCGGCCATCATCCGGAACTTCTGCATCATCGCCCACATCGACCACGGTAAATCCACCTTGGCCGACCGCATGTTGCAGTACACCGGCGTCGTTAAGTCCCGCGACATGAAGGCCCAGTATCTGGACCGCATGGATATCGAACGCGAACGTGGCATCACCATCAAGTCCCAGGCTGTCCGCATGCCTTGGGAACTTGACGGCACCAGCTACGCCCTGAACATGATCGATACCCCTGGCCACGTTGACTTCACCTATGAGGTTTCCCGTTCCCTCGCGGCCTGTGAAGGTGCGGTCCTGTTGGTGGACGCGGCGCAAGGCATCGAGGCCCAGACCCTCGCCAACCTCTACCTGGCGATGGAAAACAACCTGACAATCATTCCGGTGCTCAACAAGATCGACCTCCCGGCCGCCCAGCCCGAAAAGTATGCGGCGGAACTCGCCAACCTGATCGGCGGCGACCCCGAGGACGTGCTTCGGGTATCCGGCAAGACCGGTGTCGGCGTGGAGGCCCTCCTGGACAAGATCGTCCGCGATCTTCCAGCCCCTGTCGGCGACCCCAGCGCAGCGGCCCGCGCCATGATCTTCGACTCCGTGTATGACACATATCGCGGCGTGGTCACCTACGTCCGTGTCGTGGACGGCATGCTGCACCCGCGCGAGCGGATCCAGATGATGTCCACCCGTGCCACGCACGAACTCCTGGAAATCGGTGTCAGCTCTCCGGAACCCACTCCCTCCAAGGGACTGGGCGTCGGCGAAGTAGGCTACTTGATCACCGGCGTGAAGGACGTCCGCCAGTCGAAGGTCGGCGACACCGTGACCAACCTGGCCAAGCCCGCTTCCGAGTCCCTCGCCGGTTACGCCGATGCCAAGCCTATGGTCTTCTCCGGTTTGTACCCCTTGGACGGTACGGACTATCCCGTGCTCCGGGATGCCCTTGAGAAGCTGATGCTCAACGACGCAGCGCTCGTCTACGAACCGGAGACCTCTGCCGCCCTCGGCTTCGGTTTCCGCGTGGGCTTCCTTGGCCTGCTGCACCTGGAAATCACCCGTGAGCGCCTCGAACGCGAGTACAACCTCGACCTCATCTCCACCGCTCCCAACGTTGAGTACGAGGTCACGCTGGAGGACAAGCGGGTCATCCACGTCACCAACCCCAGCGAGTACCCCACGGGCAAGATCGCTGAGGTGCGCGAACCGATGGTGTCCGCCACCATCCTGGCGCCCAATGAGTTTGTGGGCGCCATCATGGAGCTGTGCCAGAGCCGCCGCGGCGTCATGGGCGGCATGGACTACCTCTCCGAAGACCGCGTGGAAATCCGCTACCGCTTGCCGCTGGCCGAAATCGTCTTCGACTTCTTCGACATCCTCAAGTCCAAGACCCGAGGCTACGGTTCGCTGGACTGGAAGGCCGACGGCGAGCAGGTCGCCGACCTGGTCAAGGTGGACATCATGCTCCAGGGTGAGCAGGTTGACGCTTTCAGCGCCATCACCCACCGTGACAAGGCCTACGCCTACGGGGTCATGATGACTGGCAAGCTGCGCGAGCTCATTCCCCGCCAGCAGTTCGAGGTGCCCATCCAGGCCGCTATCGGCTCGCGGATCATTGCCCGCGAGAGCATCCGCGCCATCCGCAAGGACGTCCTTGCCAAGTGCTACGGCGGTGACATCACCCGTAAGCGCAAACTTCTGGAAAAGCAGAAGGAAGGCAAGAAGCGCATGAAGATGGTGGGCCGCGTGGAAGTTCCACAGGAAGCGTTCATCGCCGCCCTGACCACCGACGAATCCAAGGACAAGGCCAAGAAGTAATGCGGCTTTTCGCCCGGAACGCTGCGGGACAGGCTCACCCTGGAGCGGCGCGCACAGGACGGGCCCGGAGGGAATTCCGTGCCTAGCGTTCTTCCCCTCGGGGATCCGGCACCTGCGGACGGCCTCTTGCCTCCGCAGGTGCTCGACGGCGTCGATTCACGCAAGTTCGGACTGTACGTCCACATACCCTTCTGCGCCGTGCGTTGCGGATACTGCGATTTCAACACCTACACTGCCACCGAGCTTGGTGGCGGCGCCTCCCAGGACGCCTACGCGTCCACTGCCATTTCGGAAGTGGAGTTCGCCGTCCGGGCCATGGAAGCCTCAGGGCTGCCTCAGCGGCCCCTGAGCACAGTGTTCTTCGGCGGCGGCACACCGACCCTGCTGCCTGCTGAAGATCTCGCACGCATCCTGACGGCCGCCGTCGGGCACTGGGGACTGGAAGCGGGAGCCGAAGTCACCACTGAAGCGAATCCGGACTCCGTGACGCCGGAATCCCTCCAACTGCTCGCCGACGCCGGCTTCACCCGGATTTCCTTTGGCATGCAGTCGGCGGTCCCGCACGTGCTCAAAGTCCTGGACCGTACGCACACACCCAGCCGGGTTCCCTTGGTTGTCCAGTGGGCGCGCGACGCCGGCCTTGCCGTGAGCCTCGACCTCATCTACGGCACTCCGGGCGAGTCCATGGCTGATTGGCAGACGTCCTTGGAGACTGCTTTGTCCTACGGTCCGGACCACATCAGTGCCTACGCGCTGATCGTGGAAGAAGGCACCAAGCTCGCGGCACAGATCCGGCGCGGAGAAGTGCCCGGGATCGACGACGACGACCACGCCGCCAAGTACGAACTCGCCGATAAGCTGATCAGCGCCGCCGGGCTGGACTGGTATGAAGTCAGCAATTGGTCCCGCACACCGGAACAGGCGTGCAAACACAACCTTGCCTACTGGCGGGGGGACGATTGGTGGGGAATCGGACCCGGTGCGCATTCCCACATGGGCGGCGTCCGCTGGTGGAACGTCAAACACCCCACCGCCTATGCCAACAGGCTCGGTAGCGGGGTCTCGCCGGCCGCTGGACGCGAAACGCTCGACGCCGGAACCCGGGAAGTGGAACGCATCATGCTGGAGGCGCGCCTCGGCACCGGGCTGCAGGTCGATGCCCTCGACAAGGTGGGCCGCCACGCCGTCGCGGGCCTCATCGCGGACGGCCTGGTTGAGCCTGGAGCAGCCTTCCAAGGACGGCTGGTCCTGACACTCAAGGGCCGCCTACTCGCGGATGCCGTGGTCCGCCGGATCCTTCCGGACTAACGTCCGGCGCGGGAACCGGCACAGGGATCGCGAAGACCCGCTACTTGATCCAGCGCAGGTTGAAGCGGTAGCGGTGCGGCTGTCCGTGGTTCACGCGGATTCCGGCCGACACCGAAAAGCAGGTCACTGCGACCCAGATTCCCGTGGCAAGGACAGCGAACAGGTTTCCCACCACCGGGAGCAAGACCAGGATGTTGGCGAGCACTGCCGCAATCGTCGGGGGCAACGTGAAGTTCAGCGCCTCCTTGGATTCCTGGGCCGTGAACGGGCCACGTTCGCGGAAGATCAAGTAGATCAGGAGCGAAGGCACGCAGCCGAGGATCCCTCCGAAGTGCGCCAGGGTTGCCCACTGCCGGTCTTCCGAGGCGGTCAAGGGCAGCGCGTTGGCAGGAACGCCGTGGTACTGGGACTGGCCCGAGGCGCCGTCCCGATCGTCAGGAGCGTTGTCTGCCACAGTTTCTTCCTTCGAGTATCTATCGGTGCAGTGTTGCTGTCCCAGAATACTTGCTCGGCACGCGATCAGCCGACCAACCACCGTGCCCGAGGCAGGTAATCATCAGGGAACGGTCAGGAAATCGATGACTTCCTCCACGCGACCCAGCAAAGAGGCTTCCAAATCGGCGTAGCTGTGGACGGCGCCCAGAAGCTTTTGCCACCCCAGTCCGATGTCTTCGGCCGTCTCATGCGGCCAGCCGAACGACTTCAGGATGCCGGTCTTCCAATCGGTGCCCCGCGCGACGGTCGGCCATTGCTCGATCCCCAATACTTTGGGCCGGATTGCCTGCCAGACGTCCACATAGGGGTGACCGACGATCAGGACGTTTCCCGTGGCGCCCGGCAGCGTCATGGCGTCGGCAGCAATCCGCGACTCCTTCGAATCCGGGACCAAGTGGTCCACGAGGATCCCGAGCCGTCGGCCCGGCCCGGGGGAGAACGCGGCAATGGCCGCCTTGAGATCGTCCACGCCGTGCAAGGGCTCGACGACGATGCCCTCCACCCGGAGATCGTCTCCCCACACCTTTTCCACGAGTTCGGCGTCGTGCTTGCCTTCCACCCAGATCCGGCTTGCCTTGGCGACCTGGGCCCGCTGTCCGGCGACGCGGACGGAACCTGATGCCGTCCTGCCTGCTTGCGGCGCGCCCTTGGCGGCCGGGCGTGGCGCTGGCGGCAGGAGTTTCACTGCTTGGCCCTCCAGCAGGAATCCAAAGCCGAGCCGGAACGATTTGGTCTTACCCCGACGGTCCTCAAGCACCACAATGTGCATGCCTCCGGACTTCTCCACCCTGGTCACGGCCCCGACCCAACCGGACTGAACGTCCTCGAGAACCATCCCGCGTTCAACGGGCACTTCAGGCAGTTGCCGTTTGGCCGGCGAGGAGAGGTCTTGCGGGCCCCAATTGTCGTAAGACACGGTCTTCACACCACTTTGCGCTAGGGGATCGGTCACGGTCCGTGGCATGCCGCAGGACCGCGCGGGAATCATGTTCGCCGCGAGCGGTACCAATGCTAACAACGAGGTGGCTCATACTAGACTTGTTAGCACTTGGGCATGTTGAGTGCTAACTGTTGAAATGTTGATCGGAGGTGGGCAGTGAGCGAACCACGCAAGCTTGAAGTGTTGCGCGCCATCGTGGAGGACTACGTTCACTCCCGCGAGCCCGTCGGCTCCAAAGCCTTGGTCGAACGGCACCATTTGGGAGTGTCGAGCGCCACCATCCGCAATGACATGGCCCTCCTGGAAGAAGAAGGCCTCATTGCGGCGCCCCACACGAGTGCGGGCCGCATCCCTACGGACAAGGGTTACCGCTTGTTCGTCGACCGTATTTCCGAGGTCAAGCCGCTTTCGGCTGCCGAGCGCCGGGCCATCCACTCGTTGCTTGAGGGACCCGACGACGTCGAGGACATCCTTGAGCGCACCGTCCGGCTCCTCTCCCAACTGACCAACCAGGTCGCCGTCGTACAGTATCCGCACCTGAGCCGCGCGCGCGTCCGGCACATCGAGTTTGTCCTTTTGGCGCCGCGCCAGATCCTGGTGGTGTTGATCGCCGATTCGGGCAAAGTGGAACAGGGAGTTGTGCACGCAGCGGCGGACGCCACCGACGAAGAGCTCATGGCCCTGCGCGGGCGATTCCTTGGGAGTATTTCCGGCTCCCAGCTCGACCTCATGCCGCAGGTCCTGCCCTCGGTGGTTGCCTTGTGCCCGCCGGCGCTCCGGAACCTTGCCGGCGCCCTTGCCCTCGGCCTGGAAAGGCTTGCCGAGCGGAGCCGCGACGAACGCATGGTCATGGCAGGCACGGCAAACCTGGCCCGCTCCAATGTGGACTTCCCGCTGAGCATCGGTCCGGTCCTCGAAGCGCTCGAGGAGCAGGTGGTCATGTTGCGGCTGTTGTCGGACATGGCGGAGGACCCCCGGGGCGTCACGGTGAGCATCGGGCGCGAAAACCCCTATGACGGGCTCTCCGAAGCTTCCGTCGTTGCCACGGGCTACGGTCCGGGCAGCAGCGCCAAGATCGGGATTCTTGGACCCACCCGCATGGACTATCCGAACACCATGGCGGCCGTCCGTGCCGTCGCACGCTACCTTTCCCGCATTCTGGGCGGCTGACGGCTTCGGCTGGAAACCGCCGCACAAGAAACGCAGTGTAACCGTAAAACAAGGAAGAGATACCGACTTTGAGCAGCCACTATGACGTTCTGGGCGTCTCGCCGGAAGCAACCGGCGAGGAGATCAAGAAGGCCTACCGCAAGCTCGCACGAAAGCTGCACCCCGATGTGAACCCAGGTGCCGGCGCTGCCGAGGAATTCAAGGCCGTAACTCACGCTTACGAGGTCCTCTCCGACCCCCAGAAGCGCCGCGTCTACGACGCCACCGGCAACGAGAACGGGACCGACAACGGTTTCGGCGGAGGCTACGCGGGCCAGGGATTCGCCTTCCAGGACATCTTCGACACCTTCTTCGGTGGCGGAGGTGGCGGCATGCAAGGCCCCGCATCACGCATGCGCCGCGGGCAGGACGCCTTGATCAGTGTCCGCATCGACCTGCGCGAGGCCGTCTTCGGTGTCAACAAGAAGCTTGAGGTGGACACCGCTGTCATCTGTCCCACCTGCGAGGGCTCATGCTGCCGTCCGGGCACCCACCCCGAGCGCTGCGACATCTGTGGCGGCTCGGGCCAGGTCCAGCGTGCTGTGCGCTCGATTCTCGGCCAGGTCATGACGGCCGCACCGTGTGGATCGTGCGAAGGTTTCGGTTCGATCATCAAGGATCCTTGTAATGAGTGCAGCGGCCAAGGCCGTATCCGCAGCCGCCGTTCACTGACCGTCAAGGTGCCAGGCGGCGTTGCTACCGGAACCCGCATCCAGCTATCGTCGCAAGGCGAAGCAGGTCCCGCCGGCGGACCTCCCGGTGACCTCTACGTGGAGATCCGGGTCAACAGCGATTCCACCTACATAAGGGAAGGCGACGACCTTCACGCAACGCTGAGCGTTCCCATGACCGCCGCGGCATTGGGTACCGAGCTTCAGCTTGATACTTTCGATGGCCCCCAGGAGATCGACGTCAAGTCCGGCACGCAATCCGGCGAAGTCATCACCCTGCGCGGGCTCGGCGTCACCCACCTCCGCGGCTACGGCAGGGGAGACCTCAAGGTGCACCTGCACGTCGAGACGCCCGGCAAGCTCGACGCCGCACAGGAAGACTTGCTACGCCAACTGGCGAAGTTGCGCGGAGAGCAGTTCACCGAAGGCAAGCTCGTGGCCAGTGGCGGTATGTTCGCGAAGCTGCGGGACAAGCTCGGTAACCTGTAGCGGTGAGCAACCCCGTATTCTTCACAGCAGCCGGAACGCTTGACGGGCTCGGCCCTGGTGACGCTTTCGTGCTCGACGGCGCCGAAGCAAGGCACGCTGTCACCGTCAAGCGCCTTGAAATCGGCGAATCGGTCGATATCGCCGACGGTGCCGGTAAACGGCTCACGGGCACCGTGACGGAATCCGGGCAGGGAACCTTGACAGTCCTTGCCTCCACCGTCCAGGAGGAGCACCAGCCGACGGTGCGGCTCGTGTTGGTCCAGGCCCTCGCGAAAGGCGACCGGGACGAGCTTGCCGTCGAAACGGCAACGGAACTCGGGATCGATGCCGTCGTGCCCTGGCAAGCGGAACGTTCCATCGTCCGTTGGAAGGGTGACCGGGCTGCCAAAGCCCACGCCAAATGGCAATCCGTCGCCACAGCAGCCGCCAAGCAGGCGCGGCGCGCGTGGATTCCCGAGGTGCGTGCCGCCGTCGACGGCTCGGGCTTGGCCGCGGCCGTTGCCGCGGCCGATCTGGCGATCATCCTGCACGAGGACGCGAAACGCCCGTTGCGTGAGGTTCTGGAGAAGTGGCAGGGCGAGGCTTCTAACGCGGATGCCGGAGATGGACTGGAAGTCCTGCTCATCGTCGGCCCCGAGGGTGGCATTTCACCGCGCGAAGTGACCAAGCTCAGCGACGTCGGTGCCGTCACCGCACTCTTGGGCCATCACGTCCTTCGCTCGTCGACGGCGGGTCCCGCCGCCGTCGTGCTGGCCAGCGACATTCTGGGGCGCTGGTAGGAAGCCTGCCGGATCAGCGAACGTTGAACGAACGGGTATCCGTCGCGACGTCGGCGCCATCGGGGCCAACCAAGGAAACCCGCAATTCATAGCGGCCCGCTCCGAGCCCCACGGTGAGGCTGAATACCCCGCCTTGTCCCGGGACGGTCGACGCGGTTGTCTGCCCGGCAAGGTAGGACGACTTGTCGCCATTTGAGTTCTCGCGGAGGATCTGCCAATGCAGCTTCTTCGAGGGGTCCGTGCTTCGCCCGTTGAACTTGACCGGACCGGCAGGCAAGGTCAAATCCTCCTGCGGGTCAATGATCCACACAGGTGCCACCATGGTTGCGTCGCGGACCATGGGATCGCCCAGTTTGACTTGTCCGAATGCCATGTAGTCCGTGTGCCCGTCCACCAAGATGGTCACTTTGATCTGCTGTCCGGCATCGATCAGGCCGGAGCTCGCGGCCGCAGCGGTCGCGGTGTAGACGAGTTGCTGGACGGCCCGCTGAGCCATCCCGGCATCGAGATTGGAATTGAACGCGTCGCGGGATACGTCCACCGTGACCACGTTCTTACCGGAAATCGAGGTCGCCAGGCTGCCCGGATTCTGCCACGGCGTGAAGAAATCGTGATCCAACGGCTTCTGGGACATCATGATCCGCAAGGCTGTGGTGATGGGGTTCTCGTTGCCCGGGTTGTCACGGAATTCGCGGTACAGGAAGGTGTCAGTGTCGCTTCGACCGATCCAATACACGGGGATCTTGTTTGAGGCCTGGGTTGTTTCGAGCGGAGCATTGCTGTCCGGGGCCACCTGCAGGGCGGCTGTCGGGGTGGGAACCGGCGTCGTGGATCCCTGTCCCGTGCGATCGGCAATGCAACCCGACAGGAACAAGGCAGCCGTCAAGGCGGTCGCAAGCATGGCGGAACTTTTCCGGATGCGTGTGCCGTGTGAAATGCCGGCTGGCCTGGTGATGGTGGATTCCTGCTCGTGTTCGGCCGCTGTGGTGCGGGTGGAGTCGTGCGCCCGGGTGGCCGGGTACAAGGGCATTTTTGCCCATGAATCAGCTTGTCATAGTCCCGCGGGCGTCGGCTGGCGTTTCGATACTCAGGCGGCGAACTGCAATGCGATTGATACGAGGTCGATGCCGAGTTGATACCAAAGCGTTCGAACAGGCCGTCCGCAGCCCCGCCAGGCACGGCCTGGAACCACCGCGGAGACTGGCTGGCGTAGGATTGAAAGCAATCCGAGGCCCGCGATCCTGCGCCCATCCAGCAAACGGACATCGGAGGAAATCGATGGACATCACCAAGCCGGAGGAGCACAGGCCGCGAGGCCAGCACTATGACAGAATCATTGAACGGGCGGCCCAAGGCCGGCAGCGTTGAGACAGGTCCGGCCGAGTTCCCACACTCCGTCCCGGGCGCCCGGACGGAAGTTGTCATCTTCGACAACTCGGATCAGATGGTTCAGACCCTTGGTAGCCATGACGAGGCGCTGCGCTACATCGAAGCCCAGTTCCCCGGCGTCGACTTTCATGTGCGCGGCAACGAGCTCTCCTTCAGCGGACCGTCAAGCGATGTTCCCCGGATCATGCGGCTCCTGGAGGAAGTCCGCGGCCTGGTCGGCAAGGGGACGGTCATCACCCCGGACGTGCTCCAGCAGCTAGTTTCCTTGTTGCGCAGCCAATCGCTGCAAAACCCCGTGGAAATCCTGACCCACAACATTCTTTCCAGCCGCGGGCGCACCATACGCCCCAAGACGCTGAACCAGAAAAACTATGTCGACGCCATTGACGACAACACTGTGATCTTCGGGATCGGCCCTGCGGGCACGGGCAAAACTTATCTGGCCGTCGCCAAGGCTGTTCAGGCCCTGCAGCTCAAGGAAGTCAGCCGTATCATCCTCACGAGGCCGGCCGTCGAAGCCGGAGAGCGCCTCGGCTTCCTGCCGGGGACGCTGAGCGACAAGATCGATCCGTATCTGCGCCCTTTGTACGACGCATTGCACGACATGATGGACCCGGAATCGATCCCGCGGCTCATGGCCGCCGGGACCATTGAGGTAGCACCGCTCGCTTACATGCGCGGCCGCACGCTCAACGACGCGTTCATCATTCTTGACGAGGCGCAGAACACCACCGCGGAACAGATGAAGATGTTCCTGACTCGGCTCGGCTTCGGTTCCAAGATGGTTGTCACGGGGGATATCACCCAAGTGGATCTGCCCTTCGGTGCCACCTCCGGGCTGCGTATCGTCCAGGAAATCCTCAGCGGGATCGACGACGTGAACTTTACGATGCTGGACGCGTCCGACGTCGTCAGGCACCGGTTGGTCGCCGACATCGTGATCGCGTACAGCAAATGGGATGAAAAGCACCGGGCGCGTGTCCAGCACACGCCCATCCATGACAAACGGGGAGAACACCGATGAGCATAGAGGTCAACAACGAGTCCGGCGTCCAGGTGGACGAGGCACAATTGGTGACGCTCGCACGCTTCATCTTCGAGCGGCTCTACATTCACCCCCAAGCCGAACTTTCCATCCTCCTGGTGGATGAAGCTGCGATGGAAAAGCTCCACATCGAGCTCATGGACGAACCCGGCGCCACCGATGTCCTGTCTGTTCCTATGGATGAGTTGACGCCGGGAACGCCGGGGAAGCCGACTCCGCAGGGCATGCTGGGCGACATCGCCATCTGCCCGCAAGTGGCCGAGGTGCAAGCGCGCAACGCCGGTCATTCGACACAGGATGAAATGCTCCTGCTCTGCACGCACGGAATCCTTCACCTGCTCGGTTTCGACCATGCCGAGCCGGAGGAAAAAGAAGAAATGTTCGGCCTGCAGCGTGAGCTGCTGTCCGCGTTCCTTGGCAAGGACGCCCCCATGGAGACCATGCTGTGACCTCGCTCATCCTGGTCGGGATGGCGTTGGTGTTCCTCAGTTTCGTCGCCCTGCTGACCGCGGCTGAGGCTGCCTTCACCTTCCTACCGCGGCACGACGCGGAGCAAGCCATCGTCAGGAGCCGGGGGAATTCGCTTCGCAGTATCCTCGCCCAGCCTGTTGCGCACATTCGCGCGCTGCGGTTCTGGCGGGTCTGGTTCGAGATGGCGGCAGCAGTTGCAGTCGCAGTCGTCATGCATAGTCTCCTCGAGAACGTCTGGCTTGCCGGTTTGGCGGCGACCGGCATCATGGCCGTCATTGGTTTCGTCTTGGTGGGTGTCTCGCCCCGCCAACTCGGACGCGCCCACTCAGGCGGGGTGGTTCGCTACTCGGCCCCGCTCATCAGGTTCCTGTGCTGGATCCTCGGTCCTATTCCCGGCTGGCTCGTGGCGATCGGCAGCACGGTGGCTCCCGGTGCGCCCAGCGGCGACGAAGCGTTCTTCAGTGAGGAAGAATTCCGTGAACTCGTCGACAGGGCTACGGAATCAGACATGATCGAGGACAGCGAGGCCGAACTTATCCAGTCTGTCTTTGACTTCGGCGACACCCTGGTCCGCTCGGTGATGGTCCCTCGAACGGACATTGTGAGCATCGAGTCCGGATCCAGCCTGGAGCAGGCCATGGCCCTGTTCCTGCGCTCCGGGTACTCAAGGATCCCCGTCATCGGCGAGAACGCCGACCAGATCCGCGGCATTCTCTATTTGAAGGACGTTGCTGCAGCACTGCACCGCCCGGAACAGCCATCGGCGCGCCAGGACGTCGATGCCATAGCCCGCGAGGCACGATTCGTTCCCGAATCGAAGCCTGTCAGCGACCTCCTGAGTGAGCTCCAGCAAGAGTCCACTCACGTGGCCATCGTCATTGACGAATACGGCGGCACGGCAGGACTCGTGACGCTGGAGGACCTCATTGAGGAAATCGTGGGGGAGATCGTGGATGAGTACGACTCCAATGATGCCGAGGTCACTGACCTGGGTGACGGCACGTACCGCGTCAGTTCACGGATGAGCATCGACGACCTCGGCGAGCTTTTCGACATTGACCTCGACGACGACGAAGTGGACACCGTGGGCGGCCTCCTGGCCAAGACCCTGGGCAAGGTGCCGATCGTAGGCAGCGCGGTGCAGGTGGATGGGATCTCCTTGAAAGCCGATAGGCTGGAAGGCCGGCGAAACCGGGTCAGCCATATCATTGCGGCAGCCATTCCAAAAGAAGACACTGACCTTGAAGACCTTCTCGACGAGGCCGACACAACGCAACAGGGAGTTCCACGTGAGCAAGCACAATAAGAAGTTCGACGCCGATCAGGACTTCGGCGGCTTCCACGCGGGATTCTCGGTTCTTGTGGGCCGTCCCAACGCCGGCAAGTCCACCCTCACCAACGCTTTGGTCGGCCAGAAGGTGGCCATTACCTCGGCAAAGCCGCAGACCACGAGGCACACGATCCGCGGCATTGTCCATCGGGAGGACGCCCAGCTGATCCTCGTGGACACCCCCGGCCTGCACCGCCCCCGCACCCTCCTTGGTAAGAGGCTCAACGATCTCGTCGCGGACACCCTCTCGGAAGTGGACGCGATTGGCTTTTGCCTGCCCGCCAACGAGAAGATCGGGCCGGGCGACAAGTACATTGCGGCCCAGCTCGCCGCCGTCGGACGCAAGCCCATCATCGCCCTGGTCACCAAGACCGACCTGGTGGACCGGCAGGCCCTGACCGAGCAGCTCCTGGCGGTAGCCGCCTTGGGCCGCGAAGTACTCGGCGAACAAGGCTGGGCCGATATCGTTCCGGTTTCGGCGACCGATGGCTTCCAGGTCAATACCGTCGCCGACGTCCTCATCGGCCACATGCCGCCCTCTCCTCCTCTGTACCCGGACGGTGAACTCACCGATGAACCGGAGGCCGTCATGGTCGCCGAACTTATCCGGGAAGCAGCCCTGGAAGGGGTTCGCGACGAGCTTCCGCACTCCCTGGCCGTGGTGGTGGAGGAAATCCTGCCCCGCGAAGGACGCTCCGAAGACAACCCGCTCCTCGACGTGCGCGTCAACCTGTACGTCGAGCGCCCATCCCAGAAGGCCATCATCATCGGCAAGGCCGGAAGCCGGCTGCGCGAGGTCGGAACGAACGCCCGCAAGGGGATCGAGGCCCTCTTGGGAACCAAGATCTACCTCGACCTGCACGTGAAAGTGGCCAAGGATTGGCAGCGCGATCCGAAGCAACTCGTGAAGCTGGGATTCTAGCCGCTGGGGAATTTCCCAGATTGGGCCCGTAAAATGGTCCGAATCCCATTTTCCGAGGAAAGGTTGAGCGCGCAGTGCGACGTCGCGATGCACGCGTTCAGGAGCCCGGCACCGTTGGTGCGCGCGGCACTGCACGCCACGGGGAAGCCCCCGGCACCCCCCGCCACATGAATGCTCCGAAGGGCCTCCCGCTCTGGCTCAAGGTCACTGCCGTGACGGTGTCGGTGCTGTTGGTCGGCGGTATCGCCTTCGCTGCTTACTGGGTCATCCGCTTGCAGTCGAACATCAGCAAAGCACCTTTGTCGGCAGGCGCTTCCAGGACCGAGGCGGCAGCAAACGATGCGACGGACCGCCTGCAGATCCTGATCCTCGGGTCCGACACCAGGGACGGGAGGAACTCGCAATACGGTTCAACGCAGGACTCTACTGGCTATGGCCAGTCGGATGTCATGATGCTGCTGGACATTTCGGCGGACAACAAGAGGGTGAGCCTCACCAGCTTTCCCCGCGACCTCCTGGTGGATGTCCCGTCATGCACTGATCCCAAAACCAACACTGTGTATCAGCCCCATTCCAACGTCATGATCAACTCGGCCATGGCAGAAGCCGGAATCGGTTGCGCCGTAGACACAGTGAACAAGCTAACGGGACTGCAAATCGACCACTTCATGATGGCCGACTTCAACGCCGTCAAGGAGCTGTCCAACGCCGTAGGCGGAGTGGACGTGTGTGTAAGCGACGCTGTCTACGACCCCGACTCCGGGCTCCGGCTGCCCCAGGGAACCTCGAAGGTCCAGGGGGAGCAGGCCTTGGCCTTCCTCCGGACGCGCCACGGTTTTGGCGATGGAAGCGACCTCGGCCGCATCCAGGCGCAGCAGGGTTTCCTCTCCTCGCTGACCCGGAAGATCAAGTCCGACGGCACGTTGGGCAATCCGCAGAGCCTCCTGTCCATCGCGGATGCCGTGACAAAGAACCTGACCGTGGATGAAGGCCTGGCGTCCGTCCAGTCGCTCCTGACCATCGGGAGCCGCCTCAAGGACGTTGACTTGTCCAAGGTCGCTTTCGTCTCGGCTCCCACCCAGCCCGCCGCCGTCGACCCCAACCGGCTCGAATTGGTTCAACCGCAAGCCTCCCAGCTGTTCGCCGCCATGCGCGCGAACCTGGACCTGACCACTCCGGGCGCTACGGCCGCTCCCTCGCCTGCGGCGTCGGGCGCCCCGAGCAACAGCGCGGCGCCAACGCCGAGCGCTCCCGCCGCTCCTGCCTATGTCAAGGCCCTTCAGCCAGTGACCGTTGCCGACGGAACAGGCATCGCATCCCGCGGCGAGGAGATCGCCGCCGCCCTGGTTGGCGGCGGATTCACGAAAGCCGCACACTTCCTTGCGGCCGCTGTGCCCAAGACCGTTGTCTATTACGGCCCCGGCTACGCTGACGTCGCGCCGGATGTCGCAAGTCTCCTGGGGATCCCGGCCTCGCAAATAGAAGCATCCAACGGCGTGGTCGGAGTCCAGGTCTACATAGGCAGCGACTTCGATTCCGGGACCAAATACGGAGTGGCCTCCGTACCGTCCAACGTCGTCAAGCAGACCGCGGGCGACGTGAAATGCCAGGCGGTCAACCCGGCACTCGTCGCTAGGTAGCTGTTGCCGCTGCCTACCAGATACTGACTCGGTCCTCGGGCGACAGCCACATCCCATCCCCGGCTTCCACCGTGAACGCCTCGTGGAACGAGTCCAGGTTCTTGGCGATGGCATTGGTCCGGAACTCGTTGGGGGAATGCGGGTCCGTGGCGACGCGACGGATGGCTTCCTCGGGACGGATGACCTGGCGCCAACCGGCAGCCCAGGACATGAAGAAGCGCTGCTGGCCGCTAAGGCCTTCGAGAACAGGGGGTTCAGCACCGTCAAGGCTCAGGAGGTAGGCCTTGTAGGCGATGGTCAGGCCGCCCAGATCGCCGATGTTTTCGCCGAGCGTGAGCTTCCCGTTGACCTTGTGCTCCGGAGCGGCATACGGGGCGAGGGCGTCGAATTGGGCAACGAGCTTCGCCGCAAGTCCTTCGAAGGCCTTGCGGTCTTCCTCGCTCCACCAATTCCGCAGCGCACCGCTTCCGTCGAACTGGGAGCCTTGGTCGTCGAAGCCGTGGCCGATTTCATGGCCGATGATGGCGCCGATACCTCCGTAGTTGACTGCGTCGTCGGCCTCCGCCGTGAAAAAGGGTGGTTGCAGGATCGCAGCAGGGAAGACAATCTCGTTCAACATCGGGTGGTAATACGCGTTGACGGTCTGCGGGGTCATGAGCCACTTGTCGAGATCGACAGGCTTGCCGACCTCATCGAGGTGGCGGTCGACGTCGGCGTTGTGGGCCCGTTCGACGTTCCCCAGAAGATCGGCCGGGTCGATGTCGACGGCGGAATAGTCTATCCACTTGTCCGGGAAACCAATCTTGGGCCGGAAGGCCTCAAGCTTTTTCAACGCCTCGGCCTTGGTGTCCTCGCCCATCCAGTCAAGCGCCGTGATGCTCTCGCGATAAGCCTCGATCAGTTTGGCGACGAGCGTCTGCATCCTGGCCTTGTACCCCTCGGGGAAGTGGCGCTCCACGTAGATCTGGCCTACCGCCTCGCCAAGGGCGGCTTCGACGACGGCGACGCCGCGCTTCCAGCGGTCCTTGTTCTGTGGAGTGCCACTCAGGGTGGTCCCATAGAAGTCGAAGTTTGCGTCCACGAACGCCGAGGAAAGATAGGGGGCGGCGGCATTGAGGACACGCAGGGCCAGCCACTCCTGCCACGTGCCAAGGGACTCGGACTCGACAAGGGCGGAGGCGCCGGTGAAGAAATCAGGAGTGCTCACCACCAGCTCGGTGAATTTGTCTTCCTCAACCCGGGCGGAATCGAACCATGCGTCAAGGTACGGGAACAGCTCACGGCCCTCCTCCGCGGTCTTGAGGTTGTAGGTCTTCTGCGGATCGCGCAGGGTGACGTTGTCCCAGTGGTGCGAGGCAAGCGCCTTTTCAAGGGCGACAACACGATCGGCGGCACCGTCGGCGTCGGGAATGCCTGCCAGGCCGAAGAGCTTGGCGACGTATTTCGCGTAGGCGCTGACAATTCCTTCGAACTTCTCGTCCCGGTAGTAGGACTCGTCGGGCAGGCCGAGGCCGCCCTGACCGATGTACAACAGGATCCGGTCCGGGTTCCCGGCGTCGGGCGCAGGATAGATGGAGAAGAGGCCGGAAACATCCGAGCGGAACAGCCGCCCGGTCAGGGCAACCACTTCGGCCGGCGAAGCTGTGGCAAAGACCTCGGCGAGCCGGGCCCGGATGGGCTCCATGCCCTTGGCCTCGGTGGCTTCCTCGTCCATGAAGCTGTTGTAGAGATCGCCTACTTTGCGTTCGATGCCGCTGGCATCCTCGCCCTTTGCGGCAGCCTCCTCGATGATCGCTTTGACCGCGAGTTCAGCGCCGTCCCGTAGCGCGGTGAACGTTCCCTCAAGCGGGCGGTCGTCAGGGATGACCGTCGACTTCAGCCACGCCCCGTTGACGTGCTGGTAGAGGTCGTCCTGCGGCCTAACGCTTTCATCGATGTTGGACAGTGTGATCCCCGACTGTGGCACAAGAACTCCTTCGGACGACGAGCGGAACCGGCTCACCACCGTTCCCGCGTCTGCATAGTGGACGTTGCTTCTGGTATTGCATTGTCATCATACGCACCCGTGTTACTGTGAAATGGTGCGTGCAGGAATGCTTCTCCTTAGCTGCCGCGGCGGGGCCTCGAAGGCGATCATTCGCTAGGCCAACCCTCGCTGCGGAGTTAGCTATGCCCGGCCAATCTTCCATCAAGATTAAGAGAAAAGGCCCAAAGTCATGCGCAACGCACAAAAGCCCTCCGGAATGCCCATTCACCGGTACCTGCCTTTCCAGGACCAGATCAATGTCGAGCTCCCGGACCGCACCTGGCCGGACAAGGTCATCACCAAGGCTCCGCGCTGGTGCGCCGTGGACCTCCGTGACGGCAACCAGGCCCTGATCGACCCTATGAGTCCGGCACGCAAGCTGAAAATGTTCCAGCTGCTGGTCAAGATGGGCTACAAGGAAATCGAAGTCGGCTTCCCCTCCGCTTCGCAAACAGATTTCGACTTCGTGCGGCAGCTCATCGAAGGCGGCCACATTCCGGATGACGTTTCCATCCAGGTCCTGACCCAGGCGCGTGAGCACCTGATTGAGCGCACCTACGAATCCCTCGTGGGCGCCAAGCAGGCCATCGTCCACCTGTACAACTCCACCTCGGTTCTGCAGCGCCGCGTCGTGTTCAACCAGGACGAGGACGGGATCCTGGACATCGCCCTCCAGGGTGCCCGTTTGTGCAAGAAGTACGAGGAAACCCTCACGGACACCCACATCACGTACGAGTACTCGCCGGAGTCCTTCACCGGAACCGAGCTCGAGTACGCAGCGCGTGTCTGCAACGCGATCGCAGACGTATTCGAAGCATCCGCGGACAAGCAGGTCATCATCAACCTGCCCGCCACCGTGGAAATGGCCACACCCAATGTCTACGCCGACTCCATCGAATGGATGCACCGTAACCTGCATCCGCGCGACGGCATCATCATTTCCCTCCACCCGCACAACGATCGCGGTACGGGCGTTGCCGCTGCGGAGTTGGGCTACCTGGCCGGCGCCGACCGAATCGAAGGCTGCTTGTTCGGCAACGGCGAGCGTACCGGCAACGTGGACCTTGTCACCTTGGGACTGAACATGTTCGTCCAAGGCGTGGATCCGATGATCGACTTCTCGGACATCGACGAAGTCCGCCGGACCGTGGAGTACTGCAACCAGCTGCCCGTTCCCGAACGTTCCCCCTACGGCGGCGATCTGGTGTTCACAGCGTTCTCCGGTTCGCACCAGGACGCCATCAAGAAGGGTTTCGAAGCCCTCGAAAAGGACGCTGCCGCCGCCGGCAAGGCCGTGGACGACTTCACGTGGCAGGTTCCGTACCTGCCGATCGATCCCAAGGACCTCGGCCGCAGCTACGAGGCCGTCATCCGCGTCAATTCACAGTCCGGCAAGGGCGGTGTGGCGTACCTGCTCAAGAACGAGCACAGCCTGGACCTGCCGCGCCGGGCACAAATCGAATTCTCCGGCGTCATCCAGCACCGCACCGACACCGTGGGCGGCGAGGTCAGCGGCGCCCAGCTGTGGGCCATGTTCCAGGACGAGTACCTGCCGGCCAGCACGGCGGATGGACAGTGGGGTCGCTACTCTCTGGGTTCCATCCGCACCGAAACCGATGAGTCCGGCGAGCTCACCCTGCATGCGGCCCTGCGTGTTGACGGCACGGTAGTCCAGCGAACCGGCACGGGCAACGGACCGATCGCGGCCATGCTGGACATCTTGCGCCAAGACGGCGTGGACGTCCGCGTCCTGGACTACACGGAACATGCATTGTCCGAAGGTGGCAGCGCCACCGCCGCGGCTTATGTGGAATGCGCCGTTGGCGAGCGGGTCCTCTGGGGAGTCGGTATCGACCCCAACACGAGCACCGCGGCACTCAAGGCAGTCATCTCCGCCGTCAACCGTGCCATCAGGGCCGTCCGGGCGTAGCCATTTGCCGTGCGGCGCCGTCAACACGGCGCCGCACGGCTTCGCTGGACCCGAGAAGGCCCGGCGTGGTGCGAAGATTAACTGTGGCCAATCCTTCGTCGTTTGCAGCGCGCTCCTATCGGGACGATGCCGTGGTGCTGCGCACCCACAAGCTGGGCGAAGCGGACCGCATCATCACTTTGCTGACAAAGCACCACGGACAAGTAAGGGCAGTTGCCAAGGGCGTACGGCGTACCAGTAGCCGGTTCGGGGCCAGGCTGGAGCCGTTCATGGTGGCCGACCTGCAACTCGTTTCCGGCCGCACCCTGGACATCGTCACCCAGGCCGTCGCTAAAGGAGCCTACGGGAGCTCGATTGCTGCCGATTACTCCCGCTACACGGTCGCTGCCGCCATGACGGAAACGGCAGAAAAACTGACAGACGCCGACGCCGATTCGGGAACCGCCCAATACAACCTGCTTGTCGGGGCTCTTGCCGCGTTGAGCCGTTCCGACCATCCTCCGGAACTCATCCTCGATTCCTACCTGCTCCGTGCGTTGGCAACCGGCGGTTGGGCGCCCAGTTTCACGGATTGCGCCCGCTGCGGGGCGAGCGGTCCGCACTCAGCCTTCTCCGCTCCCTTGGGTGGAATGATCTGCAACGACTGCCGTCCGCCCGGTTCGCCGGCACCCGCACCCGAGACCGTCGTCTTACTGGGTGCGCTGCTGACGGGGGACTGGGCTGTTGCCGACATGTCCGAGTCCTTGCACCGCCGCGAGGCCGCCGGATTGGTGGCGAGTTACCTGCAATGGCATCTTGAACGAGCATTGAAGTCCCTCAAACATGTGGAGCGAAGCTGAAAGTGGCACTGGGAAAAAAGAAGACGGCAACGGCGCGGACCACCCCGGTGAGGGCCCCCTACCACCATCCCTCGGGCGCCAGGCCGCCGGCCATCCCTGCAGAACTGATACCGCGGCACGTGGCCATCGTCATGGACGGCAACGGCCGCTGGGCGAACCAACGAGGCCTCCCGCGCATCGAAGGTCACAAGGCGGGGGAGCCGGCCCTGCTGGATGTGATGGCGGGCGCGATCGAACTGGGCATCAAGTACGTCAGTGTCTACGCTTTCTCCACCGAAAACTGGCGCCGTTCTCCTGAGGAAGTGCGCTTCCTCATGGGATTTAACAAGGATGTGCTGCGTCGGCAGCGCAACCAGCTTGATGAATGGGGAGTGCGGATCCGCTGGGCAGGACGGAGGCCCAAGCTGTGGGGCTCCGTCATCAAGGAGCTGGAAGACGCCGAGGAGTACACGCGCGGCAACGACACCTGCACCTTGACCATGTGTGTCAACTACGGCGGCCGCGCCGAAATCGCCGATGCCGTCGCCGCGATTGCCCAGGATGTTGCTGACGGCCGCCTGAAACCCGGCTCCGTCACCGAGAAGACCATCCAGAGGTACCTCGATGAACCGGACCTTCCGGATGTGGACCTGTTCCTGCGAAGCTCCGGCGAGCAGCGGCTCTCGAACTTCCTCTTGTGGCAATCCGCCTACGCGGAATTCGTCTTCATGGACACGCTGTGGCCCGACGTCGACCGCCGGACTTTGTGGGACGCCGTCGAGATCTATGCCAAACGGGACCGCCGCTACGGGGGCGCGGTAGACGCTGCGGCACCCCGCTGACCGCGGTACCGAATTAGCACAAGCGTGCTGCGAACCGCTCAGTCCGGGTAGGAAGCCAACCAGATAGCTACGTCCCGGTAGGCCTGCTGTCGGATGGTACGCCTTGACAGGAATACATCGTGAAGGGCGCCCGGATAGCGGAATACCGCTGTCCGGCGGCCAAGGCCCAGCGCCCGACGGGCCGTCTGCTCTACGTCGATCACGGCGTCGACGCGCATGAGCTCCGCGGTCCATTCGGCCTGGATCCGGGTCCGGCCGGAAAGCAGCACGAGCACCGGGGCGTCGATATTGAGTTTGCGTTCGACGGCGGCGTGCCCCGCGAGGACTGCCTTTGTCCACCCTGCACGGATCGGGAAGGAAGCCCGGGGCCTCCATTCCGGATCGAGGGTCCATTCGCCGTGGGCCAGGTTGCTCACGCTTTCCCAGTAGGCCGGCATCTCAGGGAAACGAAAGGGTCGTTTGGGGTCGGTACGCGCAAATGGTTCCACCAGACGCATCGCCATGCTGCGGATCAGGCTGCTGCCCTGGAGCTCCAGCCACGGCGAATTCAACGTCAGCGTGGCAATGCGGCCGGGGTTCCGGTCGGCCCACAGCGCCGCGATCAGGCCGCCGAGCGAGTGGGCCAGGAGGTGGACGGTGGGTGCCTCCGCGCTACCCGTCAGCTCGGCAACATCCTGCTGGATGGTACGCAGGGCGGCGTCAAGGTCTTCGTCATAGACCGTGAGGTCGGTGGTGTAGCCGGGAGTCTGACCGGGCCGCAGGCTCCGCCCGAACTTGCGCAGGTCAAGGGCATAGAAATGGAATCCTGAGGCGCCGAGAAACTCCGCCAGCTCCGTCTGCATGAAGTAGTCCGCCCAGCCGTGGATGTACAGCACCACCCTCGGCGGCCCCTGGGTGACGGGAACGTCGTGCCGGCGTCGCCGTCGAGTGAATGCCGTCAAGGCATCCAGGAGCCCGTGCGGCACTGACGGTGCGGCCACCTGGCGGATGTGTCGGACGAGGGTGGCGCAGACGGGACCCTCCTCGTCCGGTGGAAGTTCCAGCTCCAAGGCCTCGAATCCGCCGCCCAGGAAGTCGTGTTGCCAGACCGGCACCCCGAGTTCAGTCGTCATGGCGTTTCCCCCGCTTGTCCCAGCTCACGGCCCGCCGGAGGTTCAGTCCGTGGCCCGTTGGTGATGTATCCGTGAATCCAACGCGCAAGCCTGTCATAGGCATCGGCGCGCACCGGGCCGGCCGACAGGAAGACATCGTGGAGGCCGCCGTCCACCCGTTCCAGGGTGACCGTCCGGCCAAGGGTCATGGCCCGGACTGCCATGGTGTTGACGTCCAGGACCGCGTCCGAGTGCCGCATGGACTCTTGCCAGACCATGCCGTTGGCGCTCGCTCCGGAAATCAAAACCAGGATCGGGATATCTATTCTCAGCCCCCGGGCTACCCTCGTGTGGCCGCTGAGGACCGCACTGAGCCAACCGGCCCGCATGGGAAAGGCCAAAGGCGGGCGGTATTTTTCGTCGACGAGCCATTCGCCTTCGGCCGAGCTGCTGATGCTGCGGAAATAGAAGCCGCGTTCGGGCAAGCGCAGGATGGTAGTGGGCCGGAACCGTGCGAGGGGCTTCACCATGGTCTGCGCGGCACGGCGGACCACGGAACTTCCATGCATTTCAAGCCACGGGCTATTCAGGACGAGGTACTGGACCGAGCCGGGGTGGCCACTGACCCACAACGCGGCCACGAGGCCCCCGGTGGAATGCCCCATGAGGGTCAACGAGCCGGGCTCCTGACTACGCTGGTCCGCGGAACGGATCATATCGATGGCTTTGCTGATTTCGGCGTCGTAGTCGTTCAGGTGCTCGACGTAACCGCCAGGCCTGTCCGCTTGCAGGCTGCGGCCGTGGTTGTGCATGTCCAACGCGTAGAAATGGAAGCCTTGACCCGTCCAAAACTCCGCCAGGGCGACGTTGAAAAAGTAGTCGCTCCATCCGTGCAGGAACAGGACCGAACGGTTGGCCGGCGCGGGAAAACCACCGGGGCTGTCCGCGCCTTGGCGCGGGACATGGCGGACCAGCGTTGCGCGCCGGACAACTCCATCAGGTCCGGCCGCCTCGAATGCGCAACTTTCGAAGTCCGCACCGAGGATATCGGTCTGCCACTCCATGGGAACAGCTTAGACACTCGCCGCGGCATCGCGCCCGGCTGCGCGTCCGGAGAACAGGCACCCGCCAAGGAAGGTTCCTTCCAACGCCCGGTATCCATGGATGCCTCCTCCGCCGAAGCCGGCGGCCTCGCCCGCCGCGTACAGTCCGGGGACGGGAGTTCCGGAATCGTCAAGCACGCGTGAACGAAGGTCCGTTTGAAGTCCGCCCAGGCTCTTGCGCGTCAGGACGGAGAGGCGAACGGCCAGGAGCGGACCGTGTTCCGGGTCGGTGAGCCGGTGCGGAGGGGCCACCCGCATGATCTTGTCGGTGGCGAAACGCCGCGCCGCCCGGATCGCGGCGAGCTGCGGATCCTTGCCCAGTCCGCTCGCCACCTGCAGGTCCCGATCGTGGATGAGTGAATCGAGCCGGGCAGGATCTATCAGGGCCGAGCCTGTCAGCGAGTTCATTTTCGCAGCGAGCTCCGCGGCCGTTTCGGCTTGCAGGAAATCCACGCCGCGGTCCAGGAAGAGGCGCAATGGAGAATCGCTGCCGGGATTGAGCCTGGAAACGAGGAGCCTGATGTCCTTGCCGGTGAGGTCCGGGTTCTGTTCCGACCCCGACAGGGCGAATTCCTTCAGAGCGATGGTGCGGTTGCACACGAACCACGAATGTCCGTGTCCGCTCGCCAGGATATGGCGGAGGGCGCCCAACGAATCGAAGCCCGGAAAGAGCGGGGCGGGCAACTGCCGGCCTGTCGCGTCAATCCACAGCGACGACGGACCGGGCAGTATACGGATGCCGTGCGAAGGCCACACGGGGGAGTGGTTGTGGATGCCTTCGGGGTAGTGCCACATGCGGTCGCCATTGATGAGCCTTCCACCAGCGGCAGCAGCGGCGGCGAGGAACTCGCCGTCGACGGATGCCGGTACACCGCTCAGCATGTGTTCCGGCGCACGGCCGTCCGGCCATTGCCTCCGCACCATGGTGTGGTTCCCGCCGATTCCGCCGGTGGTCACGATGGTCGCTCCTGCGGTCGCCTCAAAGCGCCCGACGACGGTCCTTGGCGATGCTTCGCCGCGTCCGGCTCCGGACGCCTCGAGGATCTCGCCGACGACCCCGGTGACGCGGCCCGCCGTCGTCGTAATTTCCGTGGCGCGATGCCGGAAATGGAGGGATATCCTTCCGCGGGCCACACCCTCGTTCACTTTTGCCAGGAACGGTTGCACGACGCCGGGTCCCGTGCCCCACGTGACGTGGAACCGCGGGACCGTGTTGCCGTGGCCTTGGGGACCATAGCCGCCGCGTTCGGCCCACTGCACGAGTGGAAAGATCCGCACGCCAAGGGAGTTGAGCCAGCGGCGCTTCTCGCCGGCGGCAAAATCCACGTAGGCTTCCGCCCACCGCCGGGCCCAGTAGTCTTCCGGCCGGTCAAAAGCCGCGGACGCCAGCCAGTCGCTCAAGGCGAGCTCGGGGCTGTCCCTGACGCCCAGCCTCCGCTGCTCGGGAGAGTCGACCAGGAACAAGCCGCCGAAAGACCAATGTGCCTGGCCGCCCACGGAGGCGGAGGGTTCCTGGTCCAGGACAGCAACCCGTTTGCCGTCGGCGTAGGCTTGGGCCGCGGCGACCAGTCCCGACAGTCCCGCCCCAATGACGACGACATCGGCTTCAATAGTTGCCTTGGAGTGAACTCCATCACGCGGATTGCTCGGCATTGGTACATGCTACCGTCCGGTAACCGCCCTGGTTTGGTGCGCGACCCGTAAACCGGAAAACTAGGACCATGCGCGTTTACCCCACATTCTTCAAGTTGGCCTTCTCCTGGATGGATGCCGAAAAGGCCCACAAGATCGGCTTCCAGGCGATCCGCTTTGCACACAGCTCAGGAGCAGGACGCGTTCTGGCCAAAATGACGGCCCCGCACCCCTCCCTGCGCACGGAGGCTTTCGGGCTGACGTTTCCGTCGCCCTTCGGTCTTGCGGCCGGTTTCGACAAAGAGGGCCACGGAATCGAAGCCCTCGCTGAGCTGGGCTTCGGCCACGTGGAGGTAGGTACGATCACCGGCCAGGCACAGCCCGGAAATGAGAAGCCACGGCTTTTCCGCCTGATCGAGGACAAGGCCGTGATCAACCGCATGGGCTTCAACAACGACGGCGCGGCGGCCGTGGCCCCGCGGCTCAAGGCCGCCCGGGCGGCGTTGCAGCGGGCGCATTCAGGCGTTCGTCCCGTGATCGGAGTCAACATCGGCAAGACCAAGGTTGTCGAGCTCGACGACGCAGTTGAGGACTACTTGGTCAGCGCCCGCAGCCTGGCACCCGCCGCCGACTACCTGGTAGTCAACGTCAGCTCGCCCAACACTCCGGGATTGCGCCTGCTCCAGAACGTCGAAACACTTCGCCCGCTCTTGCGCGCCGTAGGCGACGCCGCGGACGAATCCGCCGGCCGCCATGTGCCGCTGCTCGTCAAGATCGCACCGGATCTGAGTGACGAAGACATTGACGACGTCGCCCGCCTCGCCTTGGACCTCAAGCTCGACGGGATCATTGCCACAAACACCACCATCGGCCGGGAAGGCCTGGTTTCCGATCCGGGCAAAGTGGACGCGTGCGGCGCCGGCGGACTCTCCGGTGCACCGCTCAAGGAGCGTTCGCTCGAGGTATTGCGCCGCCTGAAGGCCGCTGTGGGGGAGGGGCTCGTGCTCATCGCCGTCGGCGGTGTGCAGTCTGCCGCGGACGTCCAGGAGCGGCTCGACGCCGGAGCAACCCTCGTGCAGGGCTATACGGCGTTCCTGTACGAAGGTCCGTTCTGGGCCGCCGGCATCAACAGAGCCCTCGCGAAGCGTCGCCGCTAAACAGGGAGCCGACGGCCGGGCACCTGAACCGCCACGTGCGGACAATCAAAAAGACCCTGGAATAGCTGTTCCAGGGTCTTTTTGATTCGTCGGACTCGTGTCCTTGGCGATGGGGGGGACTTAAGCGGGGTACTGGCCTCGCTGCACCTGCGGCTTCGGCAGGCGCAGGCGGCGGAATTGCAGGGAACGCATGCTGCCGTACCAGACGGTGCCACGCTCGACGTCGCCGAACTTCTGCGTCAAGCCCTTGCGCAACTTGCGGGAGAGTACGAACACATCCGCGAAGACCGCGAGGAACATGACCCAGAACCCGATCAGGATGTAGCTGAGGACGTCGCTTCCCGCAGGAATGATGAAGGAGATGACCACGAACAGCAGGGCACCGAACATCAGGTACTCACCCAGGCTGAAACGGGCATCTACATAGTCGCGCGCAAAACGCTTCTGGGGTCCCTTGTCCCGCAGCGGCAAGTATTTTTCATCGCCGGTGTCCAGGGCCTGGCGCATTTTCTGGCGCTGGTCCTGCATGGCGATGCGCTCGGCTTCTTTCGAGGCCTTGCGGTCCGTCGGCACCAGGGGGCGCTTGCGGGCTGCTTCCTGCTCCTTGCGCTTGGGCGTGGGAGCGCCCTTGCCGGCGCCTTTCACGAGGGCTTCGGCGGCAAGCTGGTCTATTGAGTCCTGAGCGCTCGGCTCATCCTTTTTACGTCCAAACACCACTACAGAATACCCCGCACGAACCGCGCCAAAGTCGACGTGACGTGCCGCCCTCCGATAGCGCCCGCCACGCCGCCCGGTCCGGTTCCCCAGCACCACTCCCGGCGGTAGTCTTTTCGCCATGACTTCAATGAATGCGGAGATCCCGCAGACCCTTTCCGGCGGCTCCAGCACAATCAATGTTGATGCGCTCAAGTCCTCGATCGATGCTTCTTTTGACGAGACCATGGCTCGTTTGAAAGACCTGGTCGCTATCCCGGGGATCGCCTGGCAAAGCTTTGACCCGGCGGAACTGGAGCGGAGCGCCGAGGCTGTTGCGGCGCTGGTCCGTGAGTCGGGCTTCCGCGACGTACAGATCCTGCGCTGTGACAAGGCCGACGGGACTCCCGGGGGCCCCGCTATCGTTGCTCGCCGCGTTGCCGCGCCAGGCAAAGCAACGATCCTCCTCTACGCGCACCACGATGTGCAACCGCCGGGCGACGTGACCTTGTGGGACACCGAGCCTTTCGTCGCCGAGGAACGCGACGGCCGCCTTTATGGCCGTGGCGCAGCCGACGACAAAGCGGGAATCATGGCCCATCTGGCTTCCTATGCCGCGGTAACACAGGTACTGGGAGACGATTTCGGCCTCGGGGTCACCTTGTTCTTCGAGGGCGAAGAAGAGGCCGGCTCGCCGACGTTCCGCACGTTCCTCGAAACACACCGCGAGCTCCTCGAAGCGAACGTCATCGTTGTGGCGGATTCAAGCAACTGGAAGGTCGGCGTTCCCGCGCTGACAACAAGCCTCCGCGGCTTGGTGGACGGCACCTTCGAAGTGCGGGTCCTTGATCACGCCGTGCACTCCGGCATGTTCGGTGGTCCGGTACTGGATGCGCCGACTCTGCTGTCCCGCCTCATCGCTACCCTTCACGACGACGACGGCAACGTGGCCATCGAGGGCCTGGTGGCCAGGGACGACGTCGTTGAGGACGTGGACGAGGAACAGTACCGCGCCGACGCCTCCGTGCTCGACGGCGTGCGGCTCGCCGGCAGCGGCAGCATCGCTTCGAGGCTCTGGACCAAGCCCGCCTTGTCCATCATCGGCATCGACGCACCCGCCGTCGACGTCGCATCCAACACCCTGCTCCCCTCCGCGCGGGCCAAGTTCAGCCTGCGCTTGGCTCCCGGGCAAGATCCCGATGCCGCCATGGACGCAGTGGGGAGGCACCTGGAGGCGAACGCGCCCTTCGGGGCGAAGGTGACGTTTGTGCCGGGGGAGCGCGGCAATGCCTTCTCCACCGACACTGGATCGGCGGCGGCCCGGATCGCGATGTGGGCCCTGGGCGAAGCCTGGGGTGTGCCCGCCGTTGAGATGGGGATCGGCGGATCCATACCGTTCATCGCGGACCTGACGGAAACCTATCCCGATGTCCAGATCCTGGTGACTGGTGTCGAGGACCCGGATTCACGGGCCCACAGCGCCAACGAATCGCTTCACATCGGAGATTTCCGCAACGCCGTTCTGGCAGAAGCACTGATGCTGGCCCGGCTGAACTCGGAAGGCGCCTGAGCCCACACCCGCATTGACCGGGAACAACGTAAGGGTCCGGCCGGTTACGTTAGGAGTTATAGCTATGCGCTGGCTGGACGTAGCATGTAGCTATAACCCGCACGTATTTGGGTAAGGGCAGGCAGCGCGAAGGCGCAGCCGCCAAGAGCGTCATAAGAAGGTAGGCCAATGAGCACTGCAACCAACGAAAACAGCACCGGAGCGCAGCTCGCAGGCGGCGAGCTTCCTGAGCACGAGGTCAAGTTGACCGATGTCGCCGCAGGTAAAGTCCGGAGCCTTCTCGAACAAGAAGGCCGCACGGACTTGCGGCTCCGCGTCGCTGTTCAGCCGGGCGGCTGCTCGGGCCTGATCTACCAGCTCTACTTCGACGAGCGCCTGCTCGACGGCGACGCCGTCCGCGACTACGACGGCGTCGAAGTGGTTGTCGACAAGATGAGCGTGCCTTACCTGAGCGGTGCCAGCATCGACTTCGAGGACACCATCTCGAAGCAGGGCTTCACCATCGACAACCCTAACGCCGGCGGGTCTTGCGCCTGCGGCGATTCGTTCCACTAAACCCGGGCATTCGCAGACTGTTGGCCCAGTTCAGGAACGGGTTGAACCCGTGCCGACGCACTGGGCCAGCATGTCAGCGAAAACCGCTCGGTAGCGGTAAGCTCTACATCGGGTAGTAAAACTTTAGTGTGCCCGGTGGGCTTTCGGCCTGCCGGGCTGCAGCAACAAGAGGAAGGGCCGTCTGTGAGTTCGCAGAACCGAACCGGCAGCCGACGCATAAAGATCACCTCGATCACTGGCTTGGCACTAGCCGGCGCGTTGGTTTTGACCGGATGTTCACCAGAGGTAGAAAAAGGCTGGTTGCCCACGGAACGTGGAACCACCAGCAACACCGATCGGATCATGGACCTCTGGGTCAACTCATGGATCGCCGCCCTCGCCGTGGGCATTATTACTTGGGGCCTGCTGGTCTGGTGCATCATCGCCTACCGCCGCCGCAAGGGCACCACGGGTTTCCCGAAGCAGCTTAGCTACAACCTCCCTCTGGAGGTCTTTTATTTGACCATTCCGCTGTTCATGGTGCTGGTGTTCTTCTACTTCACCGACCAGGACCAGCGAGCAATCGATGATCGTTCCCAGCCGGCCGACGTCACCATTGACGTCCGCGGCAAGCAGTGGGCTTGGGACTTCAACTATGTGAAGGGCTCGGTCATCTCCGAAGACCTTCACGAGGCCGGCGTCCAGGCGCACCTCACGGGCAACAACGTGGACAAGGACAAGCTCCCCACCTTGTACCTGCCGGTCAACAAGTCGGTTGACCTGGAATTGAACTCCCGCGACGTCATTCACTCTTTCTGGGTACCCGCCTTCCTTCAGAAGCGCGACATGATCCCCGGCAAGACCAACTACATCAGGTTGACCCCCACCAAGGAGGGAACCTATGACGGCAAGTGCGCCGAACTTTGCGGTGAATACCACTCAGAGATGCTGTTCCGAGTGAAGGTCGTTTCCGAGGCTGAGTTCCAAGCTCACATGGACCAGCTTCGCCAGAGCGGCAACACCGGTCTTCTCGATTCGAAGTACGACCGCAACCCGAACCTGAACGCAAAGAATTAAGGGAAGCGACGTGGCTACTTACACTCAATCCGCCGGGGTCCTCGACGCTCCGGTAGTACCGAAATCCAAGGGACGCATCGTCGTCAACTGGATCACCTCCACTGACCACAAGACCATCGGGTACATGTACCTGATCGCGTCCTTCGTGTTCTTCTGCCTGGGCGGTGTCATGGCGCTGCTGATCCGTGCCGAGCTCTTCGAGCCCGGCATGCAGATCCTGCAGACCAAGGAACAGTACAACCAGCTGTTTACGATGCACGGCACCGTGATGCTGCTGATGTTTGCGACGCCGCTCTTCGCAGGGTTCGCGAACGTCATCATGCCGCTTCAGATCGGTGCCCCCGACGTTGCCTTCCCGCGACTGAACGCACTGGCTTTCTGGTTCTTCCTCTTCGGTTCCACCATCGCGGTGTCCGGCTTCATCACCCCGCAGGGTGCCGCCTCCTTCGGCTGGTTCGCCTATGCCCCCTTGTCGGACACGACATTCACCCCGGGCGTGGGTGGAGACCTTTGGGTCTTCGGCCTGGCATTGTCCGGTTTCGGAACCATCCTCGGTGCCGTGAACTTCATTACCACCATCATCTGCATGCGCGCTCCCGGCATGACGATGTGGCGCATGCCGATCTTCACCTGGAACACCCTCGTGACGGCAATCCTGGTTCTCATGGCCTTCCCGCCGCTCGCCGCCGCGCTCTTCGCCCTCGGCGCAGACCGCCGCTTCGGAGCCCACATCTTCGATCCGGAGAACGGCGGAGCTGTCTTGTGGCAGCACCTGTTCTGGTTCTTCGGCCACCCCGAGGTCTACATCATTGCGCTGCCGTTCTTTGGCATCGTCTCTGAGATCTTCCCGGTATTCAGCCGCAAGCCGATCTTCGGCTACAAGGGCCTGGTCTACGCGACCATTGCCATCGCTGCCCTTTCTGTTACTGTCTGGGCCCACCACATGTACGTCACTGGATCGGTACTCCTGCCGTTCTTCTCCTTCATGACGATGCTGATCGCGGTACCCACCGGCGTGAAGTTCTTCAACTGGATCGGTACGTTGTGGCAGGGCTCGATTACCTTCGAGACGCCTATGCTCTGGAGCATCGGCTTCCTGGTCACCTTCCTCTTCGGCGGCCTGACCGGCATCATCCTGGCCTCCCCGCCGCTTGACTTCCACGTTTCAGACTCCTACTTCGTCGTAGCGCACTTCCACTATGTGGTCTTCGGAACTGTCGTGTTCGCCATGTTCGCGGGCTTCTACTTCTGGTGGCCCAAGTGGACCGGCAAGATGCTCAACGAACGCCTCGGCAAGATCCACTTCTGGCTCCTGTTCCTGGGCTTCCACGGCACCTTCCTGATCCAGCACTGGCTCGGCGTCGAGGGCATGCCCCGCCGCTACGCGGACTACATGCCGCAGGACGGCTTCACCTGGATGAACCAGTTCTCCACCATTTCATCCTTCGTGCTGGGCGCTTCACTCCTGCCGTTCTTCTGGAACGTCTACATCACGTGGCGCAGCAACAAGAAGGTGGAGGTGGACGATCCCTGGGGCTTCGGCGCTTCGCTCGAGTGGGCCACATCCTGCCCGCCGCCGCGGCACAACTTCACCTCGCTGCCCCGCATCCGTTCCGAACGTCCTGCCTTGGACCTCCACCACCCGGAACTCGCTCAGCACCACACTGCGCTGAGCCCTGAGCCGGCAGCAAAGGTGCTCGGCAACGCTGATCAGAAGGACGCCAAGTGAAAATCGAATCATGGATCTTTGGAGCCGGGACCTTCTTCTTCGTCCCCGTCGCACTGGCCTACGGTTTCCTGACCCACTGGTCTGAGTGGGTTGGAACCCTGGGCATTCTCCTGGTCGGTGGCCTGGCAGGCATGATCGGTGGCTACCTCGGTTTCACTGGCAAGCGAGTCGGCATGCGCCCGGAAGACCGTGCGGATGCTGAGATCCACGAAGGCGCCGGCGAGCAGGGACACTTCAGCCCCTGGAGCTGGTGGCCGCTGGTCCTCGGTCTGGCTTGCGCCGGTGGCTTCCTTGGCCTCGCCGTGGGTTTCTGGATTACCTTTGTCGCCGCTGGCCTGGCCCTCGTTGCCTTGGTCGGTTGGGTCTTCGAGTACAGCCGTGGAGACCACGCGCACTAGAAGTACCTGAATACGACGTCGGGCCCCACCAAATTGGTGGGGCCCGACGTCGTTGTTGTTAAGGACGATGACCGCAAGCTACCCCCGGGGGAGGCCCGGCTCGTCGGCCTTGCCCGCTCACTGACCTTCTACGGCCTCCAGGACGGCCGAAAGCGCGGCCAAGGCATCGTTGACCTCATCAAGCGTGCGACCAGCTTGTAGCGCTTCTCCGGAGACCGAGAGGACCACCTCGCAACCGTGGCCGAAATCTTCGGTCATGACCTCGAGCAAAGAACGCGCATCCACTGCTTGCTGGCCGGGCTTGCGGATCGTCACCGGTAGGCCTGTGGCTGTCACAGCCCGCACGAACACGGCGGCAGCACGTGCGTGGAGGCCGATCTCTGCGGCGACGATGGCTTTGTGCTCGGGCAAACCGGCTCCTTTGACTCGGACGGCCGAAATGCCGACTGCGATTTTGATCCCTACAAGCCTAGCGCCGCCACGCGACGGCAACGTTCGCAGCGCTCAGCTGGTCTAGACCTGCCGGTGGATTCGCCTACGCTTAATCCATGAATGATTTTGTGGCCGGAGTCCGTCGTGCCAGCTGAGGCAGCACGTATCGCGGGGGAGATCGACCGCAAGAGCGGCACTCCCATCTACGTTCAGCTGCGCGAGATCCTGCGCAGCTACATCTCCGAGTCCTGCAAGCCCGGTGCGGCATTGCCTTCGGAGCGGGACTTGTCCGAACGCTTCGGACTTGCCAGGATGACGGTGCGGCAGGCCATTGATGCCCTCGTCGGCGAGGAAGTCATTGAACGGGTGGTTGGACTGGGAACTTTCGTCCGCAAACCGAAGCTGGACCTCCAAGTGAAGCTCACGTCGTACAGCGAGGAAATGCAACGCCGCGGCATGGTTCCGGCAGCCAAGGTCCTGAGCTTTGAGCAGATCGCGGCGAGTGCCTTCCTGGCGAGGGAACTCCAGCTGGAGGAAGGGACGCCGTTGGTCCGCTTCAGACGGCTCCTGCTCGCCGACAACGAACCCATGAGCGTGGACGAGAACTTCATCCCCGCCCATCGCGTGCCAGGTCTTTTGGACGAGGCGCCTCCCACCTCCTTGTACAACGTGCTGAGTGAGAAGTACGGACTGGTGATGGAGTGGGGAGAGGACATGATCGAAGCGACGGCAGCATCGCCATCGACAGCGCGGCTGTTGAACGTGGATGTTGGTACGCCGTTGCTCAAGATTCAGCGCCACGCTTTCGTTGCCCGCGCCATGGTGGACTACTCCGTGTCCTACTATCGGGCCGATCGGTATAAGTTGTGGGTCCCGTTGCAGCGCCCGGGCGTTCGCTCCACCCGAAGCCAATCCACGGGGTACCGCACCCACTAACTCAAAGCATCCAGGGCCGCCCGGCTGAAAGCCCGAACAACGAGAGAAGGCCCCGTCCACGTGGACGGGGCCTTCTCTGTGCTCTCTGCGGGAGCTAGTGGCTCAGGCTCTTGTGCTCTTCGCCGGACTCGATGGCCTCATGGTGGCCGTGTCCGTGAGCCGCTTCAAGCTCGGCCGGTGTTGCCGGAGAAACACGGTCTTCGAAGAACCACTTGGACAATGCCGCGCGGCGCTTCTCCTTCGGGGTGACCACACCGTGCTCGTTCGGCTCGGCCGGCAACGGGGAAGGCGACTCGAAGCCTACAAGCTTGTAGTGCTTGTAGTCGTCGAGGGGTGCGTGTACCTCGATGAACTCACCGTGCGGCAGGCGCACGATGCGGCCGGTTTCGCGGCCGTGCAAGGCAATTTCACGGTCCTTGCGCTGGAGCGCAAGGGCCACGCGCTTGGTCACCATGAACGCAATGATCGGGCCGATGAAGAACAGCGTACGCAGCCAGTACGTGACGTCGTTCAGGGCAACGTGGAAGTGCGTCGCGATGAGGTCCGAGCCGGCAGCGGCCCACATGACGCAGTACCAGGTAAAGCCTGCGACGCCAATGGCGGTACGTGTGGGAGCGTTACGCGGACGGTCGAGCACGTGGTGCTCGCGGTTGTCCTTGGTGATCCAGCGTTCGATCCACGGGTACATGAACAGCACCGTGAAAATGATGCCTGCGGGAACCAATGCGGGCAGCAGCACATTCAGCGTCAGCACATGGCCGAAGATGATGTATTCGAAGTGGAAGTCGTTGACAACACCAGGCATGAGTCGCAAGGCGCCGTCGACGAAGCCGATGTACCAGTCGGGCTGGGTACCGGCCGACACTGGGGAGGGGTCGTACGGTCCGTAGTTCCAGATCGGGTTGATAGTGAACATCGCGGCCATGAGCGCGACGACACCGAACACGATGAAGAAGAAGCCACCGGCCTTTGCGGCGTAAACCGGTCCCAAGGGGTAACCGACGACGTTGCCGTCGTTGCGACCCGGGCCGGGGTACTGCGTGTGCTTGTGCACAACCACCATGAAGAGGTGGATGACGATCATCAGCAGAATCATGGCCGGGACCAGCAGGATGTGCAGCACGTACAGGCGGCCGATGATGGCCGTACCCGGGAACTCGCCACCGAAAAGGAAGAACGAGATATACGTACCGATCACCGGGATGGACTTGATGACACCATCGATGATTCGCAGGCCGTTACCGGAGAGAAGGTCATCGGGAAGCGAGTATCCCGTGAAGCCTTCAGCCATGGCCAGGATGAGCAGGACGCCGCCCACCACCCAGTTCATTTCACGAGGCTTGCGGAAAGCACCCGTGAAGAACACACGCAGCATGTGGACACCAAGCGACGCCACGAAGAGCAAAGCCGCCCAGTGGTGGACCTGGCGGAAGAACAAGCCACCGCGAATGTCGAAGGAAATGTTCAGCGACGAGTTGTACGCGACCGACATTTCGACGTTGGTCAGCGGCGTGTAAGAACCCGTGTAGTGGGTCTCGGCCATCGACGGGTCAAAGAAGAACGTCAGGAAGGTACCCGACATGAGGAGAATGACGAAGGAATACAGCGCCACCTCACCGAACATGAAGGACCAGTGGTCGGGGAAGACCTTGCGGCCGAATTCACGCAGGATTCCGGATCCGCCGACGCGCTCGTCAACGAAGTCCGTGATCCGGCCAACCTTGGTTTTGGGTACGAAGGGGACTTCAGCTGTTGATGAGGCGCTCATGCTCGTCACGCTCCCAGTAACTCGGTCCTACAGGTTCTTTGAAATCGCTCGTGGCTACGAGGTAGCCCTCAGCGTCTACCGCGATGGGCAGCTGGGGGAGCGGACGGCTGGCGGGGCCGAAGATAACCTTGCATTCCTTGGTGAGGTCGAAGGTTGACTGGTGGCACGGGCACAGCAGGTGGTGCGTTTGCTGCTCATAAAGGGCAACGGGGCAGCCGACGTGGGTGCAGATCTTGGAGTAGGCAACGATTCCGTTGTAGCTCCAGGTTTCGCGGCCCTTGGAAATCGTCAGGTCATCCGGGTTGAGGCGCATGAGCAAAACGACGGCCTTGGCCTTCGCGTTGAGCTTGCCCTCCTGGAGTTCGTTGAGGCCTTCCGGGATCACGTGGAACGCAGAACCAATGGTAACGTCCGATGCCTTGATCGGAGTTCCGTCGGGGTCGCGGGTGAGGCGCTTGAGCTTGCCGTCCTGGGGAGCCCACATGGTGTGAGCGAGGGTGTTGTCCGGGCGGGGACCAAGGTCACCGAATACTGCCAAGGCCGGGAGGGGCGCCAGCGCCACGGCACCCAGAAGGGTGTTGCGGATCAGCGGGCGACGCTTGATGCCGGTTTCCTCGACGATGTCCTCGACGATTCGCACGGCTGCCTGGCGGTCTTCCTCGGTACGGATGGCGTGGCGCTCTTCCGATACCTCGTGGTCCGGCATGAGGGCCTTGGCCCAGTGCACGATGCCCGTGCCGATGCCAAGCATCGCGAATGCGGTGCCAAGGCCGAGCAACAGGTTCTGGGTGCGGATCGTTGCGATCGTGGAGTCTTGCCCAAGATCGATGGCAAAGTACGACACCAGGAAGATCACCGTGCCGATGACGGAGATGCCAAACAGTATGGCTACCTGTCGCTCGGCTCGCTTAGCGGCTCGCGGGTCCGTGTCAGCCAGGCGCAAACGGTGCGGAGGAAGCCCAGGATCCTGGAACTTCTCCACAACATTCTGACCAGCCGTAGCTACGGTGCCCGAGTGGTTCGGACTGCCGTCACTATGGTTGCCCATAATTCGCCTCATCCTTCTCTCGTTGTCCCGGCCGTAACCGGGTTAATGTTCAATTCAAAACTGCTGTGGGGACAGCAGAAGTTCTTGTAGTGCGCTGGCCTAGGACGTACGGGACGTCAGCCAGATGGTGAAGGCGATGATGACGCCGAGGCCTGCAACCCAGACGAAGAGACCTTCGGATACCGGACCCAGGCCTCCGAGGTCGTTTCCACCCGGCGAGCCGTTGGTTTCGATCTTCTTCAGGAAGGTGATGATGTCGCGCTTGCCTTCAGGAGAGATGTTGGCGTCGTTGAAGACGGGCATGTTCTGCGGACCAGTGGCCATGGCTTCATAGATGTGCTGGCCTGAGACTCCAGCCAGGGCCGGAGCGAACTTTCCACGGGTCAAGGCACCGCCGGCGGCTGCGGCGTTGTGGCACATCGCGCAGTTGACGCGGAAGAGTTCGCCACCCTTGGCGGCATCTCCGTTTTCGTCGAGCAGCGATGCATCGGGAATTGACGGGCCAGCGCCGAGCGAGGCGACGTAGGCTGCCAGCTGCTGGGTTTGCTGGTCGTTGAACTGCCTCGGCTTTTCCTGGGCCTGGGGTCCGTTCATCTGCATGGGCATACGGCCGGTGCCAACCTGGAAGTCAACTGCAGCAGCACCCACACCGACCAGCGAGGGGCCGTCCTTGGTTCCGCTGGCGCCCATGCCGTGGCAGGTGGCGCAGTTGGCGGCGAAGAGCTTGCCGCCTTCCTGGGCGTCGCTTGCGCTGAAGGTAGTGGTGTCTGCCTTCGCCTGGTTGACCGTTGTGGCAACGGCGTAGAGCCCACCAGTGACGAGGAGTCCCATCAGCAGCAGCGCAATGGCTGCCAGTGGATGACGTCGCTTCTGCGAGAGTGCCTTCACGTGGTGGTTCCTTTTTTCGATCCTGCGTCGGCTCCGCGAGCCGCTTCTTTAAAATTCATCCTCTTGTGGAACAAGAGTCGGTGCCGGGCTACTTCAGTACGTAGATGACCAGGAAGAGGCCGATCCACACAACATCCACGAAGTGCCAGTAGTACGAGGTGACGATTGCCGAGGTCGCTTCAAAGTGCCCGAACTTCTTGGCGGCGTATGCGCGCCCAATGATGAACAGGAAGGCGATGAGGCCGCCAATGACGTGGAGGCCGTGGAAGCCGGTTGTCATGTAGAACGCGGAACCGTAGGCATTGGCCGAGAGCGTAACGTGCTCGGACACAAGCATTGCGTATTCGGTGGTCTGGCCGGCAACGAAGAAGGAGCCCATGATGAACGTCAGGATGAACCATTCGTTCATGCCCCAGCGGGTGAACTGCAGAACACCACCTCGACGGCGCGGCTCAAGTCGCTCGGCGGCGAAGACGCCCATCTGGCAAGTGAAGGAACTTGACACAAGAACGATCGTGTTTACAAGCGCAAACGGGAAGTTGAGCTTGCCGGTTTCTTCCGCCCACAGCGCGCCCGACGTGGAGCGCAGCGTGAAGTACATGGCGAAGAGACCGGCGAAGAACATCAACTCACTGGAAAGCCACACAACGGTTCCAACGGAAACCAAATTGGGGCGATTCAGCGTCGGGTGCGCCGGGGTACTGGGGGCATGGGTCGCAGATGTCACAAGGACATTATGTCTGTAAAAGTCCGGACTTCCCAATGCGAACCGCCATTTGGGGAGACTTTTTCTACAAACACGCGAATTCGCGCGGAAAAGTTCCCGACGTCCTTAGCATTGGTCACGGAGCAGGGTGGATCGCTAGCATCAAGTGGTGACTTCACAGGCATCTGCAGAGCAGGCAAGCAACTCGTGGCCCGGACTCATCTCCGCATTGATCGACGGGCATGACCTCTCGGTCGGGAACACGGCATGGGCCATGAACACGATCATGTCCGGGGAGGCCGCCCCTTCCCAGATTGCCGGTTTCCTGGTGGCCCTGCGCGCCAAAGGGGAGACGGTGGATGAAGTCACCGGACTGGTCGAGGCGATGCTCTCCAACGCCAAACCTGTGAGCATTCCGGGCGAAAAGCTTGACATTGTGGGAACCGGCGGCGATCGCCTCAACACGGTCAACATCTCGACGATGGCTGCCCTTGTGGCGGCGGGGGCGGGTGCGCGCGTCGTAAAGCACGGCAACCGGGCGGCATCGTCGTCGTCGGGCTCGGCCGACGTCCTGGAAGCCTTGGGCGTGAGGCTCGACTTGCCGATCGAGCGCGTAGCCCGCAACGCCGAGGAGGCGGGGATCACTTTTTGCTTCGCCCAGGTATTCCACCCGTCATTCCGGCATACCGGCGTGGTGCGGGCGGAACTTGGCATTGCCACGGCGTTCAATTTCCTGGGACCGATGACCAACCCGGCCCATGTCCAGGCTTCAGCCGTGGGTGTTGCCAACGCCACCATGGCTCCGTTGATCGCCGGGGTCCTGGCTCGGCGAGGGAGCCGCGGACTGGTGTTCCGCGGGGAAGACGGCCTTGATGAACTCACCACCACAGGTCCATCCACGGTGTGGGAAATCAGGAACGGGCACGTCACGGAGCAGCGGTTCTCGCCGGTGGATCTTGGGATCGCTGCGGCGACCGTCGCCGATCTTCGAGGCGGCAACGCCGAGGCGAATGCCGCCGTCGTGCGCGAAGTACTTGAGGGGAAGCCGGGCCCGGTCCGCGATGCCGTGTTGCTCAACGCCGCCGCAGGCTTGGTGGCCTTCGACACTGCCGCAGACGGATCGTTCCTGGATCGAATGAAGTCAGCTTGGCTGCGGGCTGCGGAATCGATCGATTCCGGAGCGGCTACCCGGGTCCTTGACACGTGGGTCGGACTCACCCAAAGGTAGGCAAAGCGCCAGGATGCCGGCGGTTACTGCTCGAAGCCGAGCGAAAACGCGGCATCCAGATCATGCTGTGAGTACGCGCGGAAGGCGATGTGCGTGGTGGTGTGAACCACTGCGGGAACCTTGGAGAGTTTGTCGGCAATGACGTCCGCCAATTCCTCATGCTTCGCCACTCGCGCCACGGCAATAAGGTCCCATTCCCCTGTGACGGAGTAGACCTCGCTGATCCCTTGGATGGCGGAGATCTCCTCGGCCGTCTCCGGGATGCGTGAAGCGTCGGTCTTGATCAGGACAAAAGCGGTGATCACTGGGGGCGGCCTTTCCGAAGTGCAGCAGTGGACGTAGCAAGCCTAGTGCATCGGCGGGTGCTTAGGACCGGCGGCTCCGGCGGCGGACCCGCACCACGAGGGCGATCACAGAACGGTAGCCAAGCAGCAGTATCGCCAAGCTGATGAGAGCGACAATGATGAATGCTAGTACTACTGTCTGTCCGGTAGCCGCACGCAAAAGCATGCCCCCGGCCACGGTTGCAAGCCACACGGCGACGCCTGCCGGCCACGTCTGGAAGGGTGCCCGCCAGACCTTCACGGTGAGCCATCCGATCGCGGCGCCGGCAAGAAACGGCCAGGCCGTGGCAAAGACCCCTGTCAGAATGTCAGCACGCTGGTGTGCGTCGCGGCCGATGGCAGCGAAAACAAGAATGAGAATGGCGTCGGCCAATCCGGCGATGAGGGCAGTGCGGACCAGGGCGGGTTTTGCAGCAGGCATGGACACGACACTATCCCGCACTGATGCCGAACTCGAACCGGCACATCTTGAACCAGCAACGTGGACCGCGGAAGATATGGCTACCGAAGTTGAGGTGACGCCAATCCCCGGAGGTACAACATGAGGTTAATCCAGGTTGCCCAGCGGGCAGTGGACCTCGACCGTGCAGCGGCGTTCTACTCCCGGCTGCTGGGCAGCGGGCCAAGCGGAAGATTCGATCCGCCCGGCCTGCTCTTCTTCGATCTCGACGGCGTCCGGCTTCTCCTCGATCGCGGCGCTCCGGCGTCGCTGATCTACCTTGACGTAGTCAATCTCCAGGTCGCTGTTGACGAACTCCGCGCCTCAGGGACAAAGATCATCCAGGAACCACAATTGGTCTACAGTCACGTCGACGGGAGCCTCGGACCAGCTGGAACCGATGAATGGATGGCCTTCGTCGAAGACAGCGAGGGCAACACCGTAGGCCTCGTCGGACGGGAGACGAGCGGCAGCTAGGAAGCGGGGCGGCCGCCGTCGGGCAGGACACACGACAGCGGCTGAGAGCGCCCTCCGGGCGCCGGACAAATTGCCTGTGGATGGTCCCGTCCGGCGCTGTTAGCATGACGAAAAGGTAGCCGATCGCGCTGCCCCAAACACTGAGGAGCCACGTAATGACCACGAACCTCAACCCGTACATCAGCTTTCGGGACAACGCCAAGGAGGCGATGGCCTTCTACCAGTCGGTCTTCGGAGGCGAGCTGACTCAAAGCACTTTCGCGGAGTTCCACGCGAGCGAAGACCCCGCCGAAAGCGACAAGATCATGCACTCGGCACTCAAAACAGACAACGGACTGCTGCTCATGGCCGCAGACACCCCCAACAGCATGGACTACAACCCGGGAAACAACATCTCGGTGTCACTCAGCGGCGAGGACGAAGCGGAACTCCGCGGCTACTGGGACGGACTGGCCGACGGCGGGACTGTCACCGTGCCGATGGAGAAGGCACCCTGGGGAGACATCTTCGGGATGCTGACTGATAAGTTCGGCATTGCCTGGCTAGTCAACGTTTCGGGGGAGCAGCCTCAGTAGTACAAACAGAAAGCGCCCTCCGCCCCGCAATGGGGGACGGAGGGCGCTCTGTCTTCCGGCTATCCGACCGGGTTGGTCGTCTGGCAGGTCTGGTCTTGGGCGGTCTGGGCAACTACATCGTTGGGCTTGGGGGCCGGAAGCGTCGGCTTGTTGCCACTGGCGAAGTCTTGCCCGGCGTAGAGCTGGACCCCCTGGACGCTGGCGACCTGCTGCACGCTCGTCGCAGGCAAACCGAACATTGCGGCGACGTCCGCGGCAACGTCGGCAAAGCCTGCACCGTAGTAGACCATGGTCTGTGCCCTGGCGTCGGCTTGGATCCTGGACAGCTTCGTGAATCCGCCGGCGGAGAGAATCGATCCGATCTCCTGGCTTCTGCCGGTCACGCCCGTTCCATTCGCGACGGTGATCGGTTGAAGCGACTTGTCGTATCCGGCTTTCGGGGCTTCCGTGGATGGAGCAGGGGACGCCGCGGCGCTTGGTGCGGGCTGGCTGAGGTCGGGGCTCTTGGTCAGGGCAGCAAAGAAGTTGCTTGCAGCAGGCTGGTCGAGGTCGAGCCGGTTGGGATCGGACGCCGCCGGGACGTTGGGCACAGTGATGAAGTTGACCTTGGCCGGGTCAATGTTCTTGAGCCTGCCCGCGATGGTCAACAGGGCCGGAACCGAGGCAAGACCGTTGTCGACGGTGAGGTTCTTCGTGACTGTATCGGCGATGCTCAGCATCTTCTGGGGGTTTCCGAGCGTTCCGTCGGCCTTGAGCTTCCGTACGAGGGAACCGAGGAACGATTGCTGCGCCTTGATTCGTCCGAGGTCTCCGCCGTCGGAAAATGCATGGCGGGTGCGCAGGAAAGCCAGGGCCTGGTCGCCTTCCACCTGCGAGGTGCCCTTGGGCAAATGCAGTCCGGAATCTGGGTCGTTGACTGCAGTGCTCACGCAGACATCGACGCCGCCGACGGCCTTGGATAGTTCGGTCACGGCGTTGAAGTCGGCCATCATGAAGTGGTCAACCTCCAAACCCGTGAGCTTGTTGACGGTGTCAACTGCGCAGCCGATGCCAGCCTCGGCCATCGCACTGTTGATCATGGCATTTTGCCGTTCGGGGTATTGCTTGCCGGTTTTGTTGTCGGTACAAGCCGGTACGTCGACCAACAAGTCCCGGGGGAAACTGATGACGTTGACATGGTTGTTGTCCGCGGAAATATCCAGCAACATCATGACGTCCGATTGGCCGTAGCCCGAAGATTGGTCGGTCGTGCCGAACTGCCCGTTCTTCCCGCTCCTGGTATCGGTACCCAGAACGAGGATTTGAAGCCGGTCCTTGCTGTCGTCCACCGGTCCTTCCGTCCTGACGCCTCCGGCGCCGAGTGCGGATGATGAGATGTTGGACTGAAGGCGCCACACCCAATACCCTCCAAACGCGATGACTGCGATCAGCAAGACAGCCACTGCGGCGCTGGTGATTTTGAACCAGCGGGGCGAACGGCGGAAGCTGAACCGCCGGCTGCGGGCAGCCAGCTTTCCCTGGCCCGGGTAGGCAACAGGGGGTGACTGACCCGGCTCCGGGCTGGGTGCATCGTGGCGAGTGACCAAAAGGGAACTACCTCTCCAGGGGAAATACGGACGGCCCTATTGTAGCTGTGGGCTCTGGGAAGGTTCCGTGAGGCCCGCGGCGCCCAGTGCAGATACCGCGCAATGATTCAATGGGAGCATGACTCTGAGTTCACTTGCGGCGTTTGTTGGGTTGTGCGTGATTTTGGCCCTCACTCCGGGTCCTGACTCGTTCCTCGTCTTGAGGTACAGCCTGTCAAACGTCAAGGCCGGCCTCTCAGCGGGTCTCGGCTCCTCGCTCGGCAGCATCTTTTGGGCAGGGCTTGTCGGCATTGGATTGGCGGCGCTTCTGGAACAGTCGGCCGAGGCCTACCGGGTAGTGAAGATCATTGGTGGCTTGTACCTGATCTACCTGGGGATCAGCGCCTTTATCCACAGCCGGCGCGGCCAGTCCACCCACCAGGAAGAAGACGTCCCGGGGACGGGCCCCAAACTGCGCTCGAGCTTCTTCGCGGGACTTGTATCGTGCATGCTCAACCCCAAAGTCGGCCTGTTTTTCCTCGCGGTTGTGCCCCAGTTCCTACCTCCGGGGGAAGCGTCGCTTGGACTGACGATGATGCTCGGAGTCATCGACTTCGCAATTTCGATGCTCTACCTCGGAGTCCTGTCCTTGGTGGCGACTAAGGCCGTTCTCTGGCTGAAGAGACCATCTGTCACGAAAGCGCTCGAACGGACGTCTGCCGCGATCCTCACGGCACTTGGCTTGGGGACTGCGGTTTCGGCAAACAGCTGAAGGGGATGACGCAGGTCTCGCCCTGAGCCAGTTCGAGTGCCGTACCTTCCTTGGCCTGTGGGGAGCGGCCGTTCCCCAGCGTTAAGCCGTGGTCAGTTCACGCTGTTTCATACCTACTGTCGCCAGAATGGCGACCACCACCGCGATGCATAGCATCCATATGCCTCCGCTCCAGTCCGTGGAGGTGCCGATCGGCACAGGGGAGTGGGTGAACGGCGACATGTCGCGCATCCATTCCGGCATGCCCACGAGTCCGCCGAACAGCCCGAATACCGTGCCGAGGCCCAGCAGGGTCCAACCCAGGCCCACGGTCAACCCGGGCAACACGACGAACACGAGTGCCAGCACGCTGAGGTACAGCAATGCTGCCGGCAGTTGGGCGGCTGCCGCCGCGAAGGAGTCGCCGACGCGGGCAGAATCATCGCCGACTGCCACGGCACTAAGCCCCGACGCAGCCGCGCCACTAAGAAGCACCAGCACGATTGAAGCGGTGCCCACCGTGAGGTAGCCAACCAGCCACCGGCTTCGCGATACCCGCGTGGCGAGCACTTGTTCTGCTGTTCCCGAGACCTCTTCCTGCCGCATCCTGATGATGACTTGTGTTGCACAGGCGGCCGCAAGCACGCCGACCATCACGAAAATCGCTGAGATAAAGAGCTGGACGAGCGAGCCTTTGCCTCCGGGAATGAGGCTCTCCATGACTTTCTCCACATTTGGGTCGGCTGTTGCCGCGCCGGAGACTGCATGTGCAAGCGTGCCCGTGAGGAGACCAGCGACGGCGCTTCCAACGCACCAACCCACAACTGTCGGCCATTGCAGTCGCCACGCGAGACCCAGTGAAGTGGAGAGGGAATTGCGGGCATCCACGCGGCCGAGGCGGCCAGGGAGCAAGCTGGCACCGCTATCGCGTCGTGCCTGAAGTACGAAGACCAGCGAGAGGAATGCGGCGGTAAGCGCCAGGTTAAGCAGCAGGGGAGTGAGGGTGTTCGCGTCGTAGGCCAGGGTTTGCTGGCCCCAACCGATGGGTGAGATCCAGCTCCACCATGCCACCGTCATGTGGAGGTGGTCGACGGATGGCGTGCCGAGCGCGTCACCGATGCCACGGATGAGATATGCGGCTGTAACGGTCGCAGCGGCCACGCCGTTCGCGCCCCGGGAGGTGCGCATGAGTTGAGCGGCGAATAGTCCGACGGCGAGGAAGGTGAGCCCGACGGCGGCGGTCGCGCAGCCGGCGACGAACGATCCCTTGGCATCCAGTCCACCGGCAATGAAGGCGAGCGCCACGAAGAGCCCGTTGACAACGTTGACGAGCGCACCGTAAATGATCGTGGCCACGGTGGGCAAAGTGCGCCCGGCCGGAGTCGCGGCGAGGAGTTCGGCCCTCCCGGACTCCTCCTCGGCCCGCGAGTGCCGCACCGACAGGAAAGTGTTCATGAGGCCGGCGAGCACGGCGATGAACGTGAAGATTTCAAAGAAGACGAATTGATCAAGCCCGCCTCCTTCGGGTGTTCCCCGAAGCATCAGAATGCTTGGGTTGGCGACGGCGAGCTGCAGGATATTCTCGCGTCCCGCGGGGTCGCCGTACGTCTTTTCAACCGCGGAGACGGAGAAGAGAGCCAGTAGCGCGATGCCGACAACCCAGATCAGCAGCTGTAAGCGGTCGCGCCGTAGTCGCTGAAGGAGCAACGTGAGCAAAGTGCTCATCGCAAGCTCGCCTCCTTGGCCGCTTCCCGACGTCGGGCCTTGCGTGACGGGTGCAGCGCGAGCGACGCTTCAGCCGGGTTGAGCTCGTCACCGTAGTGCCGCAGGAACAGTTCCTCGAGCGACGGCGGAGCGACCCTCAGGCCTTTGACGTCAAGTTCCGTAAGCACGGGCAACAGGGACGAAATCTTGTCGCTGTCGACTGTGAAGCGGGCACGACCGTTGACCAGGGCGACGTCGTGGACTGATGGAATGCGGGCAATGTCGGCGTCCGTCAGCCCGTTGCGTGCGAATGACACCTCGGTCCGGGTCAGGTGGCGCAGCTCGGCAAGGGTTCCGGATTCGACCGTCTTGCCGGCGCGGATGATGGTCACCCGGTCGCAGAGTTGCTCTACCTCGGACAGGATATGGCTGGAGAGAAGCACGGTGGTGCCTAGCGACGCCGCCCGCCTGATCTCCTGGTTGAAGACGCCTTCCATGAGCGGATCCAGCCCGCTGGTGGGTTCGTCGAGGATGTACACGTCGGCTGGCGACGCAAATGCGGCTATCAGGGCTACTTTCTGGCGATTGCCTTTCGAATAGGACCGCCCCTTCTTGGACGGGTCCAGCTGGAAGACTTCGATGAGCCGGGCCTTGCGCTCAGCGTATGCCGCCTTGTCGGCTGTGCCGCCGCGCAGGCGGCTGAGTAGGTCGATCGCCTCGCCACCCGAGAGGTTGGGCCACAGGCTAACGTCGCCCGGCACGTATGCAATGCGCTTGTGCAGTTCCACCGCGTCCGTCCACGGATCCTGACTGAAGACCGTCGCGCTTCCGCCGCTGGCCCGGGCAAGACCAAGCAGCACCCGGATGGTGGTGGATTTCCCCGCGCCGTTTGGGCCGAGGAAGCCATGCACCTCCCCGGCGTCGACAGATAGCTCGAGTCCGTCGAGTGCGCGAACCCGTCCGTAGCGTTTCTCAAGGCTGTGGGCCTCAATCACTGTGTTCATTGTTCGCACGCTACGCCCGATTCACAAATTTGTGAATGTTCTTAACGGAACCTTAATGCGGTGGCGGAAATGGCCGCACCGCCACACGGCGCGCAAGTGGCCGGTGGCGGTGCGTGGCTGGCTCAGTTCCTGGTCCAGCTCATCCGACGGAGGCAGCAGCCTTCCTGATCACGTCGGCGACCACCTTCGGCCGCGACACATAGACGGCGTGGCTTCCCGGCGTCTCGCTGACCGTTGCGCCTATCCGCTCTGCCATGCTCGCCTGGGCCACCGGCGGGATCATATTGTCCTCGGTGACATGCAGATACCAACTTGGCTTCACCCGCCAGGCGGCTGAGGAAACGACTCCACCGAGCGCTTCGAGGCCCCACGGAACTTGTGCGTCGGCCAGGAATGCAGCTTCCTCGGGGGTGACGTCGCCGGCGAAGGACTCATGGAACTTGTCGCGGTCGAGGAAGAGGTACCCGTCGACGGGCGGCAGGATGGGTGGCTGCGGGCCGTCGGCGGGGAACGTCCCCAGCAATGAGTTAACGGACTCGCCCTGGTCCGGGGCGAACGCGGTGATATAGACAAGCGCCGCTACTTTTTCGTGATTTCCGGCTTCGGTGACGACTGCCCCTCCATACGAATGACCCACGAGAACGACAGGCCCATTGGCTTTGTCAATCACTTGGAGGGTGGTTGACGTGTCGTCGGCGAGCGACTTTGTGGGGTTCTGCACGACGCGCACCTCGAAGCCATCGGCTGTCAGCTCGTCGTACACGCCCCGCCAGCCTGATCCGTCGACGAATCCGCCGTGAACGAGAACGATCGTTGGTTTCATGCTTTGCTCCTCACAGTGTTGGACAGGAGCAACGCTAGGCTTCCGGCCGCGCGTGGTAATCCGTCAATTGACGTACATTCAGGGACGTAGATTGTTTGGCCCGGACGAGAGGGCGTCACGCAAACCGGCCCGCGTCGAGATCCCGAGCTTTGAGAAAGTACGCGAGAGATGAGTGGAAACAGTTCGCGGCGACAAGAAGAGCGATTCTGCGATCTGTTTGTTCGAGAGCCCCGTTGCAGCGAGGTCGGCCACCGCGGATTCTTGCGGGGTCAGTGCGGCGGAGCGCGCCTCAGGTGCGCCAAGGGCGCGAAGTTCCCTGTCCGCGCGCGAGGCCCACGCCTTGGCACCCAATTGGTGGAACACGGTCTTCGCTTCGCCGAGTTGGATCTTGGCGGCCGAGCGTTCCCGCCGACGTCGGAGTTCCTCTCCGAACAGCAGCTGGATCCGAGCGTGATCGAACCGCCAATGCTCGCCGTCTGGCGCGGCAAGTGCAGACTCGAACTTTTCCTTCCACGCCGGGCCCTCGTCCAACAATCCATGGGCGGCCAAGACAAGGGCGCCGAGCCGCGAGGAGTGGCTGGCGACTTCAATACTTTCGAACGCCCGTAGGTGCAATAGCGCCTGGGGCCTGCGGCCCGATCGCGCGCCTGCTTCAATGAGATCGAAAGACGACCAAATGGCGTGCGGGATGTACTCCGGAAGAATGCCTGGCGGGCTGATCGTCGCCGCGTGAGTGAAGGCCTCTTCGAACCGGCCGGCCGGCAAAGCCGTGAGGCACCGGATGTGTGACGAATAATTGGCGAGGGCGACAAGCCTGCGGGGCGCCGCCCAAATGAGTAGCTCTTCGGCGATGCTATGGGCTAGGGCTTCCTCTCCACGGGCCGCCTGAACCAGCGCTTCCAGGAACCTGGCCGGTGCAGTGGTCAGTGCGTAGCCGTGTTCTATCGAGAGTTCCATACCCTCTTTGACTAACAATTCGAGCTCGTCCCAGCTGCCACTGAAGTAGTCGTCATTGGCGAGCAGAAAGAGGGCCTGAATGGCGGGGGTGATGGCTTCCCCTCTACGACCGTCTTCGACGACGTGCCAGAGGGCATCGCGCATGCCTCGGAGAGAATCGATGTAGGCTCCAGCGGTGGCGAAACGAACTATGTGAAGCGGGTCGGTAACGAATCGAAGACCATCTATCGCGCGATGAAAGCGCTCGATGGCTGCTCCCTCAGCGCGAGCCGTATCAACGAAGAGTTCGAGCTGAAACTGGAGTACTTCGGGCAGCCGGCCTTCAGGTGACGACTGGGCCAAGAGAGATTGCCAGAAGTCGCCATTGCCCCCGAAAAAGCCGACCAGGACGAGCGTGTAGAGAGCTTCGGCATAATCGCGGCCTTCCGCTTCTTGCTGCGAAGTCCCTGCTGCGAGGGCGGCAAGCAGGAGTCTGCTTGCGGTTGCAACGTCCCCCTCGCTGTTGAGCAGGTTGTACGTGACAGCGATGACGGTCGCCAGCTGTGGTGAACGGGACTGGTTTCGAAGCGACTCCGCGAGCAGAGCCGGACTCTCTCCGATTGCCCCGGCAATCGATGATCCAAGGTATGCCGCGCGTGCCACTCGGCGCTCACGGCCGCTGAGGGAAGGAGTCAGTTCCGCAGCCCTGAGCATTGCAGCGGTTGCCCGGGTGCCGTCGCCGATTTCAATGAACCGCTGGGACACGTTTTCGAGAAGCGCCGCAACATCTTCATCGGGGCCTGTTGCTGCTTGGCCGAGGTGCCAGGCCCGCCTTTCAGGTTCGTCGGCGAAGGCGTCGGCGAGGGTTGCGTGCACGCGCCTGCGCTCTTCGTCCGTTGAGCGCTCGAACACCGCCGAGCGGATCAGTGGGTGACGAAATTCCCAACGCCCGGAACGGGAGTTGAAACGCACTACGCCGGCGCACTCTGCGGGTGAGAAATCATTGTGGCCCGTGCTCGTTGGAATGCATCTTTCGATGGTCATCCTGTTCTCGGCCCCGGCAAGGACCACGAAGAGCAACATTTCACGGGTGTGCGGAGGCAGCGCCGAAAGCCGGTCTTCGTAAAGCAGTTTCAGCCGGTTCGTGAGCGGCAGCATGCTGGGCAACGGCTGCGCACGGGGGTATTTGAGAGCTGCGGGGAGCTCCAGCAATCCGAGTGGATTGCCGAGCGCCTCACTTTGGATCCGCCGTCGAACGCTAGCGGGCAGAGCCGGAAAGCGGTCGACGAGCAGAGCGTCCGCGGCGTCGTCGCTGAGCGGAGGAACAAGAAGGGACGGAAAGCCGCTGCGGACGAAGACTGTGTCCTCATCCAGTCGTGCTGCCACAAGGATCTTGGCCGATGCGCCGCGAAGACGGCGGCCAAGGTAGGTCAGCGTCATGGCGGAAAGAAGGTCCATCCATGGAGAGTCATCCACCATCAGGAGCACGGATTCCGATTTTGCGGCGGTCAGTTGCAGGAGGGAAAGCGCCGCGGCGCCGGCAGCGAGGAGGCCGGGCATCGCCCCGGTCCGAAGTCCGCAGATGATGCCGATTGCCCTCTGGTGATCCGGCGCGAGCTGGGGGAGCGAGTCGATCAATGGGAGCAGCAGTTGGTTGACTGTGCTGTACGGAAGTTCGGCTTCGAACTCAAGGGCCCGCGCGCGAAGCACTTGAGTGCCGTTCAGTGCTGCCCGATCGCCGAGGAATTCAAGCAGGGCCGATTTTCCGACTCCGGGTTCTCCGCTGACCACGAGGAGGGAGTCTCTTCCGGATTCGTTCAGGAAAGCATCGATCCACTCGACCTGGACATCCCGACCATGCAACTTTGCTTCAATCAACTTGAGTCTCCGACGCGCGGTCTTCACCTATGAGGAAAGGTTAGGAGACGAGTTGAAGCGTGACAAGGATTTGCTCGTGACGGCCATGACCCGGCGGGCGGCCCCGGTGACCACCCGCCGTCGGGCTCAATGCTCCGCGGCGACGGCCGGAACGCTGCGGTCAAACGCCGTCAGGAGAACCATGGATGCACCGATGGCGACCAGGATCCACGCCAAAGTGTGGAAACCCGCATCGGTGGCGGACGGCCCGAAGGCGATACCGATGAGGCTGGAGGACCCGATCGCGCCCAAGTACATCGACGTCCGCAGCAACCCGGAGGCCACCGCGATCTCCGCGGCAGTCGTCTGCAGGTACAGCGCCGCCTGATTGGCGAAACTGCTGAAGCCGTTGGTCAGGCCCAGCAGGAGGGTCATACCAATGAGCAGCGCGACGCCGGATCCGTGGTTCACCAGCAGCATCACTCCTGCGGAGAGCGCCAACGCGACGCCCGCAAGGATCAGGGGCCAACGGATCCACGCCCGAGCGGAGACGACCCGCGCCACGACGATGCTCAGCAGGCTTAGCGGAATCAGAATCAGCCCTACTGTCGCCGCGTTGAGCCCCATGCTTTGTTCCATCCACTGGCTGGCCCCGTACATCGAGGCATATGTGGCCAGTGCGGCCAGGATCGAACGCAGGTAGGTGCGCTGCAGTGGTCGGTTCCTGCCCAGCATCCGGACATCGATCAGCGGACTGCGGGCGTGCCGTTCCCGCAACAGCAGCACCCCCGCCAGCACCACCGCGAGCACGGCCAGCCACCAGGCCGGCGTCGTAAGGGCCGAAAGGAACACGAGCAGCGAGACGATCGCACCAGCGAAGAGGGCGATCCCCGGCAGGTCCAGCATGGTGAGCAGGCTGCGCAGGCCCTGTGTGCGGACCGGCGCATCCTTCGCCACTCCTAGCAAAGTGAAGGTGAAGGCCAGCAGGGAGAGCGGAATGTTGACTGCGAACAGGGCCCGCCAGCCGAACGAGCCGGCCAGCACTCCACCAAGGGGCAAACCGACGACGGCGGTCACTTGGGCCGCGATCGAAAAGTTGCCGAGGACGCGGCCCGGCACGCCGATACCGGATTCATCGGCCCGCCGGCGGACCAGCGCCATCGCCGTCGGGTAGCACGCTGAAGTCCCGACACCGATGAGTGCCCGCGAAACGAGCAGAACGCCGAGGTTTGGAGCCAGCACTCCTACAACCCCTGCCAGCAAAAGGACGGCGACGCCGCAGAGGAATACGCGCCTGGGCCCGAAGAGCACGGAGAGTTTCCCCATGGTCGGTTGGGCGACTGCGCTGCATAGATAAAGGACGGATATGAGCCCTGCGGTGGCGCCCGGACTCGAGCGAAAGTCAGCCCCGATGCCGACCAGCGCGGTGGCGATCATTGAGCTGTTGATCGGGTTCAGCGTGGAGCCAAGGAGCAGCGGTGCCGTGAACCTCCAGCCCAGCGGGTTCGAGGACCGATTCCCTTGGCCTGAAGTCTCGGCCCCAGTCGCGGACCGTGGGGGAGTCTGTGGCCGGTCGCCTGTGTCAGCCGACGGGCTCGATGGTAGGGCAGCGTCCCGCGCGGTCACGACCGGGTGGCTTTGAGCACGTCCAGTATTTCTTGCGTCGTTCCGGTCTCGCCCAGTCGGGGAAAAATCGTGGTGACGGAGTTCTCGTGGGCGTTCATCGTCAGATCGGTCATCGCATCGAGGGCCAAAGTGACATTGAGGCCGGCTTCGTGGGCGCTCCGTGCAGTGGATTCAACGCCAATGCTGGTAGCGACACCGGTCAGAACCACCTGGGTTACACCGAGGTCCTCCAGGAGTGCCCCAAGGCCGGTGTTGGTGAATGCTCCCCAGGTCTTCTTGGTGACAAGGTGGTCGCTTGGTTGCTGGTTCAGTTCAGGCAGGAGCTCGGCGAAATCGGCGGGGAACTCCCTTCGCGCGCTGCTGCCTTGATCTGTCCGGCCGGGGGCGCCGCCGGCGACGTTGACCAACACCACGGGCAGTCCGTGGCTACGGAAGGCATCCGCAAGCGCAGCGGAATTCTGCACGATTGGCTCGAGGGGATGAGCTTTCGGGGAAGCAACTATTCCCCGCTGAAGGTCAACAATTATGAGGGCGGTCTGTGGGTCCAAGGTGGTGATGGTCATGGGTATCACGGCTCCAGAAAGCGTTTGAGTAGGTGGATGGCGCCGGGCAGCCGTTCCCGCTCGTCCGGCGTGAGTTTGGACTGGATGGTGCGGTACAGCCAATCAGCCTTGGCCGCACGGCTGGCGCTGATACTCTCCCGGGCTTCGGTTGTGAGGGACAGGATCCGCTGGCGGCCATCGGCTGGATCAGGGCCGCTCTCAACGAGTCCTGCGCTGGAAAGGGCGGAAATGATGGCGCCCATGGACTGGGGACGCATTCCCTCTGCGCGGGCCAGCGCGGACAAGGTGGCCTGGCCGTCACGATCCAAATGGATCAGCACGGCCTTTTGCGCATTTGTCAGTTTGTCCACTTGGGTCAGGTTGTCCACTTGGGACTGCTCACGCAGCCGCCGGGTCAACTGGCCAATAAGGACACGAAGCTCCGCGGCAGCTTCGAGCATGCCCGCCGCATCTGCGTCCGGGGGAGGGTTCATAACAACGACGCTAGCAGATAGTAAGGCAAACTGAAAAGGTTGCCTTACTATCTTTATTCTGTGGGGCCCGGATTGGTTATGAGGGCTCGGCAATCTCTACGGCTTCGCCACTCACGACAATCCCACCCTGCGGCGGGATGTCGACCGTGAGGACACTCGGGCGGCCGACGTGGCTGCCTTGGTGCACAATCACCCGGGTGGGCGTCTCCACGAGGGAAAGCAGCCGAAGGTACGCGCCGAAAGCCGCGGCGGCTGAACCTGTCGCCGGATCTTCAGCGATGGTTCCTACGGGGAATAGATTGCGTGAATCAAACTCGCCGCCACCGATCTCGCAGAGCGTCGTGACGGTGCCGGCCCAGCCCTGGACATCCATCAGCGCGCGCATGGCATCCGGGTCGAAAACGAAGGAGTCAAAGGTGCTCCGTTCGGCGAAGACCAGAATGGGGTGCCAGTTTCCGGCAAAAGCAACCATCGGCGGGTAGCCCGGGTGCAGTTCGCTTTGGCCCACGCCGAGCAATCCGAGCAGGGAACCCAGAACACCGTCGGAGAACTCGGCAATTTGGGGCTCCACGCTCGTGAAGCTTGCCGTGACCGTGCCGCCGCGGCCCGCCGTCTCAATCACCACTGGCCCTACCTCAGTGTCGAATACAAAGGTTCCCGCACCGTCGCGCCCTGACAGCGCGACAGCCAAAGCGATAGTCGCATGGCCGCAAAACGGTACTTCGGCGATGGGGGAGAAGTACCGCACACGGTTTCGGCGGCCGTCCCCGTCAACGGCCATCTCGGTAACAAAGACCGTTTCCGCGTAACCGATGTCAGCCGCGATTCCCTGCATCCCGGCGTCGTCAACGCCGCTTGCGTCCAGGACGACTCCCGCCGGATTTCCTCCGTCGGGAGTGGCGGTAAAGGCGGCATAACGCAGTACATCCGGGGTCTGTTCCATCCGGATATCGTCGCATGGAAGGCGCGGCCATGGTCGAACCGCTCGTGGCACTCTTTAGCGTTCGACGGCGATACCACGCCGAGGGCGTGAGGCTTGGGAGAATGTGGGCAAGTAGCGTGGATCCAGAAGGGGTCCGCGGCCGTTGTTCGACGGGGTGAAACGACATGAGGTTGAAGACCACGACCAACGTCTCAGTGGACGGCGTGATGCAGGGCTTGGGCGGAGCCGACGAAGATCGCAGAGGCGGCTTTGACCGCGGGGGATGGGCCATACCGCTTCTCGACACCGAAGCGGGGGACTATCTCAGCGAGGTCTACGGCGGTGCGTCCGCGTTCCTCTTCGGCCGGCGGACCTACGAGATTTTCGCCCCTTACTGGGGAGCGATGATCGATCCGAGCACCAACCCGATCGCGGCCGCGTTGGACAGCCGCCCCAAATACGTCGCATCAACGAGCCTCACCGACCCGCAATGGTCTGGCACCACGGTCCTGGCCGGCGACCTCGCCACGGCAATCGCTGAGCTGAAGGCACATCACGACGGCGACCTGCTGGTACCGGGCAGCGGCGTCCTGGTCCGATGGCTGCTCGCGAACCACCTGGTGGACCAGCTCGATTTGATCACCTATCCCGTGGTGGTCGGCCAGGGCACACGGTTGTTCCCCGAATCCGGCCCGGACCTGGCGCTCGAGCTGCTCAACTCACGTACGACGTCCCGGGGCATCACCATCCAGTCTTATCGGCCCGCCGGGCGTCCGGAGTACGCAACATCCACGGTGGATCCGGAGGAGGTGTTTTAGGGCAGCATTCTTTGTCGCGGTTCGCACGCGTTTCTGAAGGACAGTCACCGCCCATTCTGGTTGGTGTTGGCTGGATTATGCCCTGTTCATCGTGCGAAAGGCCCATTCCATGTTCATACGACCGTTTGTTCCCACAGATGAGCAGCCAATTTTAGATCTGACTTTGTCGGTCTTCGAACCCTTCTACGAAGAATCGTTCCGCCCGCTGATGGGAGAATTGATTTTCTCCGTCCAGCACGGGAGCTGGCGCGAAGATTATGTGTCGATGATCCCCGAACTGCATAAACCCGCTGACCACCAATATGTCGATGTTGCTGAGGCTGAAGGTTGCCTTGCCGGTTATGTTGGCTGGAGCGTCGAACCGCTGCGAGACCATGGGAGGATTAGCATCCTCGCGGTGGCCCCCGCGTTTCGCGGCGGCCATGTTGGCCGCGATCTTTGCGAGCACGCCATGCGTGGAATGAAGGCTCTCGGGGCGAGGATCGTCGAAACCGGAACAGGTGGCGATTCATTTCATGCGCCTGCCAGGGCACTTTACGAGAGTCTTGGCTGCAGGCAGATTCCCGTGACGGTCTACTTCAGGGAACTCTAGGCCAGCCGGCGAAGGAAGCTTGCCGATGAACGGGGGAGAGAGGGGCATTCCGCTCTCAATTAAGTTGACCCAAATCGTCGAAATCCTGCGTTTGATGTCGTGTCAGCCATTGTTCAACCGAATTGTAAATAGTGGTTCCGCCAGCGCAAGGTCCCGTGAGGGGAACTTTGAGCGTCCGTCGAGCGGCCATCCTTCGTAAGGCAGAGGTGGTGTCGGGAGCCACTTACGCTCGGGTTTTGGGCCATTTACGCTGATGAGATGGTGGACTGGGAAGCAGCCGGTCAAAAGAGCAACCTAAAGTTGTTGCGCTCGATGTTCTGGATTCAAGTCACGCTGTGCGTGCTGAGTGTTGGGGCCGTGCTTCTCGTTTTCTATAGAGCCGACGCCAAGACAAGCGTGTGGGACTTTGCTCCGGGAGTCGGCACATTGGTCTTGTTCACATTCATGCTGCCGTACACGTACAAACGTTGGCAGCAGGCGCGTTTGCTTCCGGTAGATAAGTATCCTGTCCGCGCCAGCCTCGAAGTCCAGCGGAGATTCCGCCGGCTCACTTACTACATGATGTTCTTCACGCCAATCGCGCTGGCCTTGAACTTGCTGCCGTTCACCTCCGAGCCGTGGATCTGGATCAAAGTTGCCATCCTCGGGGCTGGAGCCATCGTTTTGGGCGTCTGGGCCACCCGGTTTTCACTGTGGCAAAGGGACGAATTCTGGCGAGAACAAGGCAAGGACCCCAAACTCCCTGAACGCCCTGCCAGGCCGGACGCCCCATAATCCAAAACACACTACTGTCGGTCATCGCCGTCGCGGCGATGACCTGCCTTCTTCGTCAACCCATCGAATCCCGTAGGCCTGAGAGAGCCATTTCCCTTGACGCGGGTGTCATTACGTGCGCTATCGCTTCGGATTGTCCCCAGAAGTATCGGGTGGCCATCGGCTTAGCCTGCGGTTGGGAGGTCGAGACTGCGGGTGATCCGCAAAGGCCTGGTTATGATTCGATCATGGCGGGTTTCCGAGAAGGAATTGTTCTGAACGGAACGGTAGGGTCTGGCAAGACCACCGTGGCCGATTGTATTGGTGAGGCTTTAGAAGTACTCGGAATCGCCCATGCCATCATCGATCTGGACGCGATACGCAGGGCTTGGCCAACGCCAAAGGAAGACCGGTTCAACCACGAACTTGAACTCGTCAATCTCGCAGCGCTGGTCAATAACTATACTGGCGCCGGCATCGAAGCTTTCGTCATCGCCGGTGTCATTGAGGACGCCTCCGAAGTCAAGCGTTATTCTCGCGCCCTCGGAGGCAGACCACTCCGGGTGTATCGAATCACCGCCAGCGAGGGCGTCATAAGAACCCGCCTGATGAAGCGGCATCAGGGGGATCCGAAGCGACTTGGCTGGCATTTGGCCAGATCGGTCGAGTTGGAGAACATTCTGATCAATGAATCCTTGGACGACGTGGTCTTGGACTCAACGGACAGGACACCAGAATCCGTAGCGCGGGAAATCTTGGAGTTGGCAGGCGTCCGGCCGATGCAGCGTGACCAAGGCGTCGCTGGCGTTCTCGGCGTGCAGGAACGCCCGCGGGAGTCCCGGGAGGCATAAAACCGTGCAATTCCGGGATCGACGCATCTCGACGAAGCCCAGGGGATCGGGGCGAATTGATTCATGTGATGAGATACGCAGAATATTGCTTTACATAATGTAGATTATCGGCTAAAAGTCAGGCTAGTTGATGGCCTGATATCAGGCTATAATTCCAGCATGAGAACGGTACCGCTCAGCGAAGCCAAGGACAAGCTGTCCGCCCTCGTGGAGGAAGCCGACAGGACGCACGAGATCATCCAGATCACCCGTCACGGGCACCCGTCAGCGGTGCTGATGTCCGCCGATGACCTGGAATCCCTGCAGGAGACCATCCACTGGTTGTCACAGCCGGGCATCCGCGAAGACCTAGATCAGGCCCGGCGCGACATCGTCGAGGGCAACACGACCAGCGGCGCAGACCTCCGCCGCGAGTTCGGGCTGCCGCCGCGGTGACCGACGCAGAATCCACTGGTTCCGCCCCATGGAACGTCGAAGTCACCAGCCCGGCACTGAAGGGTTTCCGGCGGCTACCGGAGAAAGCAGCAACCGCGATCGTCGAATTCGTCACCGGCGCACTTGCCGACAATCCCCACCGACTGAGCAAACCCCTTACGAACGAACTGCTCGGACTCCGCACCGCACGGCGCGGCGACTACAGGGTGCTGTTCACACTCGACATCGAAGAACGCATCCTGTATGTCCTCCGCATCGAACACCGGTCCGACGTCTACAAGCCGCGTTAGCCGAACTCCTTGAGGAAAGATGCGCCATTGGTGAGCAACGGCGAACTTCCTTAACGAAAGCCCGGACGCTCCCTGGGCGTGACCGAACCCGCGTTGGCCCTGTCCGCCCGTTTCAACTGTCAAGTTCTTGACAGTTGAAGGCGCTGAAAGCGTCTCTTACAAGCCCTGACAGTTTGAAAGCCAAGCCCTTCTCTCGGACTGCGATTTGTCCGGCTCTCTACAAACAGGACCACCCAAAGCGTGGTCATCGCGTCTATGGGCGCGTTTGAAGAGAAGGGAACATAAGTGAGTCAAGGAAGATTCGAACCAGACGCCGGAAACCCGCCGGGACAGACAAGGGGCCGGCGGGCGTTCGCCAAGTCCGGTGCCCTGGCAGCTGCCGGCGCCCTTGTCCTCTCCGCTATCGGGACCGGAGGCATCTTGGCCGCGCCTGCGGCGCAGGCCGCAACTGACCTGCCGGGCATGCACCAATCGGGCATCATCGTCCAGGCTCCGCCGCCCCGGGCGTTTGGAGATTGGTCGATGTGGCTGGGTTCCCTGAACCTGAACGGCGCCGCCGGGGGTCCCACGGCCTTCTGCTTCGACGTCGGGATCCCGGCCGGGCCAGCCGGGTCCGGGGCGGTGGGTTCCCTCGGAAACCCGCAGCTTAACTACGCGATCCAGAAGTACCAGGGCGACCCTGCAAACCACCCCGCCTTGGCGTACCTGGCGCACGAACTCGCGGATCCGAGGTTCAACGTGCCGTGGAACGGCATCGGGGCTCCCTACCCCAACCTCCGGGACTCGGCTGATCCGCAACTGCCCGGTGTCCGTGCCCAGGCCGCGGCGATACTCGCCGACGCCCGGGCCAATTCCGGTCCGTACTCCACGCAACCTAAACTCTCGATGGACGCGAACGGTCGCGGCGGTATAGTCACCTCGACGGAACTGATTTCCGCAGCCGGGAACAAGTTGAACGGTTTCTCGGCCCGCGCCATCCTGAACGGCCCCGCCGTGTGGGCAGGAACGAACTCACAGGCAGTCAACGCCCGTACCGGAGATCGGCTCGGCTTCACGGCTACTGGAAACGGAACAGTGTCGGTGACGCTGACGATCGACGCACCCGGGTCGTCGGCTACCACATACTCTGTGCCGGGCTTCCAGAACCTTCTCGTCGCCGGCGGGGCTCAACCTGTCGCGGGAACATCGGCCGATGCCAAAGTGATCTTCGATTTTCAGCCCGTAGCAACCTCCACAGCTGGCCGGTTTGTCGAGGGCGGCCAGGCGCTGGTGGACGTTCTGCACGTGAACACGTCCACGGGAAACGCCAATGACTGGGCGTTCGTGAACGGCGGCCGCGTCCCGGGCCGCTTCGATATCGACTGGTACTACAGCCCCGTCAAACTCGCCCCTGCCGCCCAAGTCCCTGCAACCGCTGTGAAGGTCGCCTCTGGGACGGGCACCGCAACGGGACCGGGTGACGTGAAGGTGACCGCTGACAAAAACGCGGACAAGGCCGGCTATTACTACCCGGTGGCCCGCTTCTCCAAGGCAGCCCAGCCCGCGGAACTGCAGCAGTACTTTCGTGCTGATTGGACGGCTGGTTTCAACGACCCGAACGAGGAAACGATCCAGAAATACCAGCCCGAGGTCGTGACCAAGGCATCGGCCATTGAAAACGGCAAGGTCCACGACATCATCACCGTGACCGGCAACGAGCCCGGTAAGACACTCTCGGCGATAACGGATCTGATCCTGACCTCCGCCTCCCCGATTGCCGGCGGCTCCGACACTGCACCGGCCGATGCCGAGGTCATCGGTACCGTCACCACGAAGGTCACGGGCAACGGCGAATTCAGGACCGCGGCCGTCGAGGTTCCATGGGAGAAGATCGTCGCCGAGAAGTGGGCCAGGGGCCTGAAAGCCAACCTGTACTTCTCCGAGAAGATCGACGGTACCGAGTCCACCAAGGCATGGGACGGCAAGGAACTGCTGCCCAACGAAACCGTCCCAGTCGAGAAACCTTCGATTGTCACCAAAGCCTCCGAGAACGGCACCGTACCGCTTTTGGCTCACGACATCGGAATCATCTCGGGCACCATCCCTTCCGGCACCGGCATCAAAGTCACCACCAAAGTGAACCAGTACAAGTTTGACGACTCGACCGACGGATCCGCCCAGGCCGTCTGCGCCAATCCGTCCTGGTCCTCCCCCGACCAGGACGTCACCGGTGCCGGTGAAATCACCTACCCGAGCTATACCATCGCCCACAAAGGCACCTACGGATACGTAGAGGAACTTAAGCTGACGATCGACAAGGGCGAGGGCAAGAAACCATTCACCGCGCAGTTGCATAAGGGCAACTGCGGCGAGAAGAACGAAACTGTCATCGCCTTCCCCGAAGCCGTCACCGTTAGCCCAGCCAAGCCGGCCCTGATGGTCAACACCGGATTCGCGCCCACCACCGGCACGGCGCAGGAAACCGGGCCGAACATGCCGCTGCTAATCACAGGCGTCACCGCCTTCGCACTGGCACTCCTCGGAGGAGCAGGGCTGTTGTACCGCAAACGCTTCGACAACCGCGGAGTTGAAACGGACAACGTCCCAGCGGACGAACATGCTGACTAGAAGCACCCAGCTCTCAGATTGACGCGGGGCACCCGGATCCAGCCACCCATGCTGATCACCGGGTGCCCCGCCCCACACCTTAGGACAATCCAATGATCAAAACCTGCAGCTATCCCCGCGCCCGGTGGAACAACGTTGCACTGACCACTGTCGTCACCTGTAGCGTGGCCGGAGCCACCGCAGGCATCTTGGCCTTCACAGCGCCATCCGCTCCCCCGCCGACTCCGCGGGCACCTGTGCTGGCGCCGCCTACTTCCGCCGGACCGGACACCTACACCAGCCCGGCCGCGATCCCCAGCCTTCGGCCTGACACGCTCTCCATCCCGGGCGTGGACCTCAAAGTGGGGCTCGTGGACCAAGGCCGTGACGGTTCCGGCTACCTGGTAGTCCCGGATGCCTCCGAAGCTGCCCGCTACACAGGCTCGGCGGCTGTGTGTGCCGCGAAGGGATCGACCCTACTGGCCGGGCACGTGAACTTCCCGGATGGGTCCCTCGCGCCAATGGCTTCCCTCGTCCGGGTGACCCCGGGCATGCCCGTCTACGTATCCGACAACGCCGGCGTTTCCTGCAGATACAAAATCATCGGTTTGGAATCATTGGCCAAAACGTCCCTGCCCGCAGATACCTTTGCCACCGACGGCCCACACCTACTGCGGATCGTCACCTGTGACCTTGCCAGCCCCTTCGTGCCAATTGCGGGGCAAGCCCAGTTCGCCAACAACACCGTGGCCACCGCAATCCCCTGGCCATGACGAACCACTTCCAGTCCAGACTGGGTTGGCTCCGTCATGCAGGGATGTCCTCCCGCGAATGCATTCCACGTGACGCGTAGCTCCCGGTTCTGGCGTTCTTAGGTCTCGCCTTGCTCCAGACCAGCGAAGCCAACGCCTCCTGGACCCCGGGCAGGGCAAGGGCATTGGCAGGGGAAATTCCCTGGAGACGGCCCCAGAGATATCCGCGTTCGCTGCAGACGAAGTCCACGAGCGCCCTCTTATGGCCTCTGGGTACGCAGCTCAAGGCCCTGTTCGTTTCTAAGCGGGAGAGCGCGGCCCCTGGTTCTGATCCGAAGGAGATCTCCTCCATGTGCCGGGATGCCCTTTGCTCGATCACCTGCAGACCCTGCTCTGCGACGTCGCGATCCCAGCCAGCCCTGATCAACAACGCCTTTAGTTCCTCCCAGAGAGGCGATGAACCGGCGGGCATTGGCGAAATGGCCAACGGAATCTGGGGCCATTCGCACTCATGTCCGTACACCGACACCAGCGGCGCCACCTCCCCCAGGGCGTGGTTCTTCTTCACGTCTGCCCACACACCGTTCCGCACATCTCGCTCTGAGAGCCAGTGGCGTTGGGTGACTGTCCAGGTCCGGAGTCCGTTGCGGACAACCGTCAGCAGCCACGCGCAAGCCGGGACGTCCACAGGTATCCCCCGGTCGCAAAGAACTTCCGTGGCGTAGAACAGTGCATCTTCCGGGGCAATCGAGGGGAACTCGTGCTGGAAACGGGACAATAGCGCCGGAAGAAACGAACCGAACAGCAGCCCGGCCGAAGGGCCGTCCCGGCCTTCCCGCTGCCATCTGGCTACGAGGTCCCGCAGGAGGGCATCGCGTTCGGCCGGCGTCGAAAACCGGCCGTGGGTTCCGGGACTCACGCGGCGACACCCCACTGCTTCGCAACATCGCTCATCAGTTCCGCGGCCGCGTGGAACTGGGCGGCCAGCCGGCGTCGTCGTGCGGGATGCGCCTCGGGCAGGCGCTGGACGACTAGCTCAGAGGATCCCATATTCCGGATAGAGTCGATCAACTCCCGCAGCTGGAGTTCGGCCAGCACAGCCGCGTCGGAAGGACCGTGATCTACGTCCAAGGCGCCGACATCGGCCAAAAACCCCTCCACATCGAAGATTCCCTCGTTGGAGTCCGAGTTGGAATCCGAGTGAAGAAGTTCGCCCGCGATCACATTCCTTGGTACTGCGGGTGCAGTGCGGCGCATTCTGCCGTCCAGCGACAATCTCACGGACGGCAGCGTTCCACCCGCTGCAACGCCCTTTGCGAGGAGGGTCTTCACGGTCTCGTGGGATACGCCCAGGACCGGGGCGATCGCACGAAGCGACAAATTTCCGGCCGCCAACTCCATGGCGATACTCACCCGGGCGCTGCCTCCCAGGCTCGGAAGGACCAGCCGCTCAGCCTCCACCAACTCAGCCCACGTACTCAGGCCAAAGGCCGTCCATGCCCTCGCCTGATACAGCTCCAAAGCAAGCTTCACGACCTGGCCGAGCAACCGGTCAACCACGCACACTTGGCGATCAAGCTCAGCCAAACGCAGGCGCAACCGCTTCACCTTGACACGCGCACCCCCGACATCCAGATCCCCCTGCATACCTGCGCACCTCCCCAAATGCACTAAGGACCGCCCTGTTGCCGTCCAGCCGCTCGGCGAACTCGGCAAACGTACAAATGGGCTGCTATTAGAACTAGTGGCCCGTCGCTTCACTTTGTGTCGCAGAAGCTTTGGAGGCCCTGAATGCGGTTGAGTCCGCCGGTTCCCGAAAAACAGGCGGGACCCCTAAAACGTCCACATTTCCACGCCCTGCCATTGTCAACGGCATCTTCGTCGCCAACAATGAAGCATGCCGGTCTACGTGAGGTCTCTGGAAACTGCCGTACCGCCCACAGTGCTTGTGCAACCACAGGCGCGCGACGTTTTTGCATCCCAACCCGGCCTGACACGGCTCGGGTCCAGACTGGTGCGAACCTGTTTTGATTCAGCAGCCATCGACACCCGATTCACCGCAGTGGCCGAATTGTCCTTGGACAACCACTCCGAGAATCCGTCATTCTTTGACCCCGCGACAGGCCGTGTACTTAGCCCCAGCACCAAAGTCCGCAACGAGATATTTGCCGTCGAAGCCACCAAATTGTTCATTGAGGCCGCCAAGGCCGCCGTCGGGAAATGTCCCGATATTGATTTACTTGACATAACCCATGTCATCACCGTTTCCTGTACGGGTTTTTTCAATCCCGGCCCCGATTACAAAGTGGTCAGGGCCCTCGGACTGAGTCCGGCCGTGCAGCGCTATCACCTTGGCTTCATGGGTTGCTACGCAGCGTTCCCCGCCCTCCGCGCAGCCCGGCAGTTCTGCCAGGCCGATCCCTCTGCCGTCGTCCTCGTTATCTGTGCGGAACTTTGCTCGCTCCACGTCCGGACCTCAAATGATCCGGACACCATCATGGGGTCGGCCATCTTTGCGGACGGCGCGGCGGCCGCCGTCGTGACTTCCCGTGAGCCTGAGGGGCCGGACCCGGTGATCAGGCTGGATCACTTCGAGACTGTCCTGACGCCGGTCGGCGAAGAAGCCATGGCCTGGAACATTGGCGACGAAGGCTTCGAAATGGTTCTCGGCACGTACGTGCCGCACATCATCGAGGAGCACATCACCGGCGCGCTCGAACCGCTGCTTGCCCGGGACCCCTCCCTGGCCGGACTCCCCTACAGGGACATTACGCATTGGGCCATCCATCCCGGCGGCCGCAGCATCCTCGACAAAGTCGAGTCGAAGCTTGAACTCACCGAAGAACAGATGATTCCCGCCCGTGACGTCCTCCGCGACTATGGCAACATGAGCAGCGCCACCGTGCTCTTCGTCTTGAAACACATCCTGGGACAAACCCCGGCTGAGCGGGAGGAACGCATCTGTTCCATGGCATTCGGGCCCGGCCTCACGGTGGAGACGGGGCTCTTCACCCGGGTTTCCCCGGCTCTGTGATGCCGGCCCTGTGATGCCGGCTCTCCCCCGCCTAGGCGGCTTTCTCGGGGCACGGGATGTGACCGCCGTTGAAGACATGGACCGCCCCGATTGCGAGCTTGACCGGCTCAACCGAAGTTACGCGCGGTTTCCGATCGTCAACGCTGTGGTGTCCGGCTGGCGGGATACCTACAGCTCACGGATCAAGCCGTTGCTCACGACGGCGGCGCCCACCACGGTCCTTGACATCGGCTGCGGCGGTGGAGACGTTGCCCGTAGCCTGGCGCGCCGGGCCGCAGCAGACGGTTACCGTCTGGAAGTCACCGGAATCGACCCGGACGAGCGCGCCTTCCAGTTCGCGAACTCCGCACCGTCAGTGGAGGGCGTGAGCTACCGGAAGGCCTTGAGTTCCGAGCTCGTGTCGGAAGGGCGCACGTTCGACGTCGTTATTTCCAACCACGTCCTGCACCACCTGACCACCCCGGAACTCGCCTCGTTCCTTCACGACTCCGAACGCTTGTGCCGCCGGATTGCCTTGCACAACGACCTCACGCGCAGCCGCGTGGCATACGCACTCTTCTGGGCAGGATCCTGGCCCCTCGGCATCGGTTCCTACATCCACGGTGACGGCCTCACGTCCATCAGGCGCAGCTACACGGCAGTGGAACTCCGGGCCGCCACTCCGTCGACCTGGACGGTAGAACCGAGCGGCTTGTGGCACAACCTCCTGGTATACCGGCCCGGGGAGGTCCACGATGTTTGACGTCGTGGTGGTCGGAGCCGGACCTGTCGGGCTATACATGGCAGCCCTGCTGCTGCAAAACGGACACCGCGTTGCAGTTCTCGAAAGACGCGCGACGTCGAGCCGCCAGACCCGTGCCATAGGAATCCATCCGCCCGCCCTGGCAGCTCTGGACGCAATAGGTGCCGCCCATCCCTTGGTCTCTTCAGGGGTCCGGATCACCCATGGTGCCGCGTACAGCGGCGGCCGGAAAGTTGCCGACATGGACTTCGCCCGTCCCTCGGCCGAGTACCCCTTCATCCTTTCCGTTCCGCAATACCTCACCACCCACGCCCTGGAGTCCAGGGTGACCGACCTCGATCCGGTAGCCCTCCACCGCGGAGTGCAGGTCGAGGAAGTCGTCGACGACGGCGGGCGCCTGCGTTTGCGCGGACAGCAAGACGGAGCTCCAGCCGAGTTTCTGGGCCGATTCGTAGTGGCCGCCGACGGCGTCCATTCCGCCGTCCGTGAGGGACTGGGTTTGGAGCCACGCTTGCGCACCTATCCCGACTACTACGTCATGGGCGATTTCCGGGATGAATCGACCTACGGCAACAACGCCGTCCTTTTCCTTGAGCCCGGAGGAATCGTGGAGTCCTTTCCCCTGCCCGGCGGCATCCGCCGGTGGGTGGTCCGGCTTGGCACCCCGTGTCAGGAACCCACTCCCCATGCGCTCGCCGACCTCATCAAAAAACGGACCGGCAGCGTGGTGGACTCCGCGAGCAATACGATGATCAGCGCGTTCGGCGTCACCTCTCGCATGGTCTCCCGCATGGTCCACGGACGGGTCGCCCTGCTTGGCGATGCCGCACACGAGATCAGCCCGATCGGCGGCCAAGGGATGAACCTGGGCTGGTTGGACGCCGTTGCCCTGGCGCCGATCATCAGCGAAGCATTGCGCACATCCGCGAATGTCCCTGCCGGCAAGGAACTCGCGGGCTTCGAGCGGGACCGGCAGCGCGCGGCGAAGAAAGCCATCTGGCAAGCCAGCCTGAACATGGCGCTGGGGCGTCCCTTGCCCCCGAAAGTCCTCAGCGCACGGAACGCCTTGATCGGCCGCGCCATCACCTTGCCGATGTTCTCGGAGCTTGTTGCCCGCAGATTCACGATGCATTGACACTAAGCTCAATCCATGGACTTTGAGACCCGCCCCCTGGCTGCCGGCCCGGACACGACGTTTACTGCCTCGGAAATCCGCAGCGCAGTCCAGGCCCTGCTCGGTCTCGAGGGGCTCCCTCCCATCGTGCAGGTCGGGCATCCCGTGCTGCGCCAGCGGGCCGCGCCCTATGATGGCCAGCTCGACGACACCGAACTGGCGCAGCTGATCGAGCGCATGCGGGATGCCATGCATGCCGCTCCCGGAGTGGGCCTCGCCGCGCCGCAGCTCGGCATCCCCTTGCAGCTGGCTGTGCTTGAAGACCATTTCGATGTTGATCCTGTTGCCTCGGAGATCCGGCAAAGGACGCCGCTGGGCTTCTTCGCGATACTGAATCCCGGCTACGAGCCCGAGGGGACTTCCACGGCGTCGTTCTATGAAGGCTGTTTGTCGATGCGCGGATTCCAGGCCGTGGTCACACGCCACCGCGATGTTCGTTTGCACTACCAGCGTCCGGACGGAAGTGCAGCCTCGGCCGGATTCTCCGGATGGCAGGCCCGGATAGTCCAGCACGAAACCGATCACCTGCACGGCGGACTATATTTGGACCGCGCCGAACTGCGGTCGCTCGCAAACGATGGGGAGTACTCCGCCCATTGGGCGTACCCCGGAATCGACGAGGCACGCCGCGGACTGGGATTCCTCAATCCGTAGCTGAACCGGATTCGCGCGGCGGGTTTGCTGCCGAAGGCAGGTGCCTTGCCCACCACGCGAGGATCTGCTCGAATCGCTGCCGCCTGTGGTGGGGCGTGCCCGATCGCGATAGTTCGTGGTCTTCACCCGGGAAGAGGAGCAACGCCGTCCCCACGCCCTGCGCCTTGAGGGCGGCGAAGTAGCGCTGGCCTTGTTCAACCGGGCATCGGAGATCGTTTTCGCTGTGGATTACCAGCGTGGGTGTCCGGACTGCGGTCACCACGGCCATGGGGCTTTGGGCCGCCATCTGCTCCGGCGAGCCACCCGTGTATTCGCCACCGAAGAACCATCCGATATCCGAGGAACCGGCAAAGCTAACCGGGTCGAGGAATCCGCGCTCCACAATGGCTGCCTTGAAGCGGTGTTCGTGGCCGATGACCCAGGCCGTCAGGTATCCGCCGTAGGACCCGCCCATGATTCCGATCGATTCCCTGTCCATCGCAGGAAAGGCTTCGAGGGCACCATCCAGGAAGGCGAGCACATCCGCCATGTCCACGGTGCCCATCTTTTCCTTGATGGCCCCTCCGTGTGCTTGGCCGTACCCGGCAGAACCGCGCGGGTTGCACATCAGCACGGCGTATCCCGCCTCGGCGTACACCTGGGCTTCATCAAAGAACGCCCCCGTGTACTGGGCGAAAGGGCCGCCGTGGATGGTGAGCAGCACTGGATGGGGGCCTGGCCCCTCTGGCAGGACCACCCAGCCATGGACCGGGTAGCCGTCAGTTCCGGTGGTGGTGAACTCATGCGGTTCAAGGATTGTCGCTTGGTCCCGAAGCGCCTTGGCGAAGTCTGTGAGCACTCGGAGTTCACCCTTCTCCAGAACGCCGAGCTCGCCATTGCTGAAAGCGTCGCCGTATGCGACAGCCACGATGTCTCCCACTGCGGAAGCGCCGATCGCTACGCGGGGACCCTTGACAAGGACCTCGGCCTCGCCGTTGGGTGACCATTGGATCAGCTGGACGCTGCCACGGCTGGTGTTGAGCGCGAGCACCCCATCCGCTCCAAAGGCTTCGAGGTGGCCGCCAATGTCCTGGTTTTCGACGTCGCTGAGCATCGTTGCTTTGCCACCCCGGACTGGCATTGCGTACAGCGCCGTGTTTCTCGCGACGAAGTCCAGGCCGTCGTCGCCCAGGTCCTGCGCCGCAAAGAACAGCCATTCACCGTCCGCGGACTCGCAGATTTCCTGGACGGATTGTCGTGCGGCGTCCGGACGAAGTGCTTTGGGCTCGCCGCCCGCGACGGAGACACGATAGATACCGGAGGCGAGGTCGGCGTCGTGCCCTTCGTGGAGCGAGGCGACGAAGTAGACACTCTCACCGTCGCGGCTGAAGGACGGCGAGGTGTGGTCGGCTTCGCCGAACGTCAACTGCACCGCCGGCGGCACCAGGCCTGCCGCATCGGCTCCGTTGGCTTTGGCCGCCCTCCCCACAGGAACCACGGGAGGTTCCGCTCCGGGCTCGGGGACCTCGACGACGAACAGTTGCGCGGGCTTGTCCGCGGTGTAACCCAGCCCATTGAGCCTATATTGGTTGTCGGTGATCAACCGTGGGTCTTCGCCGCCCGCCCCAACGCCGTCAACCGTCCCGTAACGGCCTTCCTCAGGAACGCGCGAGGAGAACACAATCCTCCGCGAAGCAGGCGCCCAGGAAAACTCGGAGACTCCCAATTTCTGTTCCGTGATCGCTTGCGGTTCCCCGCCGTCGGACTCAACCACGTGCAGTTGCGGCTTGCCGTCCGGCGTCGCCCGAAGGAACGCCAACACCCTGCCGTCGGGTGAGAATGCGGGTGCGGTGTCCCGGAAGCCACGGGTGATCCGCCGGGGCCGGATCTCATGGTCAAAAGGAACACTCCAGAGCTGGCCGACGTAGGCGTCGGCGTCGAAATCGGGCCGCGTGACGGACACGACGGCGCGGGTCCCATCGGGATGGGTCGCGGGAGCAGAGACGGAATTCAGCAGCGGGAGTTGTTCGGCTTTCACGCTGGTGAGCCTAACGGCCGTCAAGGCATGAGGATATGTGCCACTCCGGCAGCCGTAGGATTGTCCATATGCTTTCCGACGCCGTCCCTTCCCTGCGCTGCCCGGTCTGCGGGGGTCCTTTCGGACTGAGCGCGGCTGCGCCGTTTTCGCTCGGTTGCGTCGCCGGCCACAGTTTCGATGCCGCCAAACAGGGCTACTTCAACCTGCTCACGGGCAAGGGCACGGTCTTCGAGGCCGACACGGCAGAGATGGTCGCGGCCCGCAACGATTTCCTGGGCGCGGGCCATTACGCTCCCCTCGCCGAGGCCATCGCGGAGCTGGCGGCACCGGTCCTATCGGCGCCGGGATCCCTGGTCCTGGATTCGGGGACCGGCACCGGCCACTACCTACGGACAGTGCTGGACCGCACGCCGGTTGCAGCGATTGGCATCGACATTTCCAAGTTCGCCCTCCGCCGGGCCGCACGGTTGAATCCCGGCGCCGTCAATCTCGTATGGGATGTCTGGCGTCCACTGCCGATCGCAGACCATGCCGTGGATGCGGTCATCGTGGTCTTTGCGCCGCGGAATCCACCGGAATTTGCCCGCGTGCTCCGTCCAGGCGGCCGTGTGATCGTCGTGACTCCGCGCAACGGGCACCTTGGGGAGATTGCGGAACGGACTGGGATGTTGGGTATTGAACCGGGCAAAGACGAGCGCCTTGCCGAGTCCATGCAGGAGTTCTTCACTCCCGCGGACACCATTCACCTCGACGTGGATCTCAAGCTCGACGGGCGCGACATTGCCGATGTCGCCTTCATGGGACCCGCAGGCCACCACCTCGAACGCTCCGCCCTCCTGGCGTCGACGGCCGTGGAAACGTCCGTCAAGGCCACCGCGAAGTTCACCCTCAGCGTTTTCACAGCACGGGAGCAAGGCTCCTAACGGGAACCTTCGCACCGGGCTAGGATGGAAAAACAGCGACTGTGATCTTGCCGACGCTGCAGTCCGGATCAGGCCGGCTGCCGCGGCAAGTCCGGAAACAGGGGGAACGATGTTTGAGTGGCTTGGCAGCAACTGGTGGGCTCTCTGGCTCACGGTGTTTCTCGCATTTGCCGTGGTGGAGATGCTGACGCTCAGTTTCTTCTTCATCATGCTCGGGGCCGGCGCGCTGGCTGCCCTCGTCGCTGACTTCGCCGGAGCTGATCTCTGGTTGCAGATCGTTGTCTTTTGCATCGTGTCCCTGCTGATGATTGCGTTCGTCCGTCCTATCGCACTGAAGCATTTGCACAAGGGTCCTGCCGAGCAACGCACCAACGTGGACCGCTTGATCGGCCAATCGGCGCTCGTCATGGAGCCCGTCAGCGCGACGGCGGGACTGGTCAAGATCGGTGGCGACGTATGGAGCGCCCGCAGCGCGGCGGAGACCATCGGCGCCGGCCAGACCGTGCAGGTCACCAGGATTGACGGCGCGACGGCGGTAGTCGCCTCGACAGCGGAAAACAGCCCGCACTGAGCGGCGTCCCGTCATGGCTCAAGCCGCTGCGTTCGACGATGAGCGTTCGACGACGAGCGATCGGCATATTGCCGCACATAACCGCATCAAATACGTAACTGGGGAATGAAGGAGATGTATGGACAGCTTGGGAGGAACTGCAGCCGCGATCGTGCTGCTAGTTCTCGTCATATTCGTGATTATCGTTTTGGTCCGCTCGATCAGGATCATTCCGCAAGCGCGCGCCGGCGTCGTAGAACGCCTCGGTAAGTACCAGCGCACGCTCAACCCCGGGCTCACCATCCTGATCCCGTTTGTCGACCGTCTGCTGCCGCTGTTGGATCTTCGCGAACAAGTGGTTTCCTTCCCGCCGCAGCCGGTGATTACCGAGGACAACCTGGTTGTCTCGATCGACACCGTGGTCTACTTCCAGGTCACGGATCCCCGGGCCGCGACCTACGAGATCGCCAACTACATCCAGGCTGTTGAACAGCTGACCACTACCACGCTCCGCAACGTCGTGGGCGGCTTGAATCTTGAAGAAGCGCTCACCTCACGCGACCAGATCAACGGCCAGCTCCGCGGGGTCTTGGACGAAGCCACCGGGCGCTGGGGAATCCGCGTTTCGCGCGTGGAACTCAAGGCAATCGACCCGCCGCACTCTATCCAGGACTCAATGGAGAAGCAGATGCGGGCCGAGCGCGACCGGCGTGCTGCGATTCTGACCGCTGAAGGCACCAAGCAATCGCAGATCCTGACGGCCGAAGGCCAGCGGCAAGCAGCAATCCTCGCCGCAGAGGGTGACGCCAAGGCAGCCATCCTCCGCGCCGATGGCGAAGCGCAGGCCATTCAGAAGGTCTTCGACGCCATCCACAAAGGCAACCCGGACCAAAAACTGCTGGCCTACCAGTACCTTCAGACCCTGCCGAAGATCGCGGAGGGCTCATCCAACAAGCTGTGGATCATCCCCAGCGAGGTCGGAGAGGCCCTCAAGGGCATCGGCGGCGCACTGGGTGGCACCAATGGTGGATCAGGCGTTGCGGACCTGTTCAGCGATTCCGCGAAGCCGACAGCCGAAGTTCCTGCACCGGCGGGCACAGCGGCTGTGAGTTCCGGACACGCGCAATCAACGCCAGCTACGCAGGAACCGTCTGCGTAACGGACAGTTTCCAAGGGGGATCGGCCAAATTCTCTGGCCGGTCCCCCTTCGCTTTGTCCTGTCCGCTTCGATCCGCGTATAATGGTGTATTTGTCCGGCCGGTTCAGTCCGAACGGAACATTAACGCTTGGTCAGGCGTTTCATCTAGTGATGCAACGTGTGCAGACAGTAGTCCGGGCGGCGCCGTTGCGGCGTCCGGCTAGCGCGGAGCATGGTTCCGCGAACAGACAGAGGGAGTAATCATGAGCGATCGCAGCCTGCGGGGCATGCGTCTTGGCGCCCAGAGCATGGAAACCGAATCCGGTGTGGAGCCGGCGCCGCGTCAGCGGGTTGAATACCGCTGCGCGGACGGAGAGCAGGTCTTCGTAACCTTCTCCTCCGAAGCCGAGATCCCTCCTGTCTGGGTTTCCAAGACGGGCAAGGAAGCGCTCCTGGTTGATGGCGAACGCCCCATTGACACCAACGAGAAGGCCGTCCGCACGCACTGGGACATGCTGCTGGAACGCCGGAGCCTTCCCGAGCTCGAGCAGATCCTCGAAGACCGCCTGAACATCCTGCGCGAACGCCGTGGGGAACGCCGCTCGGCATAACGCCGCAGTTCCCAAGGGGCGCAGTTCCCGAGGGAACAGTTTCACGACAAAAGTCCGGGTCCGCACTCTTCGGAGTGCGGACCCGGACTTTTCCGTTGCATTTAGTGCATCTTCATGGCCTCCGGCGGTTGGGTGGTCCATTCAGTCTCGGTGGCCCGCATCCAGGGATATGGCAGGAGTTCCCCTAGATTGACGGTTCCAACCTCTCCCCCGGCATCAACCAGGACCGTTGCCTCGGGTCCGTAGTTCCGCAGCAGCTCCCGGCAGACGCCACAAGGATTCGTGACCTGCGGTTCTCCGTGTTCGTCCATGCTGACTGCGACGGAGGACTGGATCGATGCTTCCTGGGCAATCCGGGCGTTGGCGAGGGCGCTGGATTCGGCACACACGTTGATTCGTTTGGAACCGATGTGAAGGCCGAGGTAGATCGCCCCCGACGCGCCCCGCATGGCAGCGGCAACACGATGGTTCTCCGTGTGGTGGGCCGTGAGGAGCAGTTCACGCGCCGCGGTGTAGAGCTCCACGTCGGACTGACTGAGGTCAAACGAGATCGCGTTCCTAGCTTCCAATGAAGATGCCGCTCTTCCGGCGTGCCAGTACGTAGAACACAATGCTCAACACGGACAGCACAGCGACGTAGACGGGGAAGATCCACGATGCATTCATGGACTGGAGCCAGACCAGGAGGTAGGACGCCGTGCCACCGAAGACCGCCACACCAATTCCGTAGCCAAGGGAAGTTCCGGCGCCGCGGCAGGATTTTGGCATCAGGGAACTGGTGACGACGTTGTACAGGGTCATGTTGAGGACCAGGACAACCGAGCCGCCCAGGAGGACCGCGGCGAATCCGCCGATGCCTGGACGGACGTACATGAGCATCAGGAAGACCGAAGGAATGGACAGCGCACGGGTGATCAGGAACCACTTGGAAATCGACTTGCCATCGGCGAGCTTGCCGACCACGAGGCTGCCGACAACCAGCACAGCTCCAAGAATGGTGGTGAGGGCGAAGACAGCAGTGGCGTCTTCTTTGAAGCCGCTGCGGGCCGCGGTGGGAAGTCCCGTATTCCAGGCGTAGTTGTAGGCCTGCGCAGCGCCAACGACGAAGGTAATGGCCAGCACGCTCAGCCAATGCTTGCGTACCCCGCCCCAAACAGCTTTCGAGGAATTCTCCGCAAGCTCCTCCGGCCGCATGGTTTCCGGAAGAGTGCGGCGAAGGTAGACAACGATGAAACCGAAGATCGCTCCCACGATGAACGGAACACGCCAACCCCAGTCGGCCATGACAGCCCCGCTCAGCATCAGGCTGCACAGGTAGCTGACCAGCGAGGCGAGGAGAATGCCCGAGTTGACGAAGAACGAAATGATGCCTGCGACGAACCCTTCGCGTCCCACGGGAACCAGTTCGACGGCGTGTGCGGTGGAAAGCGGAGCTTCAACGCCGGTGGAGATGCCTTGCACGATGCGGCAGACCAGGAGGATGACGCCGGCCGCGCCGCCGATCTGCTGGTACGTCGGACACAGGGCGATGATCAGCGTGGTGACTGCCATCATCATGATGGACCAGAGCATCACTTTTCGACGACCGATTCTGTCGGCGAAAGTACCGAGCAGGACACCGCCGAGCGGACGGAACGCGAAGCCGACGGCGAAGACCGCCAGGGCGTTAAGGGTTGCGGCGGTGGGATCCTGCGAGGGGAAGAACTTTGGCCCGATGAAGGCCGACAGGAGTCCGAAGACCATCCAGTCATACCACTCAAGGGTGTTCCCGAGTCCGAGGCCCAGCAGCCCACGGCGGATTTCCGGGGAGAGCCGCGATTTCCGGGCGCTCTCCGGGCCATTCTTGACGACAGTGTCAGTCATGATTCTTTCCTTCCTCCGCACCTTCGCGGTGCGTGAGGGTACGGATCACCGTTGACATCCAGGGGGTATGGACGGTGATCGAAACTATCATTTTGGCTTGGTCCGGCAGGGCTGCCGAACCAGCTCACCTCATGGGAAGCGAGTTAGCCCAGATAGCTACGCGTGCCTCTTCGTAGCGCTTTGAAGCAAACGGGGACATCCAGTCCGGTAATAGGGGGCGTGGATGGCTTGCTTGGGTGTCGCGGGATCAATAGGGGAACACGAGGGTGGACGTGGGGCTGGGCTGGGCCTTCCGCCAGAAGGCTTAAGCGCCCACATCTCTGATCGTGCTGCAAAACGCCCCACGTGATGCGACTCACTTAACTATATTGAAGATATTCACCAGGTCAATGCTTTTTGATAAATAGCCCCCACTGCCCCGCCGGCGCTGAAGAGTCTGCCGACGCAAGGGCGCCGATGACCCGGCGAACGAGAAAATTTCACCAAACCATTGATTCGCTAAAATTTTTCACTATAGTTATGTGAGTCAGCTCACCGAGAGAAAGCTGGATCATGACCAACGAGATCATCACGGCATCCTCACCGGCCGGCACGAGCGCACTTCTTGCAACTGTCGGCAACAAGGTCCGCACGATGCGCAAGGACAAGGGGATGACCCTGTCCAAACTCTCGGAAATCACCGGTCTCAGCCCGGCGATCGTCAGCCAGATCGAACGTGGGCTGGCCAACCCATCATTCACCACCTTGGCGCAGTTGGCTCATGGCCTGGACATTCCCGTGGGGAAGTTCTTCCTCGGCCAGGAAGAAACCAGGTCGCCGGTTGTCCGTAAGTCCGAGCGGCGAAACCTCAAAGGCGTCACCAAAAAGTCCGTGGGAGAGGCAGTCTATGAGCTCCTGACCCCGGACCTCAATGGCGCGTTGGAGGCCCAATGGATCGTGAGTCCGCCAGGCCACGACACCAGCGCCACCCCTTTCCGCCATAGCGGCGAGGAATTCGGCATCATCTTGTCGGGAAAGAAGGACATCTTCCTCGACGGTGAGTGCTACACGCTAGAGGCGGGCGATTCGATCACCTTCTCCTCGGATACGCCTCACTGGTACAAAAACAGCTACGAAGAGGTATGCGTAGCGATCTGGGTCAACGCCCCGCACGTATGGTGACCAGCCGGCGCTAGCCGCCGCTCGCTCCCATACACGTACGGACCCTTGGACGTCCGTTCGCAAACATCTCAACTTTCCGTGTCCAGGTCCCCCGGGACCTCTACTCGTCATGCCCTCCGCCAGGTCTGGTCCGCTCCGTGCATCGCAGCGGGCTCCTCCTGAGCACCCCGTCTATACCCCGGCAACCGTTCCAACGGCATGCCCGCCGGGAAGTAAGGATCCTCCACCATGAACTCCTTTGCCACCACATCGTCACTGGAACTCAGTACGACGACGGCGGACCTCACCGCACCCGTCATCTCCCGCTCCGACGTCCTCGTGGTCGGCGGTGGGCCCGCCGGCGTGGCCGCCGCGGTCACCGCAGCACGGTCCGGCGCATCCGTCACGCTCCTGGAGCGCTACTCCGCGCTCGGTGGACTTGCCTCCGGAGGGATGGTCCTGGTGCTCGACGACATGATCAACGGCCAGGAAATCACGGTCACAGGCATCGTTTCGGAGTACGTGGAACGGCTGCAGAAGCTCGGCCTGGCGATTGTCCCGCCTGCCGATGACCGCAAGACCTCCGAGGAACTCTGGAACAAGTGGGGCCGCTACGGCACCTTCGACTTCCACTCCCACACCAACCCCAAGCCGATCTGTTATGCAGCGGCCTTCGATCCCGACGGCTGGAAGCGGGTGTCCAACGACCTGGTCCGCGAAGCCGGAGTCAACCTCCGCCTCCACTCGTGGTTCTCCCGCCCGATCGTGGACAACGGCGTCATCAAGGGCGTCATTTGCGAGACCAAGTCCGGCCCGCAGGCGTTCATGGCGGACATCGTCATCGACACGACGGGAGACATCGACGTCGCCTCCCGTGCCGGCGCCAGCCACATCAAGGACAGCTACCTCACTACCCTCGTCTTCCGCCTCGGCAACGTAGACACAGCCGTCGCGGAGGCTTTCGAGCAGGCCAACCCTAAGGAAGCCCGCGCCATCAACCGCACCATCAAGCGCCTCCTTGGGGGCGCCTGGGAACTGTGGTGGCTCAAGACGCCGATCGACGGCGTCGTCTGGTGCAACGCTCCCCACATGACCGGGTACGACGGCGTGGACCCCGCGGACATGACCGCCGCAGAGTTTGCCGCACGGGACCGGATCAGCGAGGCCGTGGAGTATGTCCGCGCCCACCTGCCGGGCTTTGAGAACTGCTTCATGCTCGACGTCGCCTCCCAGATGGGCGTGCGGCAGACCCGCCTGCTCGAGGGCGAATACGTCATGACGAAGGACGACGTCACCTCCCGCCGCCACTTCGCGGACACCGTGGCCCGCGGACGCGATTACTACTACCCGTACCGCTCGCTGCTTCCGAAGGAAGTGGACCAGCTGCTCGTCGCCGGCCGCCACTACTCGGCCACCCCGGAAGCGCAGAAGATGTCCCGCGAGATCCCGCCCTGCATGGCCATGGGCCAGGCAGTCGGCGTCGCCGCGGCGCTGGCGGTCGAAAACGGCACCCTCGTCCGCGACGTTTCCGCCCTGGACATCCAGCAGGGCATGCGCCGGCACGGTGCGGACCCGGGCGACGTCCCGTCGTCGAACGCTACCGTCGACAGCGAAGCGGTGGTGGGGGCATGAGTACCGACACCCTTCTCGATGAGTTTGAGGAAACCACGACGGCGGCGCCCGCCGCCGCTGCCAAGCCCAACAGCATCCCGCTCCCGCTCGACGGCATCAAGATCGTGGACTTCACCCAGGTGTTCATGGGACCGTCCTGCACCCAGCTCCTGGGCGACTACGGCGCGGACATCATCAAGGTGGAACGTCCGGGTGCCGGCGATATCTCGCGCAACTCGTTCCCGGACAAGGACGGCCAGGACAATCCCATCTTCCTGTCCATCAACCGGAACAAGCGCAGCGTTTCCGTGGATACCCGCACGGACGAGGGCAAGGCCGTCCTCCGCCGGGTCATGGCCGATGCCGACGTCGTCGTCAGCAATTTCCGTTCCGGCGTGATGGAACGGATGGGCTTCGGCTACGAGGAACTCAAGGCCGGGAACCCGGGCATCATCTGGGCCTCCGGCACTGGCTTCGGCTCGGTTGGGCCGTACTCCCACAAGGGCGGCCAGGATGCGATCGCCCAGGCCTACTCAGGCGTGATGTGGCGGCGCGAGTCGGACGACGTGAAGCCGGCCATCTACCCCACCACGCTGTGCGACTACATCACGGGCATGCACCTCATGCAGGGCATCCTGCTGGCATTGCGCACCCGGGAGTCGTCCGGCGTCGGGCAAAAGGTCGAGGTCACGATGTACGACTCCATGCTCCACCTGCAGATGCAGGAGGCGTGCATGCAGCTCAACCGCGGCTACGAAGTCAATTGGGGCGCCATGCCGCTGAGCGGCGTCTTTGAAACCACCGACGGCGCCGTCTGCATGGTGGGCGGCTTCACGCCCGATCCACTGGCTCGGATTTCCGAAGCGCTGGGCCTGGACGAGGACCTCACCCAGCGGCCCGAATTTGCCAACCTTGAGCAGCAGTTCAAGCACAAGCCGGCCCTGCAAGCGATCTTCCGGGAACGCATCGCCACGAACACCACCGAGTACTGGACCAACCAGCTGGAAAGCCAAGGCCTGCTCAACGCACCCGTCCACACCCTGGAACAGGCCCTCGCCGATGCCCAGACCGAGGCCAACGGCATGATCGTGGAAGCCGAGCACCCGGGCGTCGGCACCGTGAAGATGCTCAATGCCCCGATTCGCTTGTCTGCGACGCCGCCTTCAGTCCGCCGCGTGGCGCCGCGGCTCGGCGAGCACAACGTCGAGGTCCTGATGGAAAACGGATTCGACGCCGAAGCCATCGAGCGCCTGCAGAAGTTGGGAGTCCTCCGGTGACTGTTTCGATGGATGAGAAGAAGATCGTTGACCAGGTCACCCTGACCATCGAGAACCACGTGGCCACGGTGGTGATCGACCGTCAGCACGTGCTCAACGCCGTCGACGGGAGCGCCCAGGACCGGCTGAATGACATCTGGAACCGGATCGAAGCCGATCCTGACGTTCGCGCCGTCGTCATCACGGGCGCCGGAACGCGGGCCTTCTGCGTCGGGGCGGACATGTCCGCCTCTGCCGTCGACAAGACCGGCCTGCAGTACTGGGCGGAGCTTGACCCCAACGGTTTCGGCGGACTGAGCCTGCGCACGAGCCTGGACATTCCGGTCATTGCCCGCGTGAACGGTTACGCGCTGGGCGGCGGCATGGAGATCGTCCTCGGCGCCGACATCGTCGTCGCCGCGGACACGGCCCGCTTCGGCCTCACCGAACCGCGGGTCGGGCGCTTGGCGCTCGACGGCGGCATCCACCAGCTGGTGCGCCGCGTCCCCTACACCCAAGCGATGGGCATGCTCCTCACAGGCCGCAAGGCCGAGGCTGCGGAAATGCAATCGATGGGCCTGGTCAACGAAGTGGTTCCCGCGGAGGAGCTCGACGCCGCGGTGCAGCGCTGGGTGGACCAGATCCTCGCCTGTGCGCCCAGCTCCGTCCGGGCCGTCAAGCAAATGGTCAGCAGGACCAGCCACCTGGGCGCGGCGGAAGCCCGCGGCCTCAGGCTGCCGGCGCTCATGGCCGCACTGGACAGCGAAGACTCCGCCGAAGGCGTGCGCGCCTTCCAGGAAAAGCGCCCGCCTGTGTGGCCGGGCCGCTGAATGCAGCATGAACAGATTCAAGACACCGAACTTCAGCACGAACGGAAGGACAATCCAATGCGGGAATCACTGACACCCGGCGTGTGGGGTGTCGTCGCCACGCCCTTCCAGGGCAGCACCCTCGATCTGGACACCGACAGCCTGGCCCAGTTGGTGGAGCACTACGAATCCATTGGCGCCACAGGGCTGACTGTCCTGGGTGTCTTCGGCGAGGCCGCCGCCCTGACAGCATCGGAGCGCAGCCTGGCGCTGGAAGTGGTGGTCGAAGAAACCCGATTGCCTCTCGTGGTGGGTGTGACCTCGCTCTTCACGGGCACGGCAATCGAAGAAATCCGGGCTGCCCAGGCAGTGGCCGGAGACCGGCTCGCCGCCGTCATGGTGCAGGCAAATTCGGCCCGGCCGGAGGTTGTCATCGCGCACCTCAACGCCATCCACCAGTCCACCGGGGCCAAGGTCGTCCTGCAGGACTACCCGGTGGCCAGCGGAGTCAGCATCAGCACGGAAGCACTCATTTGCGTGGTCCAGGCCTGCAAGTTCGTTATCGCGGTCAAGGCCGAGGCCCCGCCCACCAGTGTGGCCATCGCCCACCTGGCGGCCGCCGTCGACCTTTCAGTGTTCGGCGGGTTGGGAGGTCAAGGGCTGCTGGACGAATTGGTGGCCGGCGCAGCCGGCGCCATGACGGGGTTCTCCTACCCGGAAGCCCTCGTGGCTTGCGTCCGTGCCTGGCAATCGGGCGGTTACGACGCCGCCCGGGACGCACTGCTTCCGTACCTGCCGCTCATCAACTTCGAGCAGCAGGCCCGGATTGCCTTGGCGGTCCGGAAGGAATGCTTCCGTGAGCGGGGCTTCATCAAGGACTCCGGTGTCCGCCCGCCCGCGGCTCCTTTCCCGGAGGTCCTCAGGAACGGAATGCTGACGCACCTGGCTGAAGCGGCCCGGGCCTTGGATCTCTCCCTTACCCCAACCGCCCACACAGCAGGAAGGCTCTGATGGACCTCGGAATCAGCGGCAAGACCGCATTCGTCGCCGCCTCCACAGGAGGACTGGGACTGGCCGTCGCCCGCGGACTCGCGGCCGAAGGCGTCCGGGTGGCCATCACGGGCCGGCGTGGCGAACTGGCCGAGAAGATCGCGGCGGAGCTGCAGGCTGACGGCCACAGCGCCGTGGCTGTCGAGGCCGACCTGAGCACCGCGGAAGGAGTGACCGCCGCCGTCGAACGCGCCGTGGATCTGCTCGGCCCCATCGACATCCTCGTGCTCAACGGCCCCGGCCCCAAGCCCGGGGCGGCCGCCAGCCTTGGCGCCGACGACATCGCGGCGGCGTTCGAGCTGCTGGTGAAGCCGCACCATGCGCTTGTCTCCAAGATCCTGCCGGGGATGCGGGAACGGCGCTGGGGACGGATCCTGGCCATCGGATCCAGCGGCGTTGTGGCACCCTTGCCCAACCTCGCCGTCTCCAACACAGGCCGTGCAGCGTTGGCCGGTTACCTCAAGACGCTTGCAGCGGAAGTGGCCCTCGACGCCGTCACAGTCAACATGCTCTTGCCAGGACGCATCGCAACCGACCGCGTCGCCGAACTGGACCGGGCGGCAGCTAAACGCCGCGGCACCACACCGGAGGAAATCCAACTCGAGTCGCGCAAGACCATCCCTGCCCGACGCTACGGCGAACCGGAGGAGTTCGGCGCTGCCGGCGCCTTCCTCTGCAGCGCCCCCGCTTCGTACATCACCGGCGTCGCGCTTCGCTGCGACGGTGGCCTGATCCGGAGCCTCTAGGCCCTGATCGCCTCCCGAACAGCCCCAATACCCAATCCGAACCGCTAAGCCAAAGGATTACCATGACTTCTACCGCCACCGAAGCCGCAACTTCCACCCGCCAGGATGTTGCCGCAGCGCAGCACTTGATCAACGGCGAATGGACCGGAGAGCCGGAAATCCAGCGAATCAACCCGGCCCGACCGGAGGAACTCGCTGCACTCTCCCCGCGAGGCACCGCCGACGACGTCGACGCGGCCATCACCGCCGCTGCCGCCGCCCAGCCGGCCTGGGCAGCCCTGCCCGCCCCGGCCCGCGGCGCCATCCTCATGAACGCAGGCAAGCTGCTGGAAGATCGCCAAAGCGCGATCGCCGAGGACCTCGTCCGTGAGGAAGGCAAAACCCTCGCCGAAGCCAAGGGAGAGGTCAAGCGCGCCTCGGACGTGCTGCGCTTCTTCGGCTCCCTCGGCTGGGCAGCCACCGGCGAAGTACTTCCCAGCGGCCTCCCGGACACCACCATCACCACCCGGCGCGAGCCGCTCGGCGTCGTCGGGCTCATCACCCCCTGGAACTTCCCCATCGCCATTCCGGCATGGAAGGCCGCCCCCGCACTCATCAGCGGCAACGCCGTGGTCATCAAGCCGGCCGAACTGACCCCGCTCTCGGCGACGCACCTCGCCCGCGCACTCCAGGACGCCGGACTTCCCGCCGGAGTATTCAACGTGGTCCACGGAAAGGGCCGCGTGGTCGGAGACGCTTTGGCACGCGATCCCCGCATCGCCGGGCTGTCCTTCACCGGATCCACCAAAGTGGGGCTCGGACTCCAGGAAATCCTGAATGCCCGCCGCGCCCGCGTCCAGCTGGAAATGGGCGGCAAGAACGGCGTCCTGGTCCTCGACGACGCCGATCCGCAGAAGGCCGCCGCGGTGGTCGCGGCCGGCGCGTTCGGACTGACGGGCCAGGCGTGCACGGCAACGTCCCGCGTCTATGTCACGCCGGGCGTGCGGGATGCATTCCTCGGAGCCCTTGTCGCCGAGGCCGCCAACTACACGGCCGGTGACGGGCTCGATGGCGCCAAGATGGGCGCCGTGGTGAGCAGCCAGCAGTTCGAGCAGGACCAGGCCGCGGTGCGCACCGCCGTCGAACGCGGCGCCACCCTCCTCCACGGAGAGCACGACGGCGACCCCTCCGGTGCGTTGCTCTTCCCCGCCGCTGTCCTCACCGATATTCCGTTTGACGACGCCGCTGTGATGGAGGAAATCTTCGGTCCGGTGGTCGCGGTCCTGGAGGTCCCGGACTACGAGGCCGGGCTGGCCGCGATCAACGACTCGCGCTATGGACTCACCGCAGGCATCTGCACCGATTCCTTGGCCTTGGCCACGGACTTCGCTGCCCGGGCGCAAGCCGGAGTAATCAAGGTCAACCGTCCCACGGCCGGCCTGGACTTGAACGTGCCGTTCGGAGGCGTGAAGGACTCCTCCACCAACACCTTCCGCGAGCAGGGCAAGTCCGCACTGGACTTCTTCACGTGGGGCAAGACCGTGTACACGGGTGTGTAGCGCGTCATGACTTACGTGATCGCGCAGCCCTGCGTGGACGTCAAGGACAAAGCCTGCATCGACGAATGCCCTGTGGATTGCATCTACGAAGGCGAACGCTCGCTCTACATCCACCCGTCCGAATGCGTCGACTGCGGCGCTTGCGATCCCGTCTGCCCGGTGGAGGCGATCTACTATTCGGACGATGTCCCGGATGAGTGGGCCGACTATGTCCGGGCCAACGTCGAGTTCTTCGAGGAACTCGGATCCACGCAAGGAGCCTCGGTGCTGGGTAATCTCGGACGGGACCACCCGGTGGTTTTAGCGGCACACGTCCCGGGCTGACGTTAGGCGGCCAGCCTGGCCTGGATCGCCCGTCGAAGCGACTCCAGGCTGGGCAGGCCCGAGAGGCCCCCGGCCGTAGGGTAGACGCGACACGTCATTGCTGGCTCTGCAGTGGACGGGAAGAGGTCGATTCCGTCCACCATGAAGGCCGGTGACCCGTGGAATCCGGAGGCTTCGGCCTCCGCGTCGGTCATGATCTCCCTAACCGCGATCAAGGCCGGATCGTTCCCTCCCAGTTCCACGGCCCGGGAGAACAGTTCCCGGGCCGCCGAGCTGTGGGGACAGTCCTGGATGGTGAGCAATTCGAAATCCATGGCCCCATTATCCGGCCGCGCGCTGTCAGGTTCACAGCAGGTCGGCGTGATGCTCTGCGACGACGTTCGGGTGGGCCCGAAGCCGGTAGCGGAGGGCGTTGTCGCCGTAGGTTTCCAGAATCGGACTGTTCGTCGGGTCAACCGACAAGCCGCGGGCTTTTGCCTGGAACTCCGGGCTCACGGCAAGCTGCGGCATGGTCGCGTCAAGCGCAGGGTTGTAGAAGAAGGGAAGGGAAATCCGGTCTGTGCCTCGAAGCGGTGAGATGACCCGGTGCAGGGTCGCCTTGAGGTAGCCGTTGGTGGCCAGTTCCAGCATTTCGCCGATATTGACCACGAAAGTCCCCGGCACTTGTGGCGCGTCGATCCACTTCCCTTGGTACTCAACCTGGAGACCGCCCTTCCCGGGCTCAACGAGGAGAAGCGTGAGCACTCCCCCGTCACGGTGGGATCCCACGCCCTGCTTGGGTTCCGGGTTCGACTCCCCCGGATATCTCACAATCTTGAGGACAGGGAACGCCCGTGCGGCGAATGCCGCATCAAAAGTGTCCTCGGGCGCCCCAAGCGAAACTGCCAGGGCCCGCAGCAACGCCAGCGAGATAGTGCTCAGCCGTTCGGTCCATTCTGAGACAATGTCCCGCATTTCCGGCAACGCGGCCGGCCACAGGTTGGGCCCCTCGAGGCGCCAATATTCCGCGACACCCGGGCCAGGCTCAACAGCATCGCGCTCGACGCCGATATCGATCTGCTCGCGCCAGTCGATCCCACCGTCCGTGAGCTCGCCGCCGACGCGGGTATAGCCGCGGAACTGGGGGCTATGGACATTCTCGATTGCGAGTTTCTCTTCTTCCGGTAGCTCGAAAAAGCGGCGCGACACGTCGAGAATGGCGTCCGTCAACTCCTGGGGAATGCCGTGGCCGGCGAGATAGAGAAAGCCAACCTCATGCATGGCATCGCGCAGTTCGTCGCGGAATCGGGCGGCCGCTTCCGGGCCTGCATTCAGACGGGAGAAATCGATCACGGGCAATGTCTCGAGTGTCAATTCACTTCGTCCTTTTCATCGAGTGTCGCAATCGTGCGCGTTGTCCATCGCTTCAGCTTTGCTGTTTGGGACGCCACACACCGAATCGGTTGCCGTGCGGGTCCAGAAGGTGCGCGAACTCGATCGCGCCGTTGTCGACAAACGGGATGGCTACGCTCGCACCCAGGGATTCGGCCCTGGCGATTGCGGCTTTCACATCGTCGACTTGGACGTAGAAGATCGCCCACGATGTTCCCTCAAGAGAGGACGTGTCCCACAGCCCACCCTTGTCGCCATTCACCATCTGGTAGCTGGCAGGCGAGGACTCACCGAAGGTCCAGTCGAAGAGCGAGCCGTAGAATGTCCGCGCGCTCTCGGGATCGGGCGAACCGATTTCGAAGTAGTTCACTATGGACGCCATGACTGTTTCCTTTCCCCTTCCGCCGCGGATAGACGGAGGCCGCCCTCGAGACCTGGGGGCGGCCTTCTGAATCGTTAGGGCATGACCTTGTAGAGATCGACGACGGTCTCTTCCGGGGGCGACTCGAATCCGCCCTCGATACCCGCCTGCATGCGGGGCATGAGAATGCCGTCCCGGAATTTCTCCCAACTTTCTTTCGACTCGTGGACGGCCATGATGGTCCAGCCACCGGCCGACGGGCCTGCGGCATGGAAAGTCTGCCCCTCGGGCAGGAGCCCCTCTCCTGGGTGGACAGCGGCAATTGACGCTTCGTATTGGTCCTTGGTGCCTCCTGGGAAGAAGTGCACGACTCCGTAGGGCGCGGCTTCCATCTCTGCTCCTTGCTGGTGTGGACGGGTGTGGACATGCCAAGCAATAGACCCTGCTACCTGGGATGTCAATGAGTTTTCACAGGCAGGATCCAAATCCGATACTCAGGTCCAGAATTCGTCTGCCTTGGCCGTATCCTCGAAGAATTCCCGGCCCTCTACAACCTTTCCGTCGCGAAGTACGAAGGAGATGGCGGTTGCAATGTCCAGGGTTTTTCCGTCGCTTTCGGCGCGGCTTTGCTGGAGTCCGATTGTGTGGTTTTCTCCGCCGACGATGTCCTGCACCGACGCTTGGAAGGTACCTTGGGAACGTGCTCCCAGCTCGCCAAAATAGGCCAGGATGGCGTCGCGCCCTTGTTTCGTCCCGGACAGTACGCCGTTTCCTGCTGCGTACCAGACTGCGTCCTCCGCGAACAGCTCGCTGAGTGTCGCCAGATCACCTGAATTAAAGGCCTCGTATCCCCGCCGGACCAATTCGGCGTTTTCTGTAGCTCCCATGTCGGTACCTCTCCGTCATCCTCGTCGGTCAATGGGACGGCTTAAGGCTATTCCTGGCCAGGATGCCTGTCGATGGGAAAGCTTCAAAGTTCGGGGACTGCACCAAGGGCAGTTACCGGCAATTCAGTGGCAAGCTAGACCACAAGTGGCCGCAACCAGATGGAGGGCAAGCCGTGATTGACACAGCTGAAGCCGTTCTTCACGACGGCACGACGATCCCCGTCACCATCCACGGAAACGGACGCGCCCTGGTGATCCCGGCCCGCTTCGCCGCCTATCCGCCGGAGGAAGCCGAAACGATGCGCCGCTGGGGAGCTGATCCGGATCTGGGGTCCAATCTGGTCAAAGGACTCGGGCGATCACACCGGGTGGTCATCGCCGATTACGAAGGTCACCGGATGGCCCACCCTGCACCGGACACCCTTACTCCCGGGAATGTCACGGCTGATCTTCTTGCCATCGCCGACGCCGCTGATGCCGGCACGTTCGCTTACTACGGCTACTCCTGGCTGGCACTCTGCGGCTTGCAACTCGCAATCCGCACTGACCGGCTCTGGGCACTGGTAATGGGCGGATACCCACCCCTCGACGGGCCTTACGAGAGCATGTTGGCGGTCACCCGGGCAGCGCACTCGATGTCCGGACAATCCGCCGACGTCGTTCCTTCACCTACCGCTGACGTTGAGCCTGGAGACTGGGACTCGGTGCCCGTTCAAACGAACGAGGCACAAACCCGCCAATTCGTCACCCTCTACGAGGCCCTGCAAGACTTCGACGATTCCGCCGCCGAAGTCCCGCCGGGTTTGCCCCGCCTTGCCTTCGCAGGGGCGGACGACCGGATCGACTACGGCCCGGCATGGGGCAACGTTCACGTAAGGATCGGCGAGCCCCTGATGGCACGCAAGCAAGACCTCATTGACACCGGGTGGGATGTCGAAGTGCTTCCGGGCCTCGACCACATCGGAGCGATGCATAGCTCCGTCGTCTTGCCTCTCCTGACGGACTGGCTCCGGAAGGTCGGCTAGGCCTGCCCGACGTGCCCTCTTGAGACAGGTCCGGGCCGGTGGGACGATGAAGCGGTGAATCCCTTCCTCGAATTTGTCAGCCACTACTGGTGGCTGGTTTTTCCGCTGAGCGGATTGGCTGGCGGTTGGGCGCGGTCCTGGTCCCGGGCCACCGAACGGCGGCACCGCCGCCGGGTGGAGCTTTATCAGCTCAAGAACCGCGCGGCGGAAGCGGAGCACGCCAGCCAGGCCGAGGTCGTCCGGCTGCAAGAGGCACACGACGCCGTGAACCGGCGTTGGCTCGAATACGAACTCGACGTCGCTAAGCTCATTGATTTTCCGGTCATGTCGGATGTCCGCGAGCCGCTCACCGTGGAATTTCTCCGGGCCAAACGGGAAGCTGACGGCTTGCGTCCGGCAACGCCGGGAGAAATCACGACGGCGGCCCGGCTTGCGGAGTATCGCGCGGCCGTCCGCGGCTTCGAACTGGCGTTCGATGTAGCAGAGCGGGAAGCCAAACGCATCAAGGACAGCAATTTCACCGAGCCCGAGCGCCAGCGGCTGGCGACCGCCAGGAAGCTGCTTCGGATCGCTTCGGATAGTGCAGCGACGCCGGCAGAGCGGCAGACAGCCTACAAACGCGCCCGGCGCGAATTGGACGGTCTGATCGTCCTGCCCGAGGCGACCGTCGCAGCCCTGGAAGAGAAGATCGCCGGAATGCTCGACGCCCCAAAGGCTCCGGACTTCCATCAGAGCTGACTGGAGCCCTTCTCAGTGTTTGAAGCGATGAATGATCACATACTTGTGATGCTTCCGGTGTCGAGTCTTGGAACGACGCGGAGTCAGACCTAGAGGGGGTAACCCAAGGGCTTTCCGCCTGGCTGACAAACGAATATTCGCGTAAATCAGGAAGAAGAAGAAGCCCAGCGATGGGATGAGCAGCACGAATATCCACGGTAAATTGCCCACGGCGCGCCTCCTATGCTCAGTCTCCGACCCGGCACAGCCGACGTCAAGATTGCGTTGTTCGGTGGTGGACGCCACGTCGGCTCAGACTGAGGGGCTATCCACGGGACCTTGCTAGGCGTAGCTTTCTTCTCATCCCGGCTCTGTCTTGACCCGCAGCCGGTACCTACCAGGAGGTCATCATGGACAACCTATTCGGACGCGGCGGACTCGAAGTCCCGGAGCCGCTCCGACGCTTCCTTCAAGGCCAATCCGACCCCTCGCTCCGCATCGAGCAATACCAAGAGGGTGACACGCTCGTCGTCAGGGTGGATCTGCCGGGAATCGATCCCGAGACCGACGTCGACATCAGCGTCGCCGAGGACACCCTGCATATCCAGGCGCGGCGCGAGGAGGATGCCGAACGCGTGGACAAGAAGGGGTACCGCACCGAGCTCCGCTACGGCGAACGGTCCCGCAGCATTCCGCTGCCCCGCGGAGTGAACCAAGACGGCATCGCAGCCACGTACGAGGATGGCGTCCTCGAGATCCGTATCCAGCTCCCCGAACAGTCAGAACCGCAGACCACGAAAATCCGCGTTGTCCGTACAGGTGGCCGCGAAGCGAATCAGCCTCCAGAGGAGCCGGGGAACTAGCCCGGCCGACGACGCAAGCTAAGGGCTCCCGTCCCGTCCGTTTGGCCGACGCACCTTTTGAAGCCGCGGGCCCGGCACCTTGCCCTGCGGAGCAGTAGCCTCCAGGGCCGTGGCGGGCATTGCGAGGACCGCGACGACGGTGAGCGCGGCGCTCACGAGGACCGCGAGAAACACTGCCGCGGACGCGAATACAATTGCCTGCGAATTCTTCCCGCCACCGGGGCTGGCGCCGTAGATTGCATTGGCCACGGCTCCGAAAACGGCCACGCCAAGCGAGCTGCCAATGGAACGCGCGAAGAGGTTGGTGCCCGTCACGACTCCGCGCTCGTGCCATTCGACACTGGACTGGGCTGCGATCAGGCTCGGGGTTGCAAGTAGCCCCAGGCCGAGTCCGGCCACGAAACAGCTCCCCGCGACGAGCACGATGTTAGGTGTGTAGGCCGTAATGGCGAGGGCCGCCGAACCGATCACGGTGACCGTGATCCCGATCAAGGCTGTTGCCCTGAAACCGATCCGAAGGTAGAAGCGGCCCGACTGCGAGGCGCTGATCGGCCAGCCGATTGTCAGGGCCGCCAGAGACAGGCCCGCCGTGACTGGCGACACCGAAAGCGCGCCTTGAAGGAACGTGGGAACGTAGGAAGTGAGGCCAAGCACGATTGCCCCGGCACCGAAGGAGATCAGCGCGGTCGTGGCGAGGAGGCGCCTCGAAACGACCCATGGCGGAAGGACAGGTTCAGCCGCTCGTCGCTCGACCAGGATGAAGGCAACGAGCAACACCGAACCAATGGCGAACACGGCGATGCTGACCGGAGAGTCCCAGGCCCACGCCTGGCCACCCTCCAGAGCCCCGAGGATGGTCAAAGTCAGGGTGACCGTGAGAAGAGCGGCTCCAAGATAGTCGACGCGGTGCTTAACTCGTTCGATGTTCTCCTGGAACCTTTGAACCAGCATCCAGGCGGCCACGAGGCACAGCGGAATGTTGACCAGGAAGATTCCGCGCCACACTCCAAGCGAAGAGAACACCCCGCCCAGTGTGGGACCGACAACTGAAGAAGTTGCCCACACGCTGGCGAGGTAGCCTTGTACCTTCGCGCGCTCGGCGAGGGTGTAAATATCGCCCGCGATGGTTATGGCCACGGGGAGGACCGCGCCGGCGCCCAAGCCTTGCACCACGCGGAAGGCGATGAGCGTGGGCATGCTCCACGCGAGCCCGCAAAGGATCGATCCCAGCAGGAAGAGTCCAATGCCAGTGAGAATGATCGGTTTGCGGCCTGCCATGTCGGAGAGCTTCGCGTAGACCGGAACCGAGACCGCCTGCGCGAGGAGGTACGCGGAGAAGAGCCATGGGAACGAGGCAAACCCGCCGATTTCACGCACAATCGAAGGCACCGCGGTCGCCACGATCGTGGCATCGATCGCGACGAGGCCGCTCGAGAGCATCAGGGCAATGAGTACCGGGCCCCGTTTGGAACGGAAGCCTACGCCGTCGCTTTGAATTGCCATGTCATGGCTCCGCCTGGAAACACTCTTCCCATCATTCTTGTCTGATCACGCTAGGCGCATCCGCGGTGGGACGCAATCACCAGCCTGCGGCATGGCCTGCCAGGCCGGTCAAGGAACCCTGAAAGCGGGGCGGTTGGACACGAAAGACGCCCCCTGTCATTCCCCTATGCCCAGGCGTATCCTGAAGACGTTCCCGGCACCGGCCTCGGCCGGCATTTTTCTCTGCACCCACTCAGTTAGGCGTCATCCATGGAGATGAATATCAGGGACCACTGGGACATGCTCAGCCCCGAAACGCGCCATTGGCTAACCGACAACCCCGGATGTGTGGTCTTGCCGCGAACCATCACGGAAATAATCCACCAGGAAACCGGCATCACTCCGGATGCCGACCGGCACAGCCAGGTCAGCCTCTCCCCCGAAGATCTGAGTTTCATCCGGGCCAAGGCTGAAGGGGGCCCGGTCCGGCCCAAGTAATCGACCCCGAAGTAAATCGACTACGTCACTCCTCGCCGTCGTCATCCGCCGGCACCGGTGGTTTGGCCGCCTCGCGCAGCGGTCCTACCGCCCCGTCCGCGCCATAGTCCCCCTCCGCGTACTGGCCGATTTCCGACTCCGCCGTGCGTCCCGGAACCGCTCCTGCGTCACCGAGGTCGGCTTTTGCGTAGCGCCCGGATTCCTTGGCTTTCACACCCAAGGGTTCGGGAAGGCCGCCTTGGCTGCCGGCCGCTCCGTAGTCGCCTTCGCTGTATTGGCCTTCTTCGTCTTCGGAGTGCCGCCCGGGCTCCGTTCCCGTCTTGCCGTAGTCTCCCTCGACGTAACGGCCCCTGAGTTCCGGCTCCTCGGGAGCTCCGCTTGTCTCCTCGTCAGTGGGTTCTTCGACGCCGCTGCTGTCGGACATGATCTTGCCTTTCCCGCAACCAACCTTGCGTCTGTTCGGCGCCCCTTAAGTTTATCGAGGGGCTTTGCGGCACAACAGGGCGTCCGCGCTAGAGGCCCTACGGACTGTGAAATACCAGTTTCGGTTCGTAGCTTTCGAGCCCGACGCTTGCCCTCACGAGTGCCCGCAGTTCCGACAGGCCTCCCGACACGGCTCCTGCCGCCCGGGCCTGGACCAGCACGTTCCCGAGCGCTGTTGCTTCCACGGGGCCAGCAACAACCGTCTTGCCGGTGGCATCGGCGGTGAGCTGGCACAGCAGCCTGTTCTGCGAACCGCCGCCCACGATGTGGACCACCGACGTCTGCTTGCCGGACAACTCTTCGGCGCGTGCCAGGGTCCTCGCGTAGGCGGCCGCGAGGCTGTCCAGGATGCAGCGCACGATGGCGGCCGGCCGGTCCGGGAGGACGGCACCGCCGGCGCGCACCGCAGATCTGATGCGCTCGGGCATGTTGTCCGGGGCGATGAACGCCGGATCTTCAGCGTTGATTTGGGGACCGCCGGCGGGAAGGGCCGCCGCGGACTCCAGGAGCGCGGCGAGTTCCTGCCGGTGCCCTTCGGCGGCCCAGGTGCGTTGGCATTCGCTGAGCAACCACAGGCCGCCCACGTTGCGCAGGTACCGGACGGTTCCGTCGACGCCCCGCTCGTTGGTGAAGTTGGCCAAACGGCTTGACTCGTCCAGGACCGGGTTGTCCAACTCAACCCCCACGAGGGACCAAGTGCCGGAGGAAATGTAGGCGAAGTCTTCTTGCCGGGCCGGAACGGCCGCCACCGCCGAGGCGGTGTCGTGTGATCCCACGGCAACGACGGCAGTTTCCGCCGCGAGGCCCGTCCGGGCCGCGATCTCCGGCAGCAGCGTGCCTACGGTTTCGCCCGGCTGGATGATGGCCGGGAACAGGTTTTTGGGCAGGCCGAGTGCCTTGAAGGACTCGGTGGCCCACTCCCCCGCGACGGCGTCAAAAAGCCCGGTGGTGGAGGCGTTCGTGGCCTCGGTACGGCGTTGCCCGGTCAATGTGAAAGCGATCAAGTCCGGGATGAGCAACGCCTGGACGCCACGCAGTTCACGTTCGGTGGCTAGCTGGTAGAGCGTATTGAACTGCAGGAACTGCAGCCCTGTGGTGGCATAGAGCCGTGCCGGGTCCAGCACCTTGTGGACGTCTGCGACGGCGGTGCGGCCGCGCTCGTCGCGGTAGCTGAACGGTTGGGTCCGCAAGGCGCCGGAGGCATCCACGAGTCCGTAGTCGACGGCCCACGTGTCGATCCCGATACTGGCAATCCGCTTCCCGCTTGCGGCCGCCGTTTCGGCGGCCGCCGCAAGACCCGTGAGCACCTCATCGAACAGGGCCTCGAAGTCCCAGTGGAGTCCGCCGTCGAGCTCTACGACGCCGTTGGGGAAACGGTGCACCGTTTCGAGCGAGACCGTTTTTCCGGACGCAGGGCCGCCGGTCACTCGGCCGAGCATGACGCGGCCCGAGGACGCTCCGATGTCGATGGCGGCGAACACGCCGCCGCCAGTCTCCTTCCCGCTCATCGGAGGAAGGCTGCTGCGACGCCCGCGTCGACCGGGATGTGCAGGCCGGTGGTGTGTGAGAGTTCGTTGCTGGTGAGCACGGCGGCGGCGTTGGCGACGTGTTCGGGGAGGACTTCGCGTTTGAGCAGGGTGCGTTGGGCGTAGT
>NZ_JBFTOG010000007.1:0-145019 GCF_056397865.1 Arthrobacter sp. 05L417
TCATCCTCATCCAGAATCGCGTTTTTCTCCCCAACAGTGAAGTGGCGATTCGATTGGCGGACAGGAATAACAAAATCCATCACGGACCTTCCCCGCCCGCGCACCGGACTCCCGCCAACAGGGAACCTGTCACACAAGAGCCTGACACACAGGGTGCGGCACCTCGACTTCCAGGGAAACGTGGGGTTCATTGGTGCCCTGGATGTGGTCAAGGATGGATTTGATCTTCTGGGCCTGGTCCCGAAGCACGTTGAGGTCATCGCCGTAGACCCGGACCAGGATTGGTTCGCTGGCGCCGGTCAGGACCTCTTCGATTCTCTCTTTCAGGTAGGTCTGGACGTCACGGTGCAGGCCCGGATAGCCGTCGACGACCTCCTGGACAGCGGCCACCGTTTTTTCGTAGTCGGCGTGGCGGTCGATGCTGATCCAGTTTTCCCCGGCGTTGACGCCGACGATCTCGTCTGCGGTGAACGCCTGGCCAATGTGTGTTCCGCAGTTCAGGACTCCGGGCACCTTGAGGAGCTCCTCGCAGCCCCGCTGTGAGATGCGGTATTCCTCCGCCGCAGATGTTCCGGGCTCCGAGACCCAGTGCATCAGAAAGTCCCGTTCCTTGAAGGTGGGGAACAAGGACTGGCCCAGCAGGGGAGCGATCGCCAGACCCACCAGTGCGATGGCGCCGAAACCGGCGTAGCCGTAGCGGGGCCGATTCATGGTCCGGGACAAGGCGGCGTGGTATCCGCGTTTGAGCACCCGGACCAGGGGAGGATCGCGCTGCTCCAGTTTCGCGTTGCCGAGCAGAATCAGGGCCAGCGCAGGGGTCACCGTCAGCGCGACCAGCATCGAGGCGAGGACGGCCAAGGTATAGGAAACGGCGAGCGGCCGGAAGAAGACACCGGTCAGTCCGTCGAGGAAGAAGATGGGAAGGGCCGCGACGACGATGATCAACGTCGCGTAGACAATCGGACTTCGCATTTCCAGGGAGGCCCGGAGCACCACCGACGCCGTTGATTCCTCGCTGCCCACGGCCCGGTGTTGCCTGAGCCTGCGCATGATGTTTTCGACGTCGATGATCGCGTCGTCGACGACGACACCCACCGCGATGACCAGCCCCGCCAGGACCATCGTGTTGATGGAGCTGGCCGTGAAGTACAGCACGAGCGCCGCCGTCAGCAGGGAGAGCGGAATGGCCACGAGACTGATCAGCGCGGTGCGCCACTGGAAGAGGAAGGCGCCGAGGATCATGACCACCAGCAGGCAGCCCAGGAGCAGCGCGAGGCTGAGGTTGGAAATCGCCTCTTCGATGAAGCTCGCCGGACGGAAGATGGTGGTGTCGAAAGTGATTCCACTCAATCCCGGCTGGAGCTGGCGGAGGGCATCCTCAACTCCCTTCGTCACGTCGAGCGTGTTGCCCCAAGGGAGTTTTTCGACGATGAGCATGAGCCCGTGCCCGTTGTTGATGACCGCATCGCCGATGAGCGGCTGGTGGTCCTCCACGACCTTGGCAACGTCGCCCAAATGAAGCGCGACGCCGTCCTTTTCCCTGATGGTGACCTGCGCCAAGTCCGCGGGGCTGGAGACCGCCTGGACATGCCGGACGCCCATTCTCTGGTTCGGACTGTCGATGAAGCCGCCCGTGCCGATGAACCGGCCGGGAGAGTACTTCAGCAGCCCTGCGTCCACGGCGCCGGCGGTGACTTCCATGACCTCGTTGAGCGAAACGTTTTCAGCCTTGAGCCGGTCCGGCTGCACCTGGACCTGCAGCATTTGGAGCCGCTCACCCCAGATGGCGACGTTGGCCACCCCGGGTACGCGGAGCAACCGGGCGCGGATCGTCCAGTAGGAGAGCATGGACATCTCGATCAGGGACCGGTTCGAGGAGGTCATGCCGATCTTCATGACGCGGCTCGTCGAGGACAGGGGCTGCAGCATGACCGGCGGAGCCGCCCAGGTGGGCAGTGCAGAGGTCACCGCCGCCATCCGCTCCGAGACCAGCTGGCGGGCGTTCAGCAGATCGGTACCCTGCTTGAAGACAAGTACGATCGAGGACAGCTGGGGCACGGATTTGGAGCGCAGCTCATCCAGGCCGGGCATGCCGCTCAGCGAAGCCTCGATCGGGACGCTTACCAGCTCTTCCACTTCCTGCGCGGTCAGGCCCAGGCAGGCAGTCTGGATCTCCACGCGCGGGGGCGCGAACTCCGGAAAGACATCGATGGACGCTGAGCTCAACTGCACAGAGCCCAACAGCATCACCGCGCAGGCCAGTGCAACAACCACGGTCCTGAATTTGAGGCTGATGCCGATGATCCAACGCATCTCAGTGGGCCGTATCGAATTCCTCGCCGAACAGTTCTTCGGCCCCCAGCGTTACCACCTCCGTGCCGACAGGCGGACCCTCTTTCAGCAGGGCGGCTTCGCCGGCGATGCGCTCGATGTTGACCGCCTGGCGGACATACACTCGGGGCTCCGGATTCGTGTACACCCAGGTCCTGCCCTGGCTGTCGTACAGGATCGCCCCGTAGGGGACGGTGAGCTTCCCCTGCGGACCGGACGCCGCCATCCCTGTCTTTAGCCCAAGACGTTCGACGGCGCGTTCCGTCAGGGTGATGCGGTGCAGGTCCGTCCCCGGGACTTCTTCCATGGTCGCAGGGGCATCCGCGCCAGGCACGGCTTCGGCTTGCGGCTGGGAGCAGGCCGGCAACGATAGCGTCATGAACGCGGCGACCACCAGGGCGATGAGGACCTTCGTGCCGCGGCCCTGCTGGGAAGCTAACTTTTTCATGATGCACCCTCGTTCTGCGCCCGGAGCAGCGATTCGTTCCGGGTTGCGGTCCTGGGCGCCCGCTCCGGTCCGAATCGAAGCAAAAGTGCGGGCAAGACAAATAGCAGGAAAGGAGTCGTGGTCAGTAGCCCGCCCCAGATAATGACGGCGAGCGGTTGGATGATTTCAGTTCCGACCACGCCGCCGAAGAGCGCGAGCGGGAGCAGTGCAAGAGCCGTCATCAGGGCCGACATCAGTACGGGCATCAACCGATCCCGCGCGCTTCGGACGACGAGCGCGGGCCCGTAGGCCGCGCCGGCCTCGGTCCGCAAGCTTTGGGCGTGCCGTATCAGCAGGATGGAACCACGCACGGCGATACCCAGTACGGCGGAGAAGGCAGGAAGCGAGACCAAGGAGTTGACTCCGCCGGTCATTTGGGCGGTGAGCACCCCGCCCGAGAGCGCCGCAATAAGGCCCAGGAAGACCATCGCGCCTAGCCGCCAGCTTCCAAGCGCCGTCTGGAGGAGCACGAGGATGCCGGCCGCAGCGACCGCCGCCAGTAGCCAAAGCCACCGGGCGCTATTCTGCTGCTCTGCGTACCGGGTGAGGATTTCCGCATGGTACGAGAGCGGGAACTGGAGCTGCCGGAGGCCCTTCTCGATGTCCTGCTGCACGTCGTTGAGCGCGCGCCCCTGAATTTCAGCCTTCACATCGATCCGGCGCGAGGTGTCATCGTGGAGGATGACCGCCTCGTTCCCGACCATGTTGACCTGCGCCACGTCGCCGAGGCGTACGTGCCCGCCGCTGGGGGTGTCGATCAGCAGCTCGCGGACGCTGGTAAGGCTGTTCCGGGTCGACGGCGTTCCTTTGACGATCACCGAAAAGACCTTTTGTTGCTGGTAGATGTTGCCGACTTCGATTCCCTGCAGCAGGGCAGCGGCCGCGCGCCTGACATCGCCTGGGATGACGCCCGCCTTCTGGGCCGCTGCCAGGTCAACCTGGACCTCGACGATGGGTTGTTGGGCGGGCGCGTCGACGTGGGGATTGACGACGCCGTCGGTCCGGGCCAAAATCTGCCGGACTTCATCTGCCTTCTGGCGGAGCGTGGCCATATCCAGGCCGTACACCCGGACGGTGAATCCGGCGTCGGCGGTCTCGCGGATCTGCTCGATCTTCTGCTGAGCGTATGTGGATACTTTGCTGGTCAACCCCGGGTACCCATCTACTACGTGCTGGACGGCCGCTGCGGTGTCGCGGTAGGAGGCATCCGGAGAAACGGTCACCCAGAGCTCCCCAGCGCTGATGTCACCCACCTGGTCCGAAGTGATGGCGCGCCCGACGTGTCCCCCCACATTGGCCACTCCGGGAAGGGTCCGGAGCTCTTGGGCGGCCGCATCAGTGATCCGGCTCATTTCCTGGTCTGATGTGCCGGCGATCGTACTCCACTGCACCACGAGGGTCTTGTCCGGCAGGACGGGCACTGTCGGACTGCCTGTGGCCAGTTGGGGCGTGAGGGCAAGTCCGGCGATGGCGACGGCCGCGGCGCCAGCGAACACCCACCGGGCCTTTCCCGCCCCGCGGGATAAAGCACGGCCGTATCCGCTGCGGACCCTGCCCACGGTGCGTCCTTCCCTTGCAGTGGTCCGGCGGACGGGCAGGACGAAGACCAGCGCCGCGGTCACAGTCAGCGCCACGATCATCGCGACGGCAAGCGTGAGCAGATAGGAAAGGAGCAGCGGACCGAAAAGCGCTCCGTCCTCGCCCGGCACGAAGAACACGGGCAGCACGGACAACGCCATGATCAGCAGAGAGTAGAGAATCGGCGTTCGCACTGCCCGGAGGGACCCCGATATCAAGGTGTCGCTCGACTCCGCGGCGCCGGACCCGGCGCCGGACCCCACGCCGGCCGCGACGCCGGACCCCACGCCGGCCCCGACGCCAGCCCTGCCAGCCCTGCCAGCGCGGACTGCGCCATAGAGGTCTTCGGCTACGTCTCCAACGATGACGGCCAAGGCCAGGACCATGCCGGCCAGGACCATGGTGTTCATCCCGGTGCCTCTCAGGTACAGCACCAAAGCTGCCGCCGTCAGTGAGACCGGAATCGTGACCAGGCTGATGACCGCGGTGCGCCAGGACCGGAAGAACGCGCCAAACATGGTGGCTATCAGGACCAGCGAGACAAGCAGTGCGACACCAATTGTGCCGACCTCTTCTTGGATGAACGCTGCCTGTCGGTAGACGGTGGTATCGATCGTGACTCCGGACAAGCCCGGCTGAAGGGCATGGAGCGCCTCGTCGATGCCCCGGGTCACATCCCTCGTGTTCGTCTCTGGAAACTTCTCGATGACCAGGAGCAATTCGGCATCCTTGCCGGAAAGTGCATCGCCGATCAGCGGCTGGTGATCGGTCACGACGCGGGCGACGTCGCCCAACACCAGCTTTCCGGCCGGCCCCTCCAAACTGACTTGGCCGAGATCCTCGGGCGTGGTGATCGGCAGGACGTGCTGCACTCCGAGCCGCTGGTGGCCGGTCTCCAGGAAGCCGCCGGTGCCGGGTGTGGACGCCTCAAGGTAACTCAAGGGCGACACCCACACGGCGTTACCGGTGGTGGTAATGACCTCGTCCAGCGTCACGCCCTTGGCTTCGAGTTGCTCAGGATCGACCAGGACCTGCAATTGCTGGTCTCGGAGGCCCCAAATAGCCACGTTCGCGACGCCGGGCACCGCGAGGAGGCCGGGCTTCATGGTCCAGCGGGCCAGGACAGACATGTCAATGGCAGACATCTCTTTGGAGGTCAGCCGAATCATCATGACCCGGCTCGTCGATGAGAGCGGCTGCATCAGGACCGGTGCGGCAGACACGTTCGGCAACGCGCGCGCCTGTGTCAGGCGCTCGGACACAAGCTGGCGGGCCCGAAAAAGGTCGGTCCCCGGTTTGAACACCATCTGGATGGATGACAGGCCGGGGACGGATTTGGAATGAATGGCTTCCACCCAGGCCACACCGTTCAACAGGTCCGCTTCCATGGGGGAAGTGATCAGCTGTTCAACTTCCGCGGCGGAGAGCCCCAGGGCCTCGGTCTGGATTTCAACCTGTGGAGGGGCGAATTCCGGGAAGGCATCCACTGCCATGCCCGGCAGGCTCGTGAAGCCGAAACCCAGGATCCCCACTGCCAATGCCAGGACCAGAAACCGGAACTGGAGGACCCACCGGAGGATCGTGCCCATCATGGCCGGTCACCCGGTTCCGCGGGAGCGATGGCGGAGAAGCCGTAGCGGGGAGGAGACACTCCAGAATCGATTTTCCGTAAGTGCCTGATGAAAAAGTTAGATCCCCGATACCTGTCCACCACGCGGCTCCTTGGAACTGTGCCAAAGCGCCCCCAGACGTGTACGTCAATAATGAGCCTCGGGCAAACCCCGGGTCAACGCTCCATGCAAGGATTCTCAGGAGAATAACAGGGAATTTTTCATCTTTTCACAAGTGATAGTGGTATACGCAAGAACTAGCCGCCGGAGCCCGGCGTCGCAACCTCGGCGCGGGGCGTTGTGCCGTAAACGCTTGCACTGACCTGGTAGGCGTGCCCGTCCAATTCCAGTGCCTGCTGGTTGATCTCACTCAGCTTGGAGTCTGCGAGCGCCTCCGCTTTGATGAGGTCCAACGACTCTTGGTCCGCACCACCAACCGCTGTCACTTTCACCAGCCCCGTGCCCGCTGAATAGAGCTTTTGCTGGTGGCCCACAGACGGTTCCAGCGGATTGTATTCATCGACGACCAGCACATCGTCATAGCATGCGGCGGGGACGCATACCCGCTCGTGCTGCTTGAAGACAGTTCCGCAATCCAGGAATCCCACGTCGGGTGCGTGGGCCTGGACGTACCCGGGGGTACCGGTCACCGGTTGATCCTGCATGGCGATCCCCGCCTGGGCCTTGGAAATCCCGCTAATGAACGTGCGGGGCGCGCCGGTGAAAGTGCCGTTCTCGTACTCTTCCGGATACTCCCCGAAGAGCCAGACCGCTCCCTTCGCCGTCTGGGCAAAGAAGGCCAGTTCGGATTCCACCAACTGCCCGTCGAAGTAGTCCCGGTCCCACATTACGAGGGTTTTCACGCCGTCAATCACCTTCGTCAGTCCTGTCACGGAGTGGACGACCGTGCGCTCGGAGGTGCCATCGGCACTCTTGACCGTGCCCTTCGTCGTGTACTGCATGCCGGGCTTCAGCGGAAACCACTTGTTGTCTATCCTCGGAGTCGATTGGAAGGCGGAGCGGTCATAGGGGATGGCCGACCCTGCCCCGCAGTACTCTGCGGCGTCGGAGGTCACTGTCGGGGTCGCAGTCGGCGAGGCTGACCCCGACGCCGGCCCTGTCGGTGCCCCGTTTGACGTGGCCGGGGAAGGCGTACTGTTTGGCCCGGAACACGACGCCACCGCGGACAGTGCCAGGAACAGGACGAGCGTGGAACCCAAGGCGGTTAGTCGCTTACTTGGCTGGAACATTTTCGGTGTCCTTCACAACAGGCCAACGTAAGGAGGACTGGGACAGCGAAGAGAGCTCGGCACCCGGGGGAGACCACGTACTTGCCCCGCTGTTCTCAAGCCGCACCGCCCACGGTCCAACTTTTCTCAATTGTGCTCCGGCAGGCGCAGAAAAAGAACAGACCCGCGCACAAACCTGAAGTGGTGAGTGCGGGTTCCCTTGGGCAAGCTGGGGGGCCGGCGGCGTCTGGGGTAGAGAGCCCCGAGCCCCGGGCTCCAGGGGCCCTCCCGCCGTCGGCCCCGTCCAATGCCGGTCCCGGAGGGCCGGCTGGTCTATCTCAAGCCGCGGAAGTGTTCCTGTGTTAATTCAACATCTTTAGCGGCCCTAAGGCACGAGTGCCGCCTACTCGTTTTCCAGGCATGATTGGCTGGACACGCGGGCGGCCTACGTAAGCAAGGCGTTCTCCAACTCCTTGTCCACCCGTGCCAGCTCGGCAAGGAGCCGGGTCAGCAGCTCGGCCCCGGACGCGCCGCCGTCCTTGCGTCCAAGATTCTCCAATTCCTGGCACAGGGATGCAGCGCCGGTGGCCCCGATATTGGCCGCCGCACCCTTGAGCGCGTGGGCCGCCTGTTCGAGTTCCGCTCCGCCGCCATCTTCCAACGCCTGATGAAGGGCAGCCACGCCGGAGGGAACGCCGCGCCGGAACGCTTCGGCCGCCGCGGGCAAGAGCCCAAGCCCATCCGCCGGACCCAGTTCACGAAGTACCGCGAGACGTCCCGGGTCAACGGCCTGTGCTTCAGCTTCGGGGGCAGCCTCGCTGGGAACCCACGCCTTCAAGGCATCCTCCAAGGCAGTCAGATCGACTGGTTTGCTGAGGTAATCATCCATGCCGGCTGAAAGGCAGCGCTCGCGGTCTTCGTCCTGGGCTCCGGCGGTCATGGCGATGATGGGCAGCCGCGCGGAGCGGTTCTCCCTTGCTCGAATGCGCTTGGTTGCTTCGAAACCGTCCATGACGGGCATGTGGCAATCCATGAGCACCGCCGCATAGGAGCGGGCGGCGATGGCGGAGACAGCCTCGGCGCCATCGGCGGCCACCTCGGCTTGGTAGCCCAGTTTGGCAACCATTTCACAGGCAACGAGTTGGTTCACCTCGTTGTCTTCCACCACAAGTATCCTTCCTTTGGAAGGCGTGTCCGGACTCGGGGGCCGGGCAAGTGCGGACGCCTGTTCGGTCGCTGCATTGCCCGCAACCAGCCGCATCAGGCGGTCGTAGAGTTCCGAGCCGCGTACCGGTTTCGTGAGCCATTCGCTGATTCCCGCATCAGTCATACCGGTCTTGGATACCTGGGACGCGGACGTCAGCATCATGAGACGGATTCCCCGCAGGGCCGGGTCGCCGGAAAGCTCGTGGGCAAGCTCGAGGCCGTCCATGTCCGGCATGCACATGTCGAGCACGGCAATGTCGAAGGGTTGGCCAGCGGCGGCTGCCGTCCGTGATCGATCGAGGGCCGTGCGTGCGTCGGCTACCGCGTCCGGCCGCAGCCCCCACGTGTCCAATTGCGATTCCAGCACAAACCTGTTGGTGGCATTGTCGTCGACCACCAACACACGCAGACCCGCCAGTAGGCTCGGGACCGGGGGTTCGGGAAGTCGTCCGGGTTCATTAGCCAGCGGCAATCGGAGGGAGAACCAGAAGGTGCTTCCCTCGCCGGGCGTACTGCTCAAACCGATTTCCCCGCCCATCACTTCCGTCAGACGCCGGCAGATGGCCAGGCCCAGCCCGGTTCCACCGTACCGACGCGTGGTGGAGGCATCCGCTTGGGAGAACGAATCGAACAAGCGCAGATGATCCGCGGCGTCGATGCCGATGCCGGTGTCGCTGACCTCGAATCGCACTAACGCGGTTCTTGCGTCCTGGTCCGCGATGTTCACCCTGATGGCGACTTCACCGGACGCGGTGAACTTTACGGCGTTCGAAGCCAGGTTCAACAGGATCTGCCGGATCCGGCCGGCATCGCCGGCCAGCTGCGCGGGAACATCGGGGTGGCAGTACGCAATGAGTTCCAGGCCCTTGCCCTGAGCTGCTTCTGCCAGGAGCCCGGCGACTTCCTCCATCAGCAACTGCGGATCGAAGGGGGTGATGTCCAAGTCGATTTTCCCCGCTTCCAACTTCGAGAAATCCAGGATGTCGTTAATCAAGGTCAACAAAGCTCCGGCGGCGGTCTGAACCCCTTCGGCGTATTTGCGCTGTGCTCCATCCAGGGGTGTGTCCAACAACAGCGTTGTCAGCCCTATGACTCCGTTCATGGGGGTACGGATCTCATGGCTCATCGTCGCGAGGAACTCGGACTTCAACCTGCTCGATTCCAGGGCCGCCTCCCGGGCGCCCAACAGTTCCGCCTCAGCGGCACGCCGGGCAGTAATGTCCTGCCCGATGGTCGCAATTCCGATGACCCCGTGTTCGCCGTGGATCGGGGAGACCGTCAAGGACACGGGGACGACGGACCCATCCTTGCGCATCCGGTCGGTCTCGAAGCTGCGGGCCTGTCCGCCATTCAGGACAGCGGCCAGCACCTCGTCCTCGGCCTGGAGGTAGGGCGGAACGAGGAGCCCGACGTTCTGCCCTGTCGCTTCAGCCGCAGTGTATCCGTACAGCTTCTCCGCCCCGGGGTTCCAGCTGGTGATGAGGCCCTCGGGCGTCATGCCGATGATCGCGTCGGCCGAGGACTCAACGATCGCGGCCAAGCCCTCCACTTGGGCGAGGGCCTCCCGCGCCTGGTCCTGTGCGCGCTGGCGGGAAGTGACGTCACGGAAACTCCAGACCCGTCCCACGATCTCATCCCCGACCAGTTGGGGCCGGGAATACCGCTCAAACGTCCGCCCGTCACGGAATTCCAACATATCCAGGCTCTCCGCCCCCGGATCGGCGTACAGTTCCTGGACTTTGCCTATGAAGCCGTCGGGATCCGTGAGCTGATCCAGGACGAAAGCCAACAGCCGGCCGTCGTCGTGGGACTCCATAAGATCCGTGGGGATGCCCCACAATTCAGCGAACCGTTCATTCGAACCCGCAATGCTACCGTCTGCCCCGACAACCAGAATGCCGTCCGCTGTGGACTCCAGGGTGGCACTGAGCAAAGAGAGCGCATCACGGAGTTCTGCGTCAACGCGAACGCGGTCACTTACCTCGCGGATGGAGGCGACGAGCTGCAGGCCGGGTCCGACGCCGAGGGGAGCGAAGCTGACCTCAATGGGAAACTCGGTGCCGTCGCGGTGGCGGCCGAACAGTTTCAGGTCGGTCCCGGCACGGCGTATTCCCGGATCACTGGCAAAGAGGTCCCGGATGGCGCCACCTTGGCCCATGAACCGCGCCGGAAGCAGCAACTCATAATGCTTGCCGAGCAGCTGGCTACGCGAATAGCCGAATAGCTGCTCTGCGTAGGCATTGCCGAACGCGATCTGACCGTCCGCGTCGATTACGAGCAAAGCGTCCGGTACGGCCTCAACCAGGCCCCTGAAAGAGCCGACGTGATCCAGCGGCTGCTTTTCGTTTGTCATTTCGGCCCCCAGAGCTGAATAGATGACAAGCCCGCCCACATCGGCGGGCGCCTGGGTGTGCCGGTATGGCCCTCCCCACGGACAGATTATCCGGGAACCGACTCGAAAGCATCACAAAAATGCCATGTACTTCCGGGCGACTACAACCACCGCTGCCGCTTCGGGAAGGGAACCCGGTCCAGGTCGTTCGCGGCCATGACGGCAGCTCCGCCGGACCGCGCGCGGGCCTGCTCCGCGAGCAGTCCGACGTCGGTGTAGCGCGACGAGAAATGGGTGAGAATGAGCATGCCTGCGCCGGCGGCGGCAGCCAACGCCCCCGCCTGCCCGGCGGTGAGGTGGCGGTACTGCGCCGCAAGGCCGCCGTCGTCGTCGCTGAAAGTGGACTCAGCCACGAGAAGGTCCACGCCCTCGGCGAGTTCCTCCGCCCCCGCACATGGCGCCGTGTCCATCACGAAGGCGAAGCTCTGTGCGGGCCTCGGCACGCTCACGTCTTCCAAGCGCACGCCGCCCAGGCTCCCGTCCCGCTGCAGGAGGCTGATATCCGATCCGGTAATCCCGGCCGCCGCGAGCCGCTCCGGCAGGAGGCTGCGTCCCTCGGGCTCGATAACCCTGTAGCCGTATGTCTCGATTCGATGGAGCAGCGGGCGCACCTCCAATCCCGCGGCGATAGGACCCGCGCCACCGTGCGGATGAAGCCGAAGGTCGATGCCGGGAGACGCAACAGCCACGAGGGCGCGGATCATATCCTCACCGGACGCGGGATAGTGCAAGTGGATTGGATGCTCCACCCGGTCCAGTGCCATGCGCGAAAGCACGCCCGGCAGCCCGAAACAGTGGTCGCCATGGACATGGGTAATGCAGATACGCGTGATCTGGCTGGCCGAGACGCCAGCTTGGATCATTTGCCGCTGGGTGCCTTCTCCCGGATCGAAGAGCAGGCCCTCGCCATCCCAATGGAGCACGTATCCGTTGTGGTTGCGCGTCCTGGTAGGGACCTGGGAGGCGGTGCCGAGAACCACGAATTCACGCATGGAACCGAGTGTCTCACTACTTGGCGGCTCCACCCATCATCTTGGGCACCCTTGCCCGGTGACGGGCTTGGGAGGAGGATATGCGGCAAACTCAGGAGGCTTTCGTGACACAGCTTGGCAAATTTGAGAAGTACCTGGTCGAGGAATTCTTTGACGACTACCGTGCCGGAGACATGTCCCACGGTACATTCATTCGTCGGGTGGCGTTCATCACCGGGAGCATGGCCGCGGCTTCCTCGACGATGCTGCAGCTCGGATGTGCTCCGCATGAGGTCCCGCGAAGCACCGATCCCATGCCAAGCCCCATGGCTTCGTCGGCCCGGCTGCCAGGGGAGGCGACGACGGCGGCCGCCGGGCCAGTGCCGGGGGCGAAGAGTCCCCTTTCCGTGCCTGAGGGCGTGTCCGGCCTTGTGACGGCCACTGTCCGGTTCCCCGCCGGCGGAACCGGGATCAGCGCCTACCTTGCGAGGCCCGAGGGGGCCGATGCGGGACCGGCGGTGCTCGTCTGCCATGAGAACCGCGGACTTACCCCGCACATCCAGGACGTCGCGCGCCGTTTCGCCAAGGCAGGGTACGTCGCATTGGCACCGGACCTCCTGAGCCGGGAGGGAGGCACGCCGGGCGTGGATGCCGACGCAGTCCCCGGAGCGCTGACACGGGCAGGAGCTGAGCGCCATGTTTCGGACTTTTCCGCGGGTTTCGATTACCTCCGGTCATTGGATTTCGTGGACGGCGAGCGGATCGCGATGAATGGCTACTGCTTTGGGGGTGGCATCACTTGGCAGGCCGCGACCGAGATACCCAGGCTGAAAGCCACGGCGGCCTTCTATGGCCCTGCGCCCGAGCTGGAGAAGGTTCCATTCATCAAACCGGCCGTCTTTGGCGTCTATGCCGAACTCGACCAGCGCATCACCGGTGCGATGCCGGCACTCAGGGATGCGCTCGCAGCCACCGATGTCCGCCACAAGCTCACTGTCTATCCCGGCGTCGACCATGCATTCCACAACGACACCAGCGAGCGGTACAACGAAGCGCAGGCGACAGCCGCCTGGCAGGACACGCTGGCCTGGTTCGGGGAGTACGTCTGACCAGACGCTTTGCGAAAGAATGTTCGCATGAGTGACGCAGGCGGGTTTATCGATGAGGCCCTGCGCCGTGAAAGCTCGTGGATCCGCGCTGAAGAGATGCAGACCCGGCTCGGAGGCGGTCTCCGTTGCTACGGCTCCTCAGTCGGGGCTATCCGTGGAACGGTCCGCGACGCCCTGCGCCGCCACCCGGGACTCCCGCACGACGAGGTCACTGCCTTGAGCTCGGAATTGTGGGAGGCGCCCGTCTTCGAGCTCCGGCTCTCGGCAATCGTGTTGTTGCAGTCAAACGTCCATCTGCTGACGAATACCGACCTGACGCGCCTCGAGGGTTTTGTCCGTGAAGGAAGGCTGCGCGAACTGGTCGATCCGCTAGCCGTCGACGTTGTTGGACCCTTGATCGCCGGGCTGGATGGGCAGCCGAGGGTGCGTGCTGAAGGCGTGCTGGATCGTTGGACGCAGGAACCTGACGAGTGGCTGCGGCGCGCCGCCCTGATGTCGCCCCTGAGGGCGCTCCGTGCCGGGGGAGGCGATTGGGACGCGTTTGTGCGCCGCGCCACAACCGCGTTGGACACCGCCCGGGAAACGGGCAGGCAGGCCGAGGTGGTCAGGGAAGCGGTTCACGCCGTGTTGAAAGAGGTTGCCAAGCAGCGGCCCGAGCTGCAATTCCCCGGAGCTCAGCTCCTCGGGAAACTGGTGTTGTAGCGGTACATGAAGGCCGCCATGGCATCCCGGGCGACTGCTGTGACTGGCCGATAGGTCCTGGTGCCGTTTGTTTCAGTCCACCCCGTGGAGATTCCCGTGGAGGAGAGCCAGGTTATTTCCTTGTAGAACGCAGTCTGCGGTGTCACGTCGGTGAACGGTGATGCCGCGGGGGCCGTGAAGGCCGGGCTGCCTGCGAGGCGGTACATGAAGGCCGCCATGGCGTCGCGGTTCACAGGCTGAAGCGGGCGGTAGGTCTTGATGCCGTTTCCTTCGTCCCAGCCGGTGGAGATGCCCTGCGTCGCGAGCCACGTGATTTCTTTGTAGAACGGAGTTTGCGGCGTCAGGTCGGCAAACGGAGAAACGGCCGGGGGCGTGAACGCCGGGCTGCCTGCGAGACGGTACATGAAGGCCGCCATGGCGTCGCGGTTCACAGGCTGAAGCGGGCGGTAGGTCTTAGTCCCGTTCGCTTCGACCCAGCCGGTGGAGATGCCCTGGGTTGCGAGCCAATTGATCTCGGTAAAGTACGTGTAATTGGTGGGGACATCACTGAAGGGGCTCGACGCCGGTGGTGGCGGTGGGGGTGGCGGCGTGGTCGACTGCCCCAAGGCCTGGGCGACGGTCCGGACGGAAGTGGTCCCGTTGGCCGTCCGCGCGGCCAGCCAGGTGACGAACGTGTCAAAGAGCGTGGGGCTTATGGTCAGCGTGGGATCAGTTCCGACCGCGATGTGGTGGAAAGTCAACTCCAGCCATCCGCCGGTGCTTTCGGCATTGGTGACCAAATCCTCCAGATTCTGCAGGGTCCAGGTGCTGTCCACTTCGTCCGGCGCCTTGGTGACAAGGGGGTTCGCCGGAGGAAGGGTCTCGGCGAACGGGCAGCTTGGGCAGCTGGCGGGTGAGCGGATGTCGCCCAGGCCTCGCGCGCTCGCAAATCCGCAGTTCTTCACGTCAGTTTGAACGGACGCGTTTTCGGCCGCAAATGGATAGGCGAAGTTGTTCACCTGGAATCCCCAGCTTTCGAGCGTCGACTTGCCGTTGCAGATTTCAGCGCTGGCGGCTGCCGAGGTGAGCGTCGTCAGATCCGGGTGTGTAACAGTGTGGCCGCCGATCTCGTTGCCATCGCCTGCGATGGTGTGCAGGTCCGCCTGCGTGAGGTAACCCGGGGTGCCGATCCAGCTGGTCGTGATGAAGAAAGTTCCCACCAGCCCGTGGGCTTTCAACACCTGTTCGGCGGCAAGCTGGTTGCCGTTGCCGTCGTCGAAGGTCAAACTCACGATGGTGGGGGCTGCTGCCCGTGCGGGAACGGCGACTCCGCTGAGGGCTCCCGCGGTGAGCAGCAGGGCACCCAGGACGGCGACGATCCGCTTGTACTTTTTCGGGTTGTTTATCCGACGAAATCCGGCCGCTCGCGGGCCTTGCTTCCTGAAACGCTGACCAAAGTTGCGCATGGTTCCTCCACGAGACGAGGGCCCCCAGGCGCGTATGAATGTAGGGTACGCCTTGAACCCTGCAGGTTGAACACAAATAGCGGGCAAGGGCCGAATTCACAGCTTGCGTTCAGGTTCCACGGCCGGTGCACGTCCCGTGGCCGCGACGTTGGCCGGTTCGTCAGCAAGCTCTGCCTCAAGGAGTTCGATACTTGGCAGGCTTGAAGCGAAATCCTCAGGGAGCGATTCGATGATTTTGCTCTGCCATTCCGAGACGCCGATGGGCAGGTTGATTCCCCGCAGCGCGTACTCGGCCACCACGTTGTTCTTCTCCTTGCAGAGCAGGAGGCCGATGGCCGGCTTGTCATCCGGATGCGCCAGGAGATCGTCCACAGCTGACATGTACATGCCTAGTTGGCCGACAAATCCGGGCTCGAACTTCACAGCCTTGAGCTCGATCACAACATAGCAGCGGAGCTTCAAGTGATAGAAGAGGAGATCGGCGAAGAACTCATCGCCGTTGATTTCCAATCGGACCTGCTCGCCGACAAAGGCGAAGCCTTGGCCCAGTTCCAGGAGGAACTTCTCCACATGCTGGACGAGTTGGAGCTCCAGTTCCCGCTCATTGCGGCGGTCGGTCATGGCGACGAAGTCGAACACATAAGGGTCCCTGGTGGCTTGTTGGGCAAGATCCGAGTCCGCCGGCATCATGGTGGTCTTGAAGTTGGTAATCGCCTGCCCGGAGCGCTCATGGAGGCGCGTTTCGATCTGATGGGCAAGAACGTTGCGCGACCATCCGTGTTCGACGGCGGCCGCTGCGTACCAGAGGCGGGTCGCGGCGTCGTCGAGCTTCTCGAGCAGTGCGATCTGGTGGTACCAGGGCAATGTTGCAAGCGGCGCTTGCAACATTGGGAACTCGGGCCACGCTTGCGCGAAAGTCTTCATGTAGCGGAGGTTCCTTGGCGAGAATCCCTTGGAATCCGGAAACCGGGTTCGTATGTCCGCTGAGAGGCGCGTGACGACCTTCGAGCCCCAGCCTTCTTCTGATTCCCGTTGTGCCAGTTGCCGGCCGATGGACCAGTAGGACGCGAGCAACGTCCTGTTCGCTGCGGAAATGGCCCGTGAACGTCCTGTACTGACTTCCTTGGAAACGTTGGCAAGCAGCTCCGGGTACCAGTCCGGCATGGACGTTCGCGCCGGGGGAGCCGTGAACGACGCCGCTGCTGCCGCCATCGTGGTCTTTTCCGGTTTCAGTTCCTGACTTTGCACTGGCGTTCCCTCTTTTGTGGCGACTATGGCTTTTGTGGCGACTATGTACGGCGACATGGTTTGTCGAGCGTTTCGTCGAACGTATGGGATAGGGCTGACAATTTAGGAGCTGCCGGGCGCCACCGCTCGGCCGGTTGGATGGGCCGCCCGCAGCCTGTTCCCACGACGGCCCAACACTCGTAATCTGAATGCTGGGAGGTGGTTCCTGTGGAAGCAGCCCAGGGAGATCGGATCATCATTCATGGCAGGACGGTCGGGGCGTCCGACCGGCACGGCGAGATCATCGAAGTCCGCGGTGCAAATGGTGCGCCGCCGTATTTCGTGCGTTTTGACGATGGTCACGAGACCATCCTTTATCCGGGTGGTGATTTCACGATCGATCGCACAGGCGGCAGCTCGTAGCCGGAGGGACGGCCCACTTTCGCCTTGAGCCAATCCCGCCTTGGGCTAAGGTAAGACTTAGCTGTGAAGGAGACCGGGGAGGGCATGCGTGGACCAGATCCTGGAGCTGCCCTTTGAGGTGGCGCTTGCGGCGCTCTTCGCTGTGGTGATGGTCCGGGTCAACACGACATACTGGATCGGCCGCGGCGCAGCAGTGGGAATCGAACGGACGCGCTTCGCGCGCGCCTTGCATCGCCCCAAAGCAAGCAAAGCGCAGGCGCTGATACAGCGCTTTGGCCCTTACGCCGTCGTGCTGACCTTCCTGACCATCGGACTCCAAACTGCCGTCAACCTGGCCGCGGGGCTGCCAGAATGCCACTCAGCCGGTATCTCCCTGCGGCAATAGTAGGCTCCGGCATCTGGGCCTTCGTCTACGCGACCATCGGGCTCGCGGCGATAGACGCCTGGCTCGCCGTCATGGCGGCCTCCCCTTTGGCCGCCGTTCTCCTGGTCCTCTTCCTTGCCGGACTGGCGGTCTGCCTGGTCTTGTGGCGTCGACGTCGGACGGGTGTGGCGCCAGAAGATACAGTGGTCTGAGTTCCATTACCGGACCGGCGAAAGGGCAGGCGTTGAGTATTGAGCTTCCGGACCTTGCGGGAGGCGATTTCTACTACGAATCGCTCGGGAATGGGCGGTTCCGCTCGACCATCCACGCCCAGGGCGCGTGGAATCCGCATGAGCAGCACATGGCGCCCGCATCAGGGATCATGGCTGATGCCCTGCTCCGCCACGAGCCGCGCGACGACGTCCGGCTGGCCCGCCTCAGCTACGAAATCCTGGGATTGATCCCGGGCGGCGAATTCGAAATCACCACTGCCACTGTCCGCCCCGGCAGGACGATTGAACTGATCCAGGCGGAACTCTCGGCGGCAGGACGCGTGGCTATCCGGGCTACCGCCTGGCGGATGGCCACCAGCGACACGAGTGCCGTCGGCGCCATAGAAGACGTCGCAATGCCGGCCCCGGACGAATGCAAACCGTGGGACGGGGCGAGCGTGTGGCCGGGTGGCTACATCCGGTCCCTGGAAATGCGCATAGCGGAAGGACACCGGGCCGGCTCGGGCAAAGTCTGGATCCGCACAGAGCATCCCCTCACCGACGCGGCGGACAGCCGCGATCTCGCGAGGCTCGTTGGACTCGTGGACACGGCCAACGGTATCGCCGCCCGCGTTTCGCCCGGAAAGAACAGCTACATCTTCCCCAACCTTGACCTGCAGATCCACATGTACCGCGAACCCGCGGGCGAGTGGCTGGGCCTGGACAACATGGTCTCCTTTGGCGATGACGGCATCGGCCTGACGTCCACGGTGCTCCACGACATCAGTGGCCCTTTCGGCCGGGCTGAGCAGATCCTCACGCTGAGGAAGAGCTGATGGTTGAAGACCTCACCCGGACACAGCGCACGCTGACGGTGGTGCGTCAGGAAGAATCGCTCGGCGTCGCTGAAGACCTGGACTTCGGAATCGAGCTCCTCAACCGCGCCCGCAGGGGGCAATTGGTGCCGATGCTCCGCTTGTACCGGCCCCGTCCTACCGTGGCGTTCGGGCAACGCGATGCCAAGCTGCCGGGATTCCAGGCTGCGTCGGAGGCCTGCAGGGACCTCGGTTTCGAACCCTTGATCCGCAAGGCCGGCGGCCGGGCAGCGGCCTACCACCGGGGTACCTTGGTGATCGACCATGTGGAGCCGCACACTGACGCGATTGCCGGAGCGAAGGCCCGCTTCTCCTTCTTTGGCGAGCTCCTGGCGGGTGCGCTCCGCCGCGTCGGGGTGCAGGCCGCCGTCGGGGAGATCCCGGGCGAATACTGCCCTGGTGAGTTCAGCGTCCACGGCCTGGACCCGGATTTCCCAACGCACCAGATCAAGCTGGTCGGCACCGCCCAGAGGGTGGTTTCCGGGGGATGGCTGTTCAGCTCGGTGATCGTCGTCGAGAACTCGGCGCCCATCCGCGAAGTCCTCACTGCCAGCTATGAAGCCCTCGGACTGGAGTGGGACCCCGCCACCGCCGGTGCCGCCAATGACCTCTTGCCGCAACTGGACGTACCCACGGTGGAAGACGCCGTCGTCGCGGCTTACGCGGAATACGCCGAACTCATCGACGGCGATTTCCAGAGCCTGCTCCCGGTGACGAGCACCATTACGCCGTTGTAGCGGATTCCGGCCGGTACTACGCTTGAGGCCACAACCATGAGTACCGGGCGGTGGCTTCCTCCCGGAAATGGAATCTGCCGCCCTCCTGAAGCGAGGTAGAGCAATGGACAAGAAGCCATCCGTTGTCCACGATTCCGACGCGGACCTCACCGTCGGTCCGCCGAAGCGCTCTGCCGCGGGCTTGCCCAGCCTGGTGGACTCCTTGCCCCGCGCGGTGAGCCAGATGGGGCCGTCCCGCACCTGGAAGTCCTTGCTGGCCATGAACCAGAAGGACGGCTTCGACTGCATGAGCTGCGCGTGGCCGGATCCTCCCGAGCGGAAGCTGGCCGAGTTCTGTGAGAACGGTGCAAAGGCCGTCGGGTGGGAGGCGGATCCGCTCAAGGTTCCGTCCACCTTCTGGGACGAGAACGACGTCGACTCCCTCGCCGGGCGCTCGGAATACTGGCTGGGACAGCAGGGCAGGCTCGTGGAACCCGTCTACAAACCCGCAGGGTCGAACCACTACCGTCCCATCAGTTGGGACAATGCGTTCCGGATTGTGGCCCGTGAACTGAATGCCCTGGAATCGCCCGACGAAGCCACCTTCTATACGAGCGGACGGACAAGCAACGAAGCCGCGTTTGTCTACCAGCTCTTCGTCCGCGCCTTCGGTACCAACAACCTGCCCGATTGCTCGAATATGTGCCATGAGTCCACCGGGCTGGCCCTCGGTGAGACGCTCGGCGTGGGCAAGTCCGCCGTGAGCTACACGGACTTTGCCAAGGCGGATTTGATCATCATCATGGGCCAAAACCCGGGGACCTGCCATCCGCGGATGCTCACGGCGTTGGAAGAGGCAAAGCTCGCCGGTGCCAGCATTGTGGCGGTGAACCCGCTGCCGGAGGCCGGACTCATCAACTTCAAGAACCCGCAACGTCCCCGTGGGCTGGTGGGCAAAGGAACGGACCTGGCGGACCAGTTCCTGCAGATCCGCCTCGCAGGGGACATGGCGTTGCTTCAAGCCGTTTCCAAGCGCGTCCTGGAAGCGGAGAAGGCGGCACCGGGGGCAGTTCTGGATCATGCGTTCATCGAGGAGCACTGCCAAGGCCTCGAAGCGTTCCGAGCCCATATCGACAACCTGGATGAGCGGGACGTCCTTGCCGCAACGGGCCTGGGGGTACAGGAAATCGACGAGCTTGCCTCCCGGTACCTGCGTGCGGAGAAGGTCATCGTCACCTGGGCCATGGGCCTGACCCAGCACAAGAAGGCCGTGGCGACCATCAAAGAGATCGTCAACCTGCTCCTCCTCCGCGGGAACATCGGCAAACCGGGCGCCGGCCCGTCGCCGATCCGTGGGCACAGCAACGTCCAGGGGGACCGCACCATGGGCATTTGGGAGAAGATGCCCGAACCGTTCCTCAACGCCCTGCAGCGGGAATTCGGCTTCGACCCGCCGCGGCACCCGGGCGTCGATTCCGTGGACAGCATCCGAGGCATGCGCGACGGGCGGATCAAGGTGCTGGTTGCGCTCGGCGGAAACCTGGTCCACGCGATGTCGGACACCACGGCGGCTGAGGCCGCGGTCCGCAAGACCCGGTTGTCGGTCCAGATTTCCACGAAGCTCAACCGCTCCCACGCCGTGGTGGGGGAACAAGCGATGATCCTGCCGACGATGGGCCGCACGGAAATAGACCGCCAGGCCAGCGGCGAGCAATTCGTCACTGTGGAAGACACAGTCTGCGCGGTTCATCGTTCTGCGGGAAGGCTGGAGCCGATCTCCGACAAAGTCTTGTCCGAAGTGGCGATCGTGTGCCGCATGGCCGACACGGTGCTCGGCGATAAAGTCCCGGTTGACTGGGGAGCTTTCGAGGCGAACTACGATTCCGTGCGCGAGCACATTTCCCATGTGGTGCCGGGCTTTGAGGACTTCAACCAGAAAGCCCGGAGCCGTGACGGTTTCGTCCTTTCCCACGGACCCCGGGACGAGCGGAAGTTTCCCACCGCCACCGGGAAAGCAATGTTCACGGTCAACGATCTTGAGACCATCCACGTACCGGAGGGGCGCCTGCTGCTCCAGACAGTACGCTCCCACGACCAATTCAACACGACCACCTACAGCATGAATGACCGTTACCGGGGCGTGAAGAAGGGCCGCCTGGTGCTCTTTGCGCACCGCGACGACCTGGCGGATCTGGGCCTGGCCGACGGCGGCTATGTGGACGTGCACAGCGAAGCCGACGACGGCGTGGACAGGGTCCTGCGCCAGTTGCGGTTGATCGCGTACCCCACAGCCCGCGGTTGCGTGACTGCCTATTACCCGGAAGCGAACGTCCTGGTACCGCTGGATTCGACCGCCGAAGGCAGCAACACGCCGGCGTCCAAGTCGGTAGTGGTGCGGCTGGAACCAGCCGCACCACCGGACTTCAGCGCCAGTGCCCACTAGCGTTCCCCAAAAGGGGGTGACGCACTTAGTGCCCCTTGGCGATCCATTCCTCCAATTGGGGCGCCTCGGCTCCAACCGTAGTGGAGCTGCCGTGGCCGGTCAGGACGAGGGTGCTTTCCGGCAACGGCAGGATCTTGGAACGGATGGAATCGATGATCGTGGGGAAATCGCTGTAGGAACGTCCGGTGGCACCGGGTCCGCCCTGGAACAGCGTGTCGCCACTGAACAGTATTCCTTCGCTCTCCAGATAGAAGGACACGGAACCGGGTGAGTGGCCCGGTGTGTGGATGACGCGGAGCCGGGTGCCGGCGACCTCGAAGATCCCGCCGTCGGCGATGCCGCCGTCGGGATTTGCCCCGGGGTACACCGCCTGCCACAGCATCCAGTCGTCACCATGCAAGTGGATGGGCGCCCGGACGATGTCCCGGAAAGCCCCCGCGGACCGGATGTGGTCGTCGTGGCCATGCGTAAGAAGGATGGCTTTGACGGTCCGGTCCCCGACCGCCTCCGCGATGGACTCGGGCTGGTGCGCGGGATCGATCACGAGCACTCGGAATCGTCTCCGACAATCCAGACGTTGTTGTCCACGTCCCAGGTACCGCCGTCGAGCGAGAAGGTGCCGGAGGTGACGACGCGGTCAACACGAACGGTCTTGCTTTCCTCGGTCACAGTTCAACCACCGATCGAAGGACAGACCCTGAATGCATCTTGTCGAAAGCCTCCTCGATATCGGCGATGCCGATCCGTTCCGTGACGAAGGCGTCGAGATCGAGCTTGCCTTGCCGGTACAGGCTGACGAGCATGGGGAAGTCGCGGGACGGCAGGCAGTCGCCGTACCACGAGGACTTCAGCGAGCCGCCCCGGCCGAAGACGTCCAGCAACGGGAGTTCGAGCGTCATTTCCGGCGTCGGGACTCCCACCAGCACCACCGTGCCGGCGAGGTCACGCGCGTAGAACGCTTGCTTGTAGGTCTCGGGGCGGCCGACGGCGTCAATCACCACGTCCGCTCCAAAGCCGCCGGTGAGTTCGCGGATTTGTTCCACGGGATCGCCTTGCGAGGAGTCCACCACATGGGTGGCTCCGAGCTCGCGTGCACGGTCCAGCTTCTTGGCGTCGATGTCGACGGCGATGATGGTGGTGGCGCCTGCCAAGGCAGCGCCGGCGATGGCGGCCACGCCGACACCGCCGCAGCCGATCACGGCCACCGAATCGCCGCGCTTCACGCCTCCCGTGTTGATTGCGGCACCCAGCCCGGCCATCACACCGCAACCGAGCAAGCCGACGGCGGCAGCATCGGCGTCGGGATCAACCTTGGTGCACTGCCCCGCGGCGACGAGCGTCTTCTCCGCGAAGGCGCCGATGCCCAGCGCGGGGGAGAGGACCGTGCCGTCCTCGAGTGTCATCTTCTGTGTGGCATTGTGCGTGTTGAAACAGTACTGGGCCTGGCCGCGGTTGCAGGCGCGGCAATTGCCGCAGACTGCCCGCCAGTTCAGGATCACGCGGTCTCCCGGGACGATGTCGGTGACATCCGGACCGACGGCGCTCACAACGCCGGCGGCCTCATGGCCGAGAAGGAAAGGGAAATCATCGCTGATGCCACCGAGTTTGTAATGCAGGTCGGTGTGGCACACGCCGCTGGTGAGGATGTCCACCAAGGCTTCGCCCGGGCCGGGCTCCGGGATGAGGATCGTTTCGAGGGTGACAGGTGCGCCTTTCGAGCGGACTACTGCCCCTTTGACTGCGTGGACCATGGATAACTCCCCTGTGAGGTTCGTGGACCGCGGACTGGTGTCCGGGTCTGATCCCAAACTGTCTATCACACGGGCCGGACTGCGTTCCGGGGGTTGCTGCGCATTCAGCGTGTGGCGTAGCTGCCTGCGAACGACGGAGGCCGGTAGCACGGACACCCTGCGTCCGTGCTACCGGCCTCCGGAAAATCAGGCGGCGAGGCGCGCTTCGACCTCGGCGGCGGAGGGGTTGGTGGCCGCGGTGCCGTCAGGGAAAAGGACCGTGGGGACGGTCTGGTTGCCGCCGTTCAGCTTCTCCACGAGTTCGGCAGTGCCCTCAACCTCTTCGATGTTGATCTCGTTGTAGCCGATGCCCTTGGCATCCAGCTGCTTCTTGAGGCGGTTGCAATAGCCGCACCAAGTGGTCGAGAACATAGTGATGGTGCCGGATTCGGGGGTGAAGTCCACGGATTCTCCTGTCGTCTTTGTTATGAACTACTCGCGTCAACGGTAACCCGGCAGGCACTATTCCTCCGCGCGCATGTGTCACATGACACGCCAAGGCCAATCGGGCAGGGGTTTGGGCACCCGGGAAACTTCCCTGGACAGAGCCGAGCCGGCTCAGACGGTGACTTTGCCGCCGTCGTCGACTGTCCACGTCGGGTTGTAGGCAATCTCCCATCGGAAGCCATCGGGGTCCGCGAAGTAGCCGGTGTAGCCGCCCCAAGGTTGGGCCTTCGGGGGAGCGACGACGACGGCGCCCGCGGCCTGCGCTTCGGACATTGTGCGGTCCACGTCCCCGGGGCTGGAGACGTTGTGGCTCAGCGTGATGCACGGGACTCCCGACGGCGGATCGACGGCAGCTTCACCCTGCATCTGTTCCACATTCCAGAGGGACAACATCAGCCCGTGGTTGACCTGGAGGAACAAGACGTCGCCTGGAAACTCGGCGTGAACCGGCCAGCCAAGGCCGTCCACATAGAAACGGCGCGACACATCAATGTCGCGCACGCCCAACGAGATGAAATCGACGCGCGGTTCCATAGGACCGTAAGTATTCGGTCCTAGAGCGATTCTTCGACGGCGACGCCGGACTGGAATTCGCGGCCGTCGGCTTCACTGAAGGCCGTCATCACATGTCCCTTGCCAAGGCCGTTGATCGCCGAGAGAGGGAAATGGCCCGTAATGGTGTTCCCGGAGTGCTCAACGCCCTTGAGGTCGTAGTTCTCTTCGGCACTTTGGTCATGGTTAAACGAGAAGAATGCGATCGCCTCCCCGTTCATGAACTCGATGCCCAGTCTTCGTTGAGAGGAATAGTCCGGAGTCGCCGCTACGAGGCCTACGACAAAGGCGCCGGAACCAGGGATGTTGCCCTCGATCTCGAACTTCGCCACGAGCGTGGCTTCCGTGGCGGTGATGCTGGCCTGCTTCAGAAGTGCCTCATGGATGCTCATGGCTCAATCCTGCTCTGTGCAACCTCCGCCGTCCACCCCTGATTCGGGATTTGTCACTGCTTTGCGGTCGGCCGGATTTGATCGGACATATGGCCGAAATCCGCCCTGACCAGCCGGAAGACTTGGTGATACAGGTACCGGCAGGGCCTCCCTCGCGGCGCGGAAGGCTTCTAGGGTTGAGGACGTGGATAACCGGAATGAACGCATGAAGCGCTTGCTCGTCCCGTCTGCGGCGCTGCTGTGGGGGTTCCAGTTCGCGTTCCTCAACCCTGCGCTGGCACTACTGCTGGTGGCCCTGTTCAACGCCACGCCAGCCGAGGTGGGGTGGGTCCTCGCTGTCTACAATGCCAGCGGCTTCGTCGCTTCCCTTCTCGTGCCTGCCTATGCAGACCGGGCGAACGACTACCTGCGGCCCATGCTGGCCTGCGGACTGCTGACGCTGGCGCTGTCCGCCCTCCTGGCGGTGGGCACTTCGCTGCCGCTCGCCGTCGTGGGCTTGATCGTCCTTGGCGGTCCTGCAGGGGTTGGCAGCTCGCTCTTGTTCGCCCACCTCAGGCACTCAGGTGCCGGAACGTCGGATGTGGTGAACACGCGCGCGATTGTCTCCTTCGCCTGGGTGGCGGGACCGCCCCTGGCGACGTTCATCATGGGCGCGCTGGGCAATCGGGCCATCCTGCTCGCCCTCGGTGTGGTGGCCGTCCTCAATGTCGCCACGACCGCTGCCATGATTTCCCGACGGCGGGCTGCCGTCGTCGAGGATCTGCCCAGGGCCCAAGGCGACGAGGACGGGCACCCGTTTTCGAAATTCGGGGTTGCCGCCGTCGTCTTCGCTTTTGTCGCCTTGCAGGCCACCAACAGTGCCGCTGTGTCCATCATGAGCCTGTTCGTGACGCAGGGGCTCGGCGTGGATGTCATCTGGGCGGGCATCGCGCTTGGTGTGTCGGCCGCGCTTGAGATCCCTGCGCTCTTCCTGATCGGGCGGCTCGCGCGCCGCTACTCCAGCCGGGCGCTCATCGCATCCGGCTGCGTGGCCGGGATGGCCTACTACGCGTCCATGGCGTTTGTCTCCAACCCCTTCACCCTGATCGCGCTCCAGGTCCTGAATGCCTGGTTCTTCGGGATTGTGGCGGGCGTGGGGCTGACCCTGTTCCAGCGGCTGATTCCCCGTCCCGGCCTGGCCTCAGGGCTCTACACCAACACCAGGCGCGTCGGCGCTATCGTTTCCGGCCCCATCATCGCTTTGGGATCGACGACGGCGCTCGGCTACCAAGGCATCTTCGCGGCCTGTGCGGCCCTCACCGTCCTGGCGCTGCTGGTCATCGTGCTGGCCGGACGGCCGTCGCGGCGGATGCCGCCGAAAGAGCGGCTTGCCGCCTCGGCTCCCGGTGCCCGCTCTTGACGCTATCGATTGAGCCTGACCACGCGCAGGATGATGCCTGCCGCGAACATGAGGACGCCCAGGCCCGCCGATAGCGGCGGAAGCGTGGCCACGAGGATTACGCAAGCAAGGGCTCCGAACACCTGGAGCGCTTTGGGGTATCGGCGGTCCTCGGCCGTCTGGGTGAACGCCGCAACATTGGCCACCAGGTAGTAAATGAGCACGCCGAACGAGGAGAAGCCGATCGCGCCGCGCAGGTCGGCGACCGCGACGATCACGCAGATCACGACGGCGAGGGCGACTTCGGCCCGGTGCGGGACACGATAGCGGGGGTGGACGGCGGCGAGCCAATGCGGCAGGTCGTGATGCCTGGCCATTGCCAGGGTAGTCCGGCCCAAGCCCGCGATGAGGGCCAACAGGGCACCGAGGGAAGCCACGGCGGCTCCCACGCGGACCACCGGAACGGCCCAAGCGAAGGTCCCGGCTCCGACGGCGGCAGCGAGCGGCGTCGGGGTGCCTGCAACGCCGTCCGGACCGAGAGCGGCGAGAAGAGTCACGGCGATGATCGCGTAGACGACGACGGCGATGCCCAACGCGATCCCGATGGCACGCGGAATGGCAAGGCGGGGATTGCGGACTTCCTCTCCCATGGTCGCGATCCTCGCGTAGCCGGCGAAGGCGAAGAACAGCAAACCGGCGGATTGGAGGATCCCGTACCAGCCGTGAGCAAGCAGCCCATCCCCGGGGATGTTCGCCGGGGAGGGAGCAGAACTACTCCAGGAGGCTGCCACCCCAATGGCGAGGGCCGCCAGCACGGCGAGAACCAGGATGCGTGTCAGGCCCGCCGTGCGGGTCACCCCGTGATAATTCACGGCGGCGAGGACGACGACCGCGGCGATGGCCACGGGACGTTCCCACCCTGGAGGGGCCGCATAGGCGGCGAATGTCATGGCCATGGCCGCCGCGCTGGCGGTCTTGCCGATGACGAATCCCCATCCGGCCAGGTATCCGGACCACGGTCCCAGCCGTTCGCGACCGTAAATGTACGTTCCACCCGATGTGGGATATGCGGCGGCGAGCTGTGCGGAGGACGTCGCATTGCAGAATGCCGCCGCCGCCGCGACGACGAGTCCAATCAGCAGGCCTGAACCCGCTGCGGAAGCGGCCGGGGTGAAGGCCGCGAACACGCCGGCGCCGATCATGGAGCCTAATCCGATCACGACCGCGTCGAAGGTACCCAGCCGACGGGCCAGGGCCTGCGGGTTGCTCATGACCCTAGGACTTCCCCGCGACTGTCAGTACGATGAGGACGCAGTTGAGGCCCACGATGAGGGCGGCACTGGTCCACCCGGCAATCTTCAATGGCGTGGAATCCGTATGGATGCCCATGACCTCGCGCTTGCCGGTGAGCCGGATTAGTGGAATCAAAGCGAAAGGTATGCCGAAGCTCAAAAGGACTTGGCTCAGCACGAGTGCCAGGGTGGGTTCTATGCCCGCGCCGAGAATGACCAGGGCCGGGACCAAGGTGACCACGCGGCGTATCAGCAAGGGCACCCGGATCTTGAGGAGTCCGCCCATGACCGTTGCGCCGGCGTAGCATCCGACGGACGTTGAAGCAAGGCCCGAGGCAAGCAAACCGACGCCGAAAGCCACGCCGATGATTGGTCCAAGGGCCGAAGTAACGGCGGCGTGGGCCCCGGCGATGGTGTCGGTTCCTTCTACTCCCCGCAGGCTGGAGGCGGCCAAAAGGAGCATGGCGATGTTCACGACGCCGGCCAGCATCAAGGCCCCCACAACATCCACGCGGGTGGTCTTGATGAGCCTCGTCCGTACAGCGGGATCTTCCGAGAAGCCATGCCGGTCCCGGGCCAGGGCCGAATGGAGGTAGATGGCGTGCGGCATGACGGTGGCTCCGAGCATGCTGGCAGCGAGGAGGACGGTGTCCGTGCCCTCGAATCGCGGCACCAAACCGGCCAGTACTCCTCCGGTCTCGGGGGGATTGACGAAGAGCCCCGAAACGAAACCGACGGCTATGACTGCCAGGAGCATCATGATGGCGTACTCAAAGGACTTCTGGCCTCGTGACGACTGGAGCGCCAAGAGCAACATGGATGCCAGGCCGATGATGATTCCGCCCATGAGAAGCGGCAGCCCGAACAGAAGATTGAGGGCTACCGCTCCGCCGATGACTTCGGCCATGTCGGTAGCCCCGGCAACCACCTCTGCCTGGACCCAGAACAGTCTGCGGCGGTGGGTTCCCAAGCGCTTGCCCAGGAGTTCCGGAAGGCTGTGGCCAGTGGCCAGGCCGAGCTTCGCCGACTGGTACTGCACCAAGACCGCCATGATGTTCGCCGCCACCAGGACCCACACGAGCAGGTAGCCGTAATTCGCTCCCGCAGTGAGGTTTGCCGCGACGTTGCCCGGATCCACGTATGCGATCGCAGCCACGAAGGCCGGACCCAACAAGAGCAGCCGGGACCTCCACCGGGTCTTGCTCGCCGGTCGCTCAACAATCGTGGCAGCCATGGTTTCCTCAACGTCGGGGATACGGTCATGAAGAGGATACCGTTAAGTTAGGCGTACCGAAAAGTAGTTTTTAGGTATGGCTTAGGCGTGGGTGGGTTCTTCCACCAATGCCGTGGCGATGCTGTCCGCATCCTCGAGGGCGGCGAGGTACCGTTCGGCATCCAAGGCCGCGGCGCAACCCGTGCCGGCGGCCGTAATCGCTTGGCGATAGCGGTGGTCCACGGCGTCACCGCAAGCGAAGACTCCTGAGAGATTGGTGACAGTGGTGGGGGAATCGACCTTGATGTATCCCTCGGCGTCGAGTTCCACTTGTCCCGCAACAAGGTCCGTCCGCGGGACATGTCCAATGGCCACGAAAATGCCCGTCGCCGCATGTTCGCGCGATTCACCGGAACGCGTGTCGGCCAGGGTTACCCCGGTGACTTTGGCGTCGCCGTGGATGGCGGTGATGGCCGAGTTCCAGGCGAAGCGGATTTTCGGATTGTCCTTGGCCCGCTGCGCCATGATCCGGGAGGCCCGGAGCTCCTCCCTGCGGACGACGACGGTCACGGTCTTCGCGAACCGGGTCAGGAACATCGCTTCTTCCATGGCGGAATCCCCGCCGCCCACCACGATGATTTCCTGTTCGCGGAAGAAGAAGCCATCGCATGTGGCGCACCACGAAACGCCGTGTCCGCTCAGCCTCTTCTCTTCGGGCAAGCCGAGTTCCTTGTAGGCGGAACCGGTCGCAAGGATCACGGCGGGTGCCTCGTGGGTGTCACCCGAGCCGGTGACCACGCGCTTGAGGTGGCCAAACAGCCGGACTTCAGTGGCGTCGTCGAACACTATCTTGGCGCCGAAGCGCTCGGCCTGCTCCTGCAGGCCATCCATGAGCTCGGGACCCTGGATCCCGGCGGGGAAGCCGGGGAAGTTCTCCACCTCCGTGGTGTTCATCAACGCGCCGCCGGCGGTGACTGATCCGGCAAGGACGAGGGGGCTCAGGCCCGCCCGGGCGGCATAAATTGCCGCGGTGTAGCCGGCGGGGCCGGACCCGATGATGATCAGCTGTTCTTTGCTCATGGGACAAGTGCAACAAGGTCGAGGGATTCAATCAAGGGGCTCGTCAATCCACGTGCATAATGGGTGAATGTTTAACGAAGCCGGAGCCGTTCTGATCCGGCCCATGAGTCACGAGGATTGGCCTGAGGTCCGTGCGATTTTCACGGAGGGTATCGAGACCGGGCAAGCAACCTTTGAAGCAGCGGCCCCCGAGTGGGAGCAATTCAACGGGAGCCGCCTTCCCGATCACCGATTCGTGGCTGTTGCATCCGGCCGCGTGGTGGGGTGGACGGCCGTTTCCGCTGTGTCTACGCGTCCGGCGTATGCCGGCGTCGTCGAACACTCCGTCTATGTCGCCGGTTCTGCCCGCGGACGGGGCGTCGGAAGCCTGCTCCTGCAAGCGCTCGCTGCGTCGACCGAAGAGCACGGCATCTGGACCATCCAATCGAGCATTTTCCCCGAAAACCAGGCCAGCATCCGCTTTCACCAAGCGAATGGCTTCACGATCGTTGGCCGCCGTGTACGCATCGCTCGCATGAGTGCCGGGCCCCTCGCCGGCCAGTGGCGGGATACGCTCCTGCTCGAACGCCGCTCACTCCGGGTCTGAGCAGCGAGGTTTGAGCGGCGCGCCAGTGCCGCGCGCCGAGGGCGCCTCATGGCACTTGGCAGAGGCTGTTGAGGGCTGCCCATTGGAGGAGCATGATCGACTTTCCGTCCACGATGCGGCCGTCGTGGATCATGGCGAGGGCGTCGGCGAACGCAATCTCGATGATTTCGATGTCTTCACCCTCCGCGGCTACTCCACCGCCGGGGCCTGTCTGGTCCGCAGGGGTATAGGGCGCGACGTAGAAGTGCAGCCTTTCGGTGACCGATCCGGGGCTCATGTATGCGTCGAAGACGTGCCGCAGCGCTCCGACGTCGACGCCCAGCTCCTCGCTGGCCTCGCGACGGATAGCGGTTTCGGGATCGTCGTCGTCCAGCAATCCGGCAGCGGTCTCGATCAGCATCCCGTCCGGATGATTGTTGACATAGGCCGGGAAGCGGAACTGCCGGGTGAGTAGAACCGTGCCCCGGCCGGCGTCGTACAACAGAATCGTCGCGCCATTCCCGCGATCGTAGCTTTCGCGTTGCTCCGTGACCCATCGGCCGTCCCTGCGGCGGTAGTCGAAGGTGGTGCGACGCAGCACGTGCCAACCGTCGGAAGTCACTTCGACGTCGCGCACCACCACGGCGGGATTGCGGTCGAGGCCTCGGCCGGCCTGGTCGAGACCGGTGCGGCCGCGGTGGTCGGGTACATCAATTCCAGGACGCAACGTTGTGGGTGGGGCATCGTTTCTCGGAGTCATCCCGCTAGAATAGTGCATGATCGTGCAACATCAGGAAGGAATGGGCATGCTTGCTGCCGAACGGCACAAATTTCTACTCTCGCGGCTTGCGGCCGATGGCAAGGTGATCGCCAAAGACATCGCCCACGAACTTGGATTATCCGAAGACAGCGTGCGCCGCGATCTCCGCGAGCTTGCGGCGGCCGGGCTCTGCCAACGTGTCTACGGCGGTGCCCTGCCGGTTTCCCCCGCCATCGCCGACTACGCCGCCCGCGCTACGGTCGAGCCGGAGAGCAAGGGCCGCATTGCTGCCCGCGCCGCTTCGATGATCCAGCCGGGTTCCGCCGTGATCCTCGACGGCGGCACCAGCACCCTCGCGGTGGTTCACGCGTTGCCCGCCGAACTCGACTGCACAGTGATTACCCACAGCCCGACCATCGCCTCGGCGCTTGTCGAGCATCCCCTCGTCGAGGTGTTCCTCCTCGGTGGCCGCTTGTTCAAACACTCTGCCGTGACCTGCGGGGCCGCGGCCGTCGAGGCCACCCAGGCCATTTCCGCCGAGCTGTTCTTCCTCGGTGTCACCGGAGTCCACCCCGTCCACGGACTCACCACCGCCGACGCCGACGAAGCCGCCATGAAACGCGCCCTGGCTGCCCGTGCGGCAGACACCTACGTCCTCGCGAGCACCGAGAAAATCGGGGCCGCTTCGCGCTATTCGGTGTTGCCCTTCACCAGCATCGCCGGCATCATCACCGATGCGCCAGCCAACGATCCAACCATGAGGCAGCTCTCGCGCCTTGGCGTAGCCCTTGTTGGCGCCGGTTGACCCTGGTTCGCGCTATTCCACACGGTCCTCGTGTGCACGGGTGACGAAGTGTTCAACGCGCCGGTCAGGAACCAGCCAGATCATGGCCACGACCGTGTAGGCCGCGACGCCAAGCAAAGGATGGAGCAGGCAGAGGCCCAGACCGGCCACATAGATGAGCGGCGAGGCCTTCCCCTTCCAGTCCCGGCCAATTGCCTGGGCGAGCGCACCCTGCCGCCCCTGGTGCCGGATCAACGACTGCTGCAGGACGAAGTAGGCAACGGCGGCGCATAGCAGGTTGAAACCGTATGCCAGCACAGGCACCTCGGCGAAGCGCGACTCGTCCATCCAACGTGTGCTGAACGGGAAGAGGGATATCCAGAACAACAAGTGCAGGTTCGCCCACAATATTCGGCCGTTGACCCGATCCGCCAGATGGATCATGTGGTGGTGGTTGTTCCAGTAGATCCCCACGTAGACGAAGCTGAGCAAGTAGCTGAGGAACGTGGGAAATACGCTGAGCAGGGCATGCCAGCTCGGTTCCGCGGGCACCCGCAGCTCAAGCACCATGATGGTGATGACAATGGCGAGGACACCGTCGCTGAATGCCTCGAGCCGGTTCTTGTTCATCGCATTGCCTTCATGGGGACATCATCGTTGCTGCGGACGCCCGCGGCCAAGAGATTACGCCCGCCCTTCCCGCCTAGCCCAGTGTGGACGCGTCAATGACGAAGCGGTACCGCACATCGGAGGCGAGCACGCGCTCGTAGGCATCGTTGATCTTGTCCGCCGGGATGACCTCGATCTCGGCGCCAAGTCCATGTTCGGCGCAGAAGTCGAGCATGTCCTGGGTTTCCCGGATGCCGCCGATCGCCGATCCCGCGAAGGAACGCCGTCCCGTGATGAGTGAGAACACGTTGACAGGCAGCGGTTCGGCCGGTGCGCCGACGTTCACCAGCGCGCCGTCGAGCGTCAACAACTGAAGGTAGGAACTGATGTCGATCGGGGCGCTGACCGTGTTGATGATCAGGTCGAAGGTTCCCGCGAGCTTTTCGAAGGTGGCCGGCTCGCTCGTGGCGAAATACTGGTCAGCGCCCAAGCGCAAGCCGTCTTCCATTTTCTTCAGCGATTGGGACAGCACCGTGACGTCGGCGCCCATGGCGTGGGCGAGCTTGACGGCCATGTGGCCCAGCCCGCCGAGTCCGACGACGCCGACCTTCTTGCCCGGGCCCGCACCCCAGTGCCGAAGCGGCGAATAGGTGGTGATGCCTGCGCACAGCAGGGGAGCGGCGGCGTCGAGCCCTATTCCTTCGGGGATGCGCACCACGAAGTCCTCGGTCACGACGACGTGGGTGGAGTAGCCGCCCTGGGTGATAGTCCCGTCGCGGTCGACGGCGCCGTAGGTCCCGGTCATGCCTTTCAGGCAGTACTGCTCCTCGCCCTTGCGGCAGTTACCGCATTCGCGGCAGGAATTGACCATGCAGCCGACGCCGACGCGGTCGCCGACTTTGTGGCGCGTGACTTCGGAGCCGATTTCAGTGACGATTCCGGCGATTTCGTGGCCCGGCGCGAGTGGGTAGGACTGTGGTCCCCAGTCGCCGCGGACGGTGTGGATGTCTGAATGGCAGATGCCTGCGTACTTGATCTCGATGAGCACGTCGTGGGCACCGACGTCGCGGCGCTCAATGGTGGTCGGGACGAGGGCCTCGCTCGCGGACGGGGCGGCGTAAGCACTTACGGTCAGCATTTTTCTCCTGTGGGTGGACGGAGGATTGGCACTATCCATCCAACCGGAGATTTCCGACGTGAGGGAGTCCCTGCTGGTACGGGTACTGGCAGGGACTCCCTCAACTGAATCGGATCTGTTGCGGACTAGCTTGCGCCCAGGAAGATCGGGTTCGTCAAGGCTGCCATGGGGCCGAGCGGGATGACCGTTCCCATCTCCGTGCCGCTGCCGGACGTTCCGTCGATCTTCGGATGCCGGACTTCGACGCGCACGTACGCCGCGAGCTGCGGGGTGGTAAGCCACGTGCTCGTTCCCTGGCCCGACGCGGGAAGCGTGACTTGCTGGGTTTGTCCTTCATCCGTGATGAAGCGCACGACGCCGTTCGGCACGCCGGCGATTTTCGCCGTCACCGTGACGGGGGCGTCTACCGCGACGTTGAGCCGCTCGCCGACGGTTGCGCTCTTGCCGCCCGACGCGACTTGGAAGTCCACCGAGACGTCAGCCGACTCGGCGATCCAGTTCCGTCCGTTACGGATGCCGTCCAGCAGGGCATCCCGGGACAACGCCGCGGCGTTGACCACGTTGTGCGGGAGTCCGATGACCTGCGGGACACTGTGGGCGTCGCTGTTGCCCATCGCCGGGAGCCACCGGCCACCTGTGCGCGCGGAGTGGGCGAGCATCGAGTCCCAGGTGTTGACGGAGGACTCGTCGTCCAGGGTCCACGGGCCCGTCCATACCTCAACCGCATCGGCGTCGTCGTAACCGAACTTCCAGCGGCACGCGACGTAGGGGCAATAGGGGTGTGCCGGAACAACGATTCCACCCGAGGCGTGGATCCGCTGGGCTTCCTGCTTGAATCCCTTGTCGCGGGCCCGATAGCGCCAGTCGATCCATTCGCCCGGCTCCAAGCCGAGCGCGAGGTAGTGGCCGTTGCGCGTGGTGACTTCCTCGCCCGTGAGGATGAGCAGATCGTTGCCGGCGAGCGGCCCCCAGGCGCCGTGCGATGCCGGCGTGTTGTGGTCCGTGGAGATCATGAAGTCGAGACGCGCAGTGCGGGCGCCGGCTGCGACTTCCTCGGGGGTTCGCTTTCCGTCCGAGTAGACGGTGTGCAGGTGCGCATCGCCGCGGTACCAGGCTGCGCCGCGGCCGGCGATCTGCTGTGGCGGGTACTGGGGCTTGAAAGGGGCGACGTCGGGTCCGTACTCAAGGGTGACGTTCACGGTGTAATCAAGGCCCTGCCCTGCCACCTGGTACGGGCCAAGAACAACGTTCCACGTGCCCTTTCCAATCGGCCCCGGCAGGTAGCCCGGAGTCGTTTCGCCCGCGCTGATGCTGAACTCGGTCCGGAAACCGCCGGACCAGCCGCGGAAACCCTTTCCGGCGAGGTCGGTGCCCTTCTCATCGAAGATTCCGATGTCGCAGGCGTTCGCGAGGAGTCCTGAGGCCACCTGGGGCTTGCTGTAGGTGTACGAAACGCTGATTTTGTTGACGCCGGCCGGGACCTCGACCGGCAAATACACGAAGTCCGCTGCACCGGGATCCAGATGGCCGGTGATCGTCTTGCTCTTGCTGGTTCCGGTAGCGGCGGCCGCGAACGAAACCGGGGCCAGGGTCAGGGCCGCGCCGGTCAGTGCGGCGGCCAGGAAGCCGCGCCGGGTAGAGGAAAAGGAGGCATTGTCGCCCGAATGGGCTTTGCATGGTGAAGTCACCCGCTCGATGTTGCCCACCGTTACTGAACAGTAGGCAACGGAACCAAGAACGCAGCATGAAAGCAGGAGCGCCAGCAAGCGGCGTCCATTCAGTGGACCTGTCCCAAATTGACCCTTGCCACGAGCCATGCCCGGGCTTACTGTTCTTGGCATGCACCAAGGTCTGGGGCGACGGCGCAAACCTTTCCCATGGACCGAACAGGACGGTGTTTTAGATGTGCGATATTCCGGGTTTGATCAGTCGCCTTGAGGCCGAAGACCTCGCTCGATTGCGCGAGGCAGGCAAAGAAAAGCCCTTGGAACCGGGGATGGTCGCCGCCATAGACGCCGCGGCCGGCGGGCCAGGGGAAGGCCGCGGGTACTACGTGGTCAGTGGTTCCCTGTATCCGGTCGAAGCAAGGGACTACCACCTCAGGGAAGACGTAGCGGAGGCCGTGCTCGCAGCGGAAGGAACCTCTGTAGGCGTCACTGCATAGGCCCGGGGATGCCGGCATCCAGGCCGCAATAACCCAAGCCGCTGGCACCGGCCCACACTGGAAAACCAGGTGGGCCGGTGCTTTGGGGTATAGGGTGCTTTCGGCTACAGGGTGCCCAGCAGCTCCTGCATTTCCTTGATCTCGGCCTCCTGGGCCGTCACGATATCCTTGCCGAGTTTGAGGGCATCGGCGTTCTCGCCCTCGGCGCCTACCTTCTGTGCCATGGCCACGGCCCCTTGGTGGTGGGCGATCATGTGGGTCAGGAACAGCCTGGCCGCTTCTCGGCCTTGGGCGGCCTCGAGTTTCTTCAAGTCCTCGTTGTCCACCATTCCGTCCATGGCGTGTTCGCCCGACATCCCGGCGGGCTCGTTCCACTCCTTGAGCCAGCCCTCCATGTTCTCGATCTCGGGGCCTTGGGCTGCCTTGATCCTGCCGGCGAGCGCAGTCACTTTTGCAGGGACGCCCTTCTTGGCGAGCACAACATCGCTCATCTGAACGGCCTGGGCATGGTGGGGGATCATCATCCGGGCAAACCCTGCGTCCGCCGCGTTGTGGCCTCCGGCTGTGCCCGCGGCCGGACCGGATGGGGAGGCGCTTCCGTGGTTCATTCCCGGCATGCTGCTGTCACTGCCGGTTCCGGCCGAGCAGCCAGCAAGTGCGATCGCTGTAGCCACAGTAAAGGTGGTCATGGTCAGGTTTTTTCTCATGGTTTTGGGGTCCTTCAATCAATCAGCCTGCAGACTTGCGGCTGCGTGGGACGCGCACAGCAAGCCCACCTCGTGGGTGGCGCGTCATGGTGGAGTCTTGTGCAGCGGGCCGGCGGCTCGATGCGGCTGTGGATTTTACGTGCGACTGATGCAGAGATCACCCGGGGAAGGACTACCCGGGCGGTGCGAATATCCGGAGACCAGGACGCCGCCCCCGGCGGTGCCCGCATTGGCATATGGGGGGACGCCGGGTAAAGGAGCTGTTAGCGTGTTGTGGCCCGGAGCAGGCACGCAGACGGCGTGCAAGGCCGACATTCCGGTGCAGGTGCCTGGGCATGTGCACGGCGCGGCGGGTGACGAAGTCGCGTGCTGAACTGCGGCTTCATCCGGCAGCGACGCACGTTCAGCGTCCGTGTGGACACCATGCGACTGGCTCACGACGGCGGACTGGCTCACGACCGCGGACTGGCTCACGACGGGGGTGGCGTGCATGCTGTGGCCACCCGCCATGACATGCATCCCGACGATTCCGGCGATGATCGCCAGCAGTCCTGCCAACAGAGCTATGCGGAGAAGGAAGGCGGTGGCGCGGCCCCGTAGGGGGTCGGTCATGGTCTTCCTCCTTCCGCAGCTTGTGCGCTCTGTACCCAGGCTTTACGACGGGTTCAACGAGTATAGGCGCAGTTCCGTTTCACCCCGCCATGGTCCGTCCCGTCATGGTCCTTGGCGGTTGCGCGGCTTTCGCGGCGGCGGCTTCGCGGGCAAGGAATGCTCCGAGTTCGCCGATGGTGCTCATCAAGGGCGCGGGGAAGACGACGGTAGTGTTCTTGTCCACGCCGATCTCCACCATGGACTGCAGGTTGCGCAACTGCAGCGCCAAAGGGTGGGCCATCATGGTGTCAGAGGCCATGCCAAGTGCTGCGGCGGCGAGGGACTCGCCTTCGGCGGCGATGATCTTGGCGCGCTTCTCGCGCTCGGCCTCGGCCTGGCGGGCCATGGCGCGCTTCATGCTGTCCGGCAGTTGGATGTCCTTGAGTTCCACGAGGGTCACTTCGACGCCCCATTCCAAGGTCAGTCCATCCAGGATCTGGCGGATGTTGGCATTGATGACATCCGTTTCCGCGAGCGTTTCGTCAAGCGTGTGCTGGCCCACCACCTTGCGCAGCGTGGTTTGCGCGATCTGGTCTATTGCGGCGTAGACGTTTTCGATGGCGAGGACGGATTTGATGGCGTCCACCACCCGAAAATACGCGACGGCGGAAATGTCCAGGCTGACGTTGTCCCGCGTGATGATGCCCTGGGACTGGATAGGCATGGTGACGATCCGCAGGGAGACTTTCCTCAACCGGTCGACGAACGGGATGATGAGGACAAGCCCCGGGGTCCGGAGGCCCTGGACCCTCCCAAGCCTCAACAGGACACCGCGCTCATACTGCGTGACAATGTGGACGGCCATCGCAAACCAGATGACCAGCAGGACAATCAAGACAATCAGCCAGGTGATGGCGTCCGCTGTCATGGCCGCCCACCGGCTTCATCGCGTAGTGCTGATGCGTTCATGACGGAGATCCTTCGGTGGCAGTGGAGGGAAAAGGGAGCCCACTTTCCGCAGCGAGGCAGGCGAACCCGCTTACGTTGTATCTCCAGTAAATACCTTGGATTCGCGGAGTTGTAGGGCCACACATGAAAGGAACGCCCCTGGGACGTTCCTTTCAATTTCGTGGCTTAGACCCTTTCGCGGGTCCGGTCGATAACCGGCTCCGGATCGTTCGTGAACTCACGATGGCGGCGTGGGAAGGCCCAGAACATGAAGTCCTTCGCGTCCACCTTGGGCTCAGGGCGTTCCTCGGGTTCCTGTGAGGCATCTTTCCTGGTGTCCCGCCGGAAATCCTTGTTGTAGCCGTAGCACATCACAGACCTCCTTCTAGCAACTGCCTTTTAATCGTCCTCCCGATTCGGCAAGCAGTCCACCTTTCAGGGTCGGATCCGCATATATGGACAATGGAGGAGTGAAATCCCCACTCGTTCCGCGGAACGCCGCGCTCGCATACCGCCCTTTCGACCTGGACCGGATTGGCGCGGGACTGGTCTTCGGAGAATCGCTGGGGGAACTCGCCGAAGCCCTCAGGGCGGGAGGATCGGCGGGAGCCGCCGTCGTGCAAGCGCCTCCGGGGACCGGCAAGACGACGCTCGTCCCGCCCTTGCTTGCCAATATGACGTTCGCCAACATCGCGGCCGACGCCGTCACGGGGACAGAGCGCCCCCGGGTGATCGTGACCCAACCACGACGGGTCGCCGCGCGCTCTGCCGCACGGCGCCTCGCGGCCCTGGACGGTAGCCGGCTCGGCGATCGCGTCGGGTACACGGTCCGCGGAGAAAGCCAGGCGGGCCCCGGGACCATCATCGAGTTTGTCACTCCCGGAATCCTCCTGCGCCGCCTGCTCGCCGATCCGGGACTTGAGACTGCCGGCGCTGTGATCCTGGACGAGGTTCACGAACGCGGCCTGGAGACAGACCTATTGCTCGGGATGCTTATTGAAGTCCGTGAGCTGCGGGACGACCTCACTCTCGTCGCGATGTCGGCAACCCTGGACGCGCCACGGTTTGCCGCGCTGATTGGTCGGAGCGTCGGAGAAGGTACGGACGAAAGGTCCGACGGCGGCGGGCCGGCACCCGTCGTCGACTGTCCGTCCGCCCTGTATCCCTTGAAGGTGGACTGGGCGCCCACGTCCGCTCCACGGCTGGACGGACGCGGCGTAACCCGAGCCTTCCTGGACCATGTGGCGGACACGGCCGCGGCGTCGTACATGGACACGCTCGCAACTGATCCGGATATTGACGCCCTCGTGTTCGTCCCGGGCGCGGGGGAAGTCTCCTACGTCGCTTCCCGGTTGCGCGCCCGCCTTGCTGCGAGGCTACCGGACGCCGAGGTATTGGAGCTTCACGGCCAGGCAAGCCCGGCGGAACAAGACCGGGCGGTTTCCGGCCGTGAGCCCGGCGGACCTCCCCGGATTGTCATCTCGACTGCCCTGGCCGAATCCTCCCTGACCGTTCCGGGAGTCCGGCTCGTCATCGACTCCGGACTGTCCCGTGAGCTGCGTCGTGACGCCAACCGCGGCATGTCCGGCCTCGTGACGGTCTCCTGCTCCCGCGCCTCCGCCGAACAGCGCGCCGGACGCGCGGCGCGCCAAGGGCCTGGACGGGTGGTCCGCTGCTACGAGCAAAAAGCGTACGGCGCTGCACCGGCGCACCCCACCCCGGAAATCGCGGCCGCGGACCTGACGGGCGCCGCGCTCGTCCTGGCCTGTTGGGGGTCACCGGGTGGCCGGGGACTGGCTCTTCCGGACGCACCGCCCCAAGGCGCGATGGACGACGCCATCGAGGTATTGGGAGAGCTTGGCGCGATTAGCCCGGACGGACTTGCCACGGACGTGGGAAAGACCCTGGCCAGGATTCCCGCCGATCCACGTTTGGCCCGCGCACTGCTGGATGGTGCCGCCACTGTCGGGCACCGCGCGGCTGCCGAGGCGGTCGCCCTCGTGGCAGGGGATCAGCGGGCTCCCGGAGCCGACCTGACGCGCCTCCTGGCCGCACTCCGGGCAGGCAAGGACCCTGCCGCCCGGCGTTGGGCGGAGGATGTCCGCCGCATGGAGGCGATCGCGCGCCAGGAGGGACCCGGCGTCGGGCCTTCCCTGGCCGCGCCGCCAAGCCTGTCTTCACTGGCGAGTCCCGCCGAAGCCTTCGGGTTCGTCGTCGCGCTCGCGTTCCCGGACCGTGTGGCGCGCCGCGTTCCAGGCACCGGCCCTGAACGGTACCTGCTGACGTCCGGGACACGTGCCGGACTGCCGGCGGGCAGTCCGCTCGCCGGGCACGAGTGGCTCGCCGTGGCCGAAGTGTCCCGTGCGGAGGGCCGGGATGCGGCAGGCACCGGCGCAGTCATCCGTTCCGCCGCGCCCTTGGCGGCGGATGCGGCGGAAGCTGCCGCCAGCCACCTCCTGCGCGACACGGTGGAGGCCGAATTCAAGCAGGGACGTGTCACCGCCAGGCGGGAACGGCGGCTGGGAGCGATCGTGCTTTCGTCGACGCCTGTACGGCCCTCCATCGACGACGGGCGCGCTGCCGTAGCCCGTGCCCTGGCGAAAGAGGGCTTGGGGACCATCGGATGGTCGACAGTAGCCGATGCCTTGCGCCGGCGACTGGCTTTGCTGCACAGGGAACTGGGCGATCCGTGGCCGGACGTCTCCGAACCGGCGTTGCTGGCCCGGCTGGACAATTGGCTGGCGCCGGAGCTCGAAGCCCTCGCAGGAGGCGCTGCTACGAGCGGGATCGACCTGGCAGAGCCGTTGCGGCGGCTTTTACCGTGGCCGGAAGCGGCCCGTCTCGGCGAGCTGGTGCCGGAATGGCTTGAGGTGCCGAGCGGCTCCCGGGTGCGGATCGACTATCCGGACGTGGCAGACGACGGCGGGCGGCCGGTAGTGGCCGTGAAGTTGCAGGAGTGCTTCGGCTGGGCCGGGACGCCCCGTTTGGTGGGCGGACGGGTGCCGGTGCTGTTCCATCTTCTTTCTCCGGCCAGGCGCCCGCTGGCCGTGACAGATGACCTGTCTTCCTTTTGGTCCGGCCCCTATGCCCAGGTCCGTGCCGAAATGCGCGGCCGCTATCCGAAGCATCCCTGGCCCGAGGACCCGTGGACAGCGCCCGCCACGGCCAGGACCAAGCGAAAGATGTGACTTCGGCTTGTCGGCAGTTCCAGCCATCTGGGTGGCATTCACAGGCTCGTTCTTTAGGATGCCACGGTGATGAACATGGAATTGCGTCCCGCTGACCTGGCCAACGACTGGTGGCAAGCCGTGCTGCGGGGATTCGCGACGCAAGAGGTCCCGAACCTTGCGACACCTGTTGTGCTGGGCATCCTCGCTGCGGCCGTCGTGCTGAGCATCCCGCGGGCCACCTGGCGCTGGTTCGGCCTGTACGTGACGTTTGTGCATGAACTGGGCCACGCTTTCGCCGCCCTCATGACGGGTCGGGTTGTCCACGGGCTCCGGATCGGGCTGGACCACTCAGGACAGCTCCTGAGCAGCGGGCGCGGCAAGTTCGGGGCGGCCTGGTCCGGTTTCTGGGGCTATCCGAGTCCGGCGGTGGTAGGCGTGGCGCTCATCTGGTCCGTGTCGGCCGGGCGCTCGGGAGCGGCCATGTCCATCGGCGCGCTTGTGTTGCTGCTCGCACTGATTTTTCTGCGGAACTTCACCGGAATCTTCGTGGCGCTCCTGAGCGCGGCGATTGCCCAGCTGCTTGTCATGTTCGCCAGTGCCTCGACGGTGAGCCATGTGGTGCTGGGACTCGGCATAGCCCTCGAGGTGGGGGCCGTGCGGGATTGGTTCAAGGTGGCTTCGGTCCATACCCGCCGCCGGGACCGGCTTGCGTCGTCGGACGCCTACATCCTGGCCCGTGCCACCGGGGTGCCGTCCTTGCTGTGGCTGGTGGCTTTCGCCGTTGTCATTGCAGCGAGCGCGGCCTTTTCCGTTCGCCTGGTGTGGGTCATGCTCTCCTAAGCCTGCGGTTTCGGCACAGACGGCATGGATTGCTCTTGCCGTGCGCCGGTCCAGGGTGTGGAATCGGTTAGCAAAGGACGCGGGGGATCCGGCTTCTAACCCAGGAGGTGCTCATGTCGGTGAAAGGCCCAGGCAGTGCGACGAAGGGGTCGAACCGGACCAACCCCGATCTTCGACGCGCGGACCCCTCTTCGGTGCCGGCCGATCGGCCCGAGAATATCCGCAACGTCGTCCTGATTGGCCGCTCGGGCGCGGGAAAGACGATGCTGCTCGAATCGCTCCTTTACGCTGCCGGCGTTGTGTCCCGCATGGGTTCGATCGTGGATGGCACCACTGTGAGTGACTCGGAAGCGACGGCCATCCACCAGCAGCGGTCCATCGGGCTATCCGCGGCGCCGCTGGTCTTCGACGACGTCAAAGTGAACCTTCTTGACACCCCGGGCTACGCCGATTTCATGGGAGAGTTGCGCGCGGGGCTGCGTGCCGCGGATGCGGCGTTGTTCGTGGTGTCGGCAGTTGACGGCGTCGACGCCGGAACCACCGCCCTCTGGGGCGAATGCGAGCGCGTTCGCATGCCTCGGGCAGTCGTCATCAGCCGGCTTGACCATCCGCGGGCGAACTACGATGCTGTCCTGGCCGAATGCCGGGCCGCCTTCGGTGATTCCGTCCTTCCCCTTCACTTGCCTGTCCGCAAGGGTGACGCCGTCTCGGGAGTGCTCGGGCTGCTTTCGGGCTCGGTATCGGAGTACACCTCCGGGGAGCCCAGACCTGCTGTCCGTCCGGCGACCGCGGAGGAACTGGCCGGCGCGGAGGGTGTCCGGGGGGAACTCATCGAGGGCATCATCTCCGAGAGCGAGGACGAGACCTTGATGGACCGGTACCTCGGAGGCGAGGAGGTCCCCATCGACACGCTCGTGGAAGACTTGGAGACCGCGATCGTCCGCGGGACGTTCTTTCCCGTGCTGGCCAGCTCCTCGGTGACCGGGGTCGGCACGGCCGAACTGCTGGAAGTGCTGACCAGGGCGTTTCCGTCTCCAACCGAGGGAAGCCTCCCGACGGTAACCGACCTGGGAGGGACACCTGTCGCACCACTGACCTGCGATCCGGACGGTCCGCTCCTTGGCGAGGTCGTGCGGACTACCGTTGACCCGTTCCTGGGACGGGTGTGCTTGGTCCGGGTCTTCTCAGGGACGCTTCGCGAGGACTCCGCCGTGCATGTAGGCGGGCACGGCCTGGCCGAACGCGGCCACCCCGACCACGACAGCGACGAGCGGATCACTCATCTCTACTCGCCGCTGGGCTCCAACCTTCGGCCCGTACAGTTTGCAGTGGCCGGGGACATTTGCGCGCTGGCGAAGGTGGCGAGCGCCGAGACGGGAGACACGGTTTCCGCCCGTGAGGCTCCCTTGCTCGTGGAAACCTGGGACATGCCCGAACCGCTGATGCCAGTGGCGATCGAAGCGGCCTCGCACGGAGATGAGGATGCGCTGTCCAAGAGCCTTGCGAAGGTCGCGGCAGGAGATCCTACCCTTCGGGTGGAGCGCAACTCCGAGACACACCAGCTGGTCCTGTGGTGCATGGGCGAGGCCCACTCGGAGGCAGTCCTGGACCGCTTGCGGGAACAGGGGGTGAAGCTGCAGACCGTGGACGTCATCACGCCGCTCCGGGAAACATTCGCCGCACAGGCCGCCGGCCACGGGCGCTATGTCAAACAATCCGGCGGCCACGGACAGTACGCGATTTGCGATATTGAAGTGGAACCACTTGAACGCGGCGGAGGCTTCGAGTTCGTCGACAGGATCGTTGGTGGGGTCATCCCCGGCACGTACGTTGTGTCGGTCGAGAAAGGCGTCCGGGCCCAGATGGGCAAGGGGGTGCGGGCAGGTTTCCCGGTGGTCGACATCAGGGTGACCCTGGTAGGCGGCAAGACGCACAGCGTCGATTCATCGGACGCGGCTTTCCAGGCGGCCGGCGCGTTGGCCTTGCGGGAAGCCGCTGCGGCGGCCAGCATTCAACTCCTTGAACCGATTTCGGCCGTGACGGTCCTTGTGGCCGACGATCACGTGGGTGCGGTCATGAGCGATCTGTCCTCCCGCCGCGGGCGCGTCACCGGGACGACGTCCGTGGGCGGCGAGAGGACCGAGATCAGCGCCGAAGTCCCGGAACAGGAACTGCTGCGGTACGCGATCGTGCTGCGGGGGCTGACGTCGGGAAGCGGTCGGTTCCGCCGTGAGTACTTGCGGCATGAGCCGCTGCCTCCCGGCATCGCCGTTGCCGCGGCGAAAGCCTGAGGCTCAGCCGTTCTTTCGAAGGAACGCTGACACCGGAGCCGCCAATGAGGCTCCCACCTCCCCAGCGCTCTTCTTGACCCCGACACGTGCAAAGGAATGGTCGCCGCCTTCCCACCACTCGATAATGGCAGAGGGTCCAATCCGCGCCACGACGTCTTCGAGCAGCTCGGGCGTAGCGAAGGTGTCCCGGGTGCCCTGCAGGAAGAGCATGGGCAGCGTGAGCCCGTAAAGGTGCTCGTCACGGAGCTTCTCCGGTTTTCCCGGCGGGTGTAGGGGGTAGCCGAGGTAGACGAGTCCCGCGGCGGGCATGCCTTCGGCCACCGCCATCGACGCCATGCGACCACCGAAGGACTTGCCGGCCGCCCACAGCGGTTCGCCCTCCGAACGGGACGCCGCTTCCGCCATGACGGCCCGCCATGCCGCGATCGCGGCAGGCGGCCGGTCGGGGAACCGCTTGCCGGCTTCCCGGTAAGGGAAGTTGAAGCGCAAAGTCGCGACGCCGTCGTCGTTCAACGCTTGCGCGAGTCCGCCCAGGAACGGGTGTTCCATGCCTGCCCCGGCCCCGTGGGCGAGAACAAGGGTCGCGACCGGTTTGTCCGGCCTTGCGTAGATACCGGAGATCGGTGCGCCGTCGACGTCGATCGTGACACGGGATTCGGCGATGCTCATGCTCACTCGAATCGGGAGGGATCGCCGGTGCCGCGCCTGACCACTTCGGCCGTGCCGCTCGAGAAGTCCACCACGGTTGTCGGCTCCGCGCCGGTGTCCCCGGAATCGATCACGGCTTCCACCAGATTGTCCAGGCGTTCCTTGATTTCCCAGCCTTGGGTCAAGGGCTCCTCCTCGTCGGGGAGCAGCAAGGTGCTGGAAAGGAGCGGTTCGCCCAGTTCGGCCAGCAGGGCCTGGACAAAATTATGGTCCGGAATCCGCACGCCCACGGTCTTTTTCTTGGGGTGCAGGAGCCGGCGCGGCACTTCCTTCGTTGCAGGCAAGATGAATGTGTAGCTTCCGGGGGTGACGGCCTTGATGCTTCGGAACACATCGTTGTCGATCATGACGAACTGCCCGAGCTGCGCGAAGTCCTTGCAGACCAAGGTGAAATGGTGTTTGCTGTCGAGCTGCCGGATTGAGCGGATCCGATCGAGGGCTTCCCTGTTGCCGATTTGCGCCCCGAGTGCGTAGCAGGAATCGGTGGGGTAGGCGATGAGCCCGCCGGACTGGAGGATATTCACCACCTGGGCAATTGCGCGTGGTTGTGGGTCCTGGGGGTGGACATCGAAGAATCTTGCCATGCCACGAGCTTACGGGCAGGCAGTACTTCAGGACAGGACATCCTTGCTCGTGAACTTGCCATAAGCCAACGCGCCGGCCGCCACGATGTAAGCCGCCTGCAAGAGGGCGTTGTCGCCGAAGCTCGTCCACGAGATGGGTTGGCGCAAGAGATCGGCAAACCCCAGCCAGTAGTGGCTGAACAGCCACGGGTGCAGCCACTCAAGTTGCGGCAGGTTGTCGGCCACTTGCGACACCACGGACAAGACGATGGTTGCAGCCATGGCTCCGACCGGCACGTCCGTAAAGGTGGAAATTGCCAGCCCGATGGCGGACAGCCCCAACAGCGACACCGCGATGTACGCGGCAATCAGCAGGGAACGCACCACGGATTCGCCCACGCCGATTGTGTCGCCCGACAGCAGGGTGACGGGACCCACCGGGAAGAGCGCGACACCGGCCAGCGCACCGGCGGCGGCCACCGTGAGGGTCGCTGCGAGGCAGAACACCGCGGCGGCCCCGTATTTGATCAACAAGAGGCGGACGCGACCGGCCGGGGCGACCAGCAAGTACCTGAGCGTGCCCAGGTTCGCTTCACCGGCAATCGTGTCGCCTGCCACCACTCCGATCGTGAGGGGAAGGAACAAGGGCACGGAGACGATCATTGCCGTCACGCCGACGAAAAGCCCGTTTTGGGTGATGCGGTCCAGGAAAGGCGGGCCGCGGCCCGGCGCCACGGGATGCGAGCTCAGCTTGACCGCCGCGGCAATGAGGATGGGAATCGCCGCGAGGGCCAGGAGCATAGCCCACGTCCGCAGCCGCCTGAACAGCACCGAAAGCTCCGAGGCCATGAGTGACCACGAGCTTGATGCCCTGGCCGCTGGCTGGCCGGGTAAAGATTCGGTTCCGCGTTCAGCCGGCAATGTCGAAACCCTCTCCGGTGAGGGAGACGAAGCGCTCCTCCAGGCTGGCGTTCTCCACGCCGAAACCCCGGACCCGCACGCCGTCGGACACAAGGGCAGCCACAATCTCCTCGGGAGCCACCTCGTGCCCCGGCGGACCGGTGCTGACGAGGCTCTGGCCATCGGGCCCGTATGAGCCGGGCGGCGGAGCAGACAGCTCCGACTGCAGGCCCAGCCTGGAGAGGACACGGACAGCGGCCTCAATATCGGGCGTGTGGACCCGGATCGTGGCCTTTCCCGCGGCGCGCAGTTCGTGGAGGGTTCCTTGCGCCACGAGTTTGCCGACGCTCATGACGCCCACATGGGTGCACATCTGTTCCACTTCCGCGAGGAGATGGCTGGAAACGAACACCGTGGTGCCTCCTGCCGCCAGGGAACGGACCAGGCTGCGAACCTCCCGGGTACCTTGCGGATCCAGGCCGTTGGTAGGTTCATCCAGGACAAGCAGTTCCCTCGGCCGCAGCAAGGCATGCGCAATCCCCAGGCGTTGCTTCATCCCGAGGGAATAGGCCCGGACCTTCTTGCCTGCGGCATGGGACAACCCCACCCTCTCGAGCGCTTCATCCACCCTTGCGGCCCTGGTTCGCGGGGAGGCATGAAGGTCGGCGCTGTCCAAGCGCCGAAGGTTGGCCGCCCCGGACAGGAAAGGGTAGAAGGCCGGGCCTTCCACCAGCGAGCCCACATTGGGCAGGACCGTCGCCAGCTCGCGCGGCATTTCGCCGCCAAGAACCCGGATGCGGCCGTTCGTGGCGGCCGCCAAGCCAAGCAGCAACCGGATGGTCGTGGTCTTGCCGGAGCCGTTTGGACCAAGGAAACCAAAAACTGAACCGCGGGGAACCGCCAAGTCGACACTGTCGACGGCGGCCCGGTGGCCGAAGCGCTTGCTGAGGCCTTGCGTCTCTATCGCCAGTTCAGCCGGCGGGGATGCCTCCGTCATTTCGCGGCGGCTGCGGCCTGCAACCGCTCAAGTGGCACCATTCCCGCGAAGACGCGGCCGTCGTCGAGCATCAAGACAGTTACCAGGCTGGTGGTCAGCGCACGGCCGCCCGGCACCGCTTGGGTGAGCTGGGTCAACATCGGAGCCGAGCGGACATCAGGGGTCATCGTGCCCGCGGGCAGGCCCATCACGGCGTCCCAGCCGGTGCCCGTGATCGTGGGCCGGCTCGCTGTTGCCTTTGCCTGCGGTGCCTGCCCGGTCTTACCGGGGAGGGTGCGCGGCTGCGGGCTTGCTTTCTCTTCCACGGCGGCACCGCGGGGCGGAGTGAAACTGAACAGGGCGGCGTCGGGCGCCGACAAGCTCAAGTCAGTGAACGCGAGCGAAAAGGCCGCTGCGGCCTGGCCCCGTGCCCGCACATCGACGCTGAGCGGCAAGCCCGAGGCGGAGTCGACGGCGATTGTCACGGAATCGACGAGCGTGCCGGTACTGCGCGGCTTGATCACCAATGGGTACGCCGTGCGGCCGGCCACCGTGGTTCCGTCGCCCACGGTCACGTCTGTGGTGGGCCCGACGGCGGCGAGGAAGTGTTGCGCGACGACGTCAGGCGTGGTTGCTCCAGGAGTCGGTGTCGCGTGTGGCGCCGCTGCGCGCGCCGGCTCTGCGGGCATTGTCATGTGCGCCGCACTGTTGTCGGCCGAGTTGTAGAGCCAGAGATCGTTGCCATTGCGGACGAGGTCGCGTTCGGCGAGCATGTCCATCACCTGGAACCTGGCTTTGGCGGGACCGTCAATGTAGACCCGGGCCGTGTGTGAACCGCTCAAAAGCTCCATGACCGAAGCGGGGCCTTGGGTTGCCGTTGGCCCGACCGAGGGGAGCTGGGGGAGTCCCAGATCGGAACTTTGTTGAAGGGTCCCGGACAAGGCACGGACGTCGGCTCGGCCGATCATCGCGATGACTTCCTCGGCGGTTTTGTGCGGCAGGCTCGTCGCAGCTCCTGCCTGGTAGGAACCAGCCAGGGCCGCCGCAGCAAGGGCTGCCGGAACCAGCGCGGCCGGCAACCAACGCAACCAGGCGCGGGTCATGGCAACCTCGCGAACCATCCACCATCGGGGAAGTTCATGGTTCCAGACTACTCCTGGTGCCCGGAGTGATCACGTGCCCATGGCCTCCTTGTCCGTGCCGGGCAGCGCGGAGATTCGATTCCCGATCATCGGTAAGCGCATGGCGCCGGTCACACGAAAACCGCGAGTGTTGATCTCCTCACCCCCGGATCTCCGTCCGTACAGAGACAATGCCGTCCCAAGGAGAAACCCCATGGCAATAACCACCCGGAAACAGGCAACGATGCGCAAAACCCCCGGAAAAGCAGCCCTCGCGTCGTTCCTCGGGAGCACCCTCGAGTATTACGACTTCTTCATTTACGGCTCTGCGGCCGCGCTGGTCTTCGGGCCGCTGTTCTTTCCCTCCGACGATCCCGCCGTCGGCCTGATTGGCGCCTTTGCCACGTTCGGCGTCGCTTACATAGCGCGCCCGGTGGGAGGGCTTGTGATGGGCCATTTCGGCGACAAATTGGGAAGGAAGAAGATCCTGCTCATCACGCTCGGCGTCATGGGCCTTTCTTCGCTGGGCATCGGCTTCCTGCCGAGTTACAGCCAGATAGGGTACTGGGCGCCGGTCCTGCTGGTTGCCGGTCGCCTGGCGCAGGGTTTCTCTGCCGGGGCTGAGTCTGCGGGAGCATCGACGCTGACACTGGAACACTCGCCGGAAGGCCGCCGCGGCTTCTTTACCAGTTTCGTGATGACCGGCTATGCCTCCGGGATGGTCCTCGCCACCTTGGTCTTCATTCCGGTCGCCGCCTTGCCCCGCGACGCACTCATGAGCTGGGGGTGGAGGATCCCCTTCTGGCTGTCGATTGTGGTCCTGGCCATCGCCTACTGGGTCCGCACCCATCTGGATGAGACTCCCGTCTTCGAAGACGCAAAAGAGAAGGATGCGGTGGCTTCCTTGCCGATCCGCGATGTGCTCAAGTTCCAGTCCATGGACGTGGTGCGCGTTATTGGGATGTCCATCATGTCGGTCATGCAGACCATCTTCACCGTCTTCGGTTTGGCCTATGCAACGGGTGCGGCCGGCTTCGACAAGACGGCAATCCTTACGGTGAATGCCGTGGCGATCGGACTGTCAATGTTCGTCATGCCCCTCGTCGCGAGGCTATCGGACAAAGTGGGGCGGCGACCATTGCTCCTGACCGCAGCCATCGGCTGCTCGGCTACGATCTTTGCCTACTTCTGGACGCTGTCCACCGGCAACATCTGGCTGGTTTTCGCCGCGGCCTTCGTCAACATGACACTGCTCTACTCATGCTTCAACGGCATCTGGCCTTCATACTTCGCCGAACTGTTCGCGGCCCCCGTCCGGTACTCCGGCATGGCCATTGGCAACCAGCTAGGACTGGTGGTCGCGGGTTTCGGCCCGCTGATCGCCGGCCTGCTGCTCGGCAAAGGCGCTGACGGCTGGGTGCCCGTGGCGGTGTTCGCGTGCGCCTGCATGGCTATTGCCGCTGTCTGCGTAGCTTTGTCGAGGGAAACAGCGAAGACGCCGATCGGGGAGCTAGGCGCGCCCTACCTGCTGGGCATGGAGCTTCGGGCGTCCCAAAAGGATGGCAGCGGCTATGCCTCCAACATCGTCCGGACGAACTCCGCGCTTGGCCGTGAATAGGCGGCTCCTAGGCGCTCGAACAAGGCGATTCCCGCCGTGCCGGGCCAATCCTCGGGAAGGAACTCCGCCGGCAGCCCCGGATCCAGGTACGGAATGATCCGCCACCGGTCAATGCATCGGACATAACGGGCGAAGATTTCGGCGGAGGCCGGGCCGCCGTCGGAATCGTTGCTCTGGCCGCCTTCTTCGGCCGCGGAACCGTGATGCCGGATGAAGTCGCGATGCAGTTCTGCCACGGCGTCCAGGTCCCACCACGCGGATGCGGCATCGCGGAGGCTGCCGCCCACCAAGGGAGTATCCGTGACGAAAACCGTGGCCATGCCGCGCAGTTCCAGGTCCTCCAGGATCTCCTCCACTTCCTCCCGAAGGGAATCCGGGCAGATCCACAGCCCTGCTGCCACCGTGCCGCAGCCGATCCAGTGCAATCGCCGCCGCAATTGGTGCCGTTTTTCGCGCTCCGTTTCCGGAATGGAAAAGGACACGAGGCACCAGCGGTCCTCCGAGGACATAAGGCGGGGGTTGAATATCCGCCGGTCGCCGCGGGCAAGCATCGATGCGGCGCCCTCGGTGACGGCGAAGCCGGGAACACCGTGACGCTGCTGCGGAAGGACGATTTCTTTCTTCTTCAACCGTGACAAGGCCGTCCGGGAAACAGCCGCGGTCACGCCAAGGGCCTCCATGAGGGCGATGATGTGCCTGGTGGACATCCATCCGCCGGCGTCGCGCAGGTACAAGCCGATCACCGTGCGCAGCAACGACGTGGTACTCCCGGGCCGGGAGTCCATGTCGTCGAGGACGGCACTCACAGGAGCTCGGCGAGGGCGTCCCGGATGGCGGTCACGCCCAGCTCAACCTCCGCGTAGCTGGTGCTGAGCGGCGAGAGGCCGATCCGCAGTCCGTGCGGGGGGCGGAAATCCGGAATGACACCCCGCTCCCAAAGCGTCTGGGTCACCTCGCCGAACAACGGATGGTCCACCGTGATGTGCGAGCCACGCTCTGCGGTGTTGCGCGGGCTGACAATCTCGGCACCGAGGGGGACCAACATGTCCTCGGCCAAGGCAGCTGCGTACTCGGTGAGTTTGATGGACTTCTCCCGCACGGCGTCCATGCCCACCGACGCGATCAGCTCAACCATGTCCTTGAGCGGCTGCATGGCCAGCACCGGGGGTGTGCCGGTGATGAAGCTGCGGATCCCCTTGGCGGGTGCGTAGCTCTCTGTCATGCCGAAAGGGTTGTCGGCGCCCATCCAGCCCCAAATGGGCTGCTGCAAGCGGTCCTGCTGCGCCGCGCTGACATACGCGAACGCGGGAGAGCCCGGGCCGCCATTGAGGTACTTGTACGTGCAACCCACAGCAAGGTCCACGCCCCAGGCGTCCAGTTCGAGGGGGACCGAGCCTACCGAGTGGCACAGGTCCCAGAGCATGAGAGCACCGGATTCCTTGACCATCGCGGTGATTGCCGCGGCATCCGCCAGGAAACCGGAACGGTAAGCCACGTGGCTGAGCACGACGACGGCGGTCCGCTCGCTGAGCAGTCCCTCAAGGTCCGTGGTCCGGACGCCGCTGGCCGGATTGGAAGCGACCCACTTGATGGTGGCGCCCTTCTCAGCGGCGATGCCCTCGATGATGAAACGGTCAGTGGGGAAGTTGTCCCGGTCCACCACAATCTCATCGCGGCCCGGCTGGGCGTCTACCGCTGCCCGGATGAGCTTGTAGAGCATCACGGACGTGGAATCTCCCACGGTGACCTGGCCGGCGGCCGCACCCAAGGTGACGACGCCGATCCGGTCGCCCACCGTAGTGGGCTCGTCCATCCACTGTTCGTCCCAGCCGCGGATAAGTCGGCTGCCCCAGGCGTCCTCGACGAAGGACGCGAGCTTTGCCGACGTCGCCTTGAGCGGCCTTCCGAGCGAGTTCCCGTCAAGGTAGGCGGTGAGCTGGCCGTCCGCCGGGGAGTAAAAGGCCTCACGCTGCCCGGCGAGGGGATCCGCGGCGTCGAGTTCCGCCGACGTCGGCCGTTGCGTTTGCTGCGCGCTGTTCATGTCTCTCCTGAAACTGCTGGGGTTGCTTGGAATTACTGTTCAGTTGCCGATTTCGGTGCGGACGGCGTAGAGCTCCGGGAAGAAAGTCAGGTCAAGGGCCCGCTTGAGGAAGTCGACGCCGGAGGAGCCTCCCGTGCCCACCTTGAATCCGATGGTTCGCTGCACTGTCCGCAAGTGGCGGAAGCGCCAGGCATGGAAGTTGTCCTCGATGTCCACGAGGTCTTCGCAGGCCTCGTAAAAACCCCAAGGCGTGGCTTCCGATTCGTAGATCTCCTGGAAGACCGGGACAAGGTCCTTCTGGAATGTCCACGGTTCGCTCGTGTCACGTTCCAGGATGTCGGCGGGAACGGCATAACCGGCCCTCGCCAGCACTGCGAGGAAGGCGTCATAAAGAGTCGGCTCCTCCAAGAGGGTGCTGAGCTGGCTGTGCGCCGCCGGATCGCTCTCGAAGACCCGGAGCATGTCGCGGTTCTTGTTGCCCAGGAGGAACTCGACGCCGCGGTACTGGTGGGACTGGAAGCCTGATGAACTGCCCAGGAAGCGCCGGAATTCGGAGTACTCGCGCGGAGTGAGCGTGCCCAGGACAGACCACTGCTCGGTCATGGTCCGCTGGATCGCCTTGACGCGCGCGATGCATTTGAGGGCCTTGGCAAGGTTGTCCACATCAAGGAGCCGGCGGGCTTCAAGAAGCTCATGCAGGATCAGTTTGAGCCACAGTTCGCTGGTCTGGTGCTGGATGATGAACAGCAATTCGTCGTGGTGTTCGGGTGTGCTCAATGGGTGCTGGGCAGTGAGGAGGCGGTCAAGGTCCAGATACCCGCCGTAGGACATGGCCTGGCTGAAGTCGGTGCGGACCGAATCCTCGATAGGCCTGATGCTTTGGGCGGAGTGGCCGGTACGGTTTTCCATACATTGATCGTATCACTATCATGACGAACGTCAAGATAATGAAAATCTGAGGATGCGTGACTGACGTTCCAAGGCCACTTTTTGTTGCCTAAGTGAACCGCTGGCGGAGTCTGTACGTCGTAAGATCGGCAGGGGGGGTATGCGGGCTCCAGGAGGCTCCATGTACCAGCAGACAGTCAGCATTCGGGATTTACCAGCAGACCGTCGGCATCCGGAGGTAGACGGCCTAGAACACTTCCTCGGTCTCGAACAGATGGCGTTACGTACACGCTCAAAGCTTCGGGCCCGGGACCTCATAGTGCAGAAATACGGGGGCTCCTCCGTAGCCGATGCGGCAGCCATCAAGCGGGTCGCCCGGCGGATCGCCGAGACCCGGGAGGCCGGACACCCGCTGGTGGTGGTGGTTTCGGCCATGGGCGACACCACCGACGAACTGCTTGACCTGGCCGTGTCACTCAGCCCCAGTCCTCCCGCCAGCGAACTTGACGCGTTGCTGACCACGGGTGAACGGATTTCCGTGACGCTCCTGGCGATTGCCCTGTCCGACCTTGGTGTCCCTTCCCGAACCTTCAGCGGAAAGAAGGCCGGACTGATTACCGACGGCATCCACGGCAAGGCGCACATCGTCAACGTTGACCCGCACCATATCCGCGCCTGCCTGAAACGCGAAGAAGTTGCCATCGTCGCTGGTTTCCAAGGGAAGGGCCTCAAGAAGAAAGAGGTCACCACGCTGGGCCGGGGCGGTTCGGACATCACGGCCGTCGCCTTGGCGGCCGCGTTGGGGGCCGGTATGTGCGAAATCTATACCGACGTCGATGGCGTTTATACCGCGGACCCGCGGGTCGTTCCCCGCGCGCGGAAAATCGATGTCATTTCAAACGAGGAAATGCTGGAATTGGCTGCGTCCGGTTCCAAAGTGGTGCATGCCAGATGCCTTGAGTATGCCCGCCGTTTTGGCGTCCCCATCCATGTGCGTTCGTCTTTCAACCGTGTCATGGGCACCCTGATCCTCCCAAGCCAGGACCAAGAGGCGGTGTGGGACCACAAGCCGGTCTGGGAACGGGCTCCGGCCGTTGAGCAGCCAGTGGTCTCTGCAGTTCTCTGTGACCGGTCCGTGGCGAAGCTAAAGGTCATAGGCGTCGCGGATGGGGTGGGAAAGTCTGCGGAAATCTTCGGGCTTCTTGCCGACGCGCGCGCCCAGGTTGACATGGTCGTTCAAAACAGCTCGGCCGCGCGTACCGGCGGCAGCGACATTTCGCTGGCGATTCCCAGCCGGGACGGATTCCGTGTCCGTGAGGCCTTGTCCGCTGCCCAGGGGGCCATCGGCTTCATCGACCTCCAGTACGACGGCCAGATCGGCAGGCTGTCGCTGATCGGGGTGGGCCTGCGCACTGACGCCCAGGTCTTTTCGCGGCTCTTCAAGGCCCTTTCGGACGCGGGAGCCGAGATCGAGCTGATCTCGGCCTCCGACATGCGCATCGACGTCGTTGTCCGCGCGGCAGCGCTCGAGGACGCGCAGCGCTCCGTGCGGTTCGCCTTCGGGCTGGACCATGCAGGAAAGGACCCGGCAGGAAAGGACCCGGCAGGACAGGACCCGGCAGGACAGGAGCAGGCAGGGCAGGACCAGTCAGGAGAGGAGGCCAGCAAAGCGCCGTAGCGGGGCCGCAGCGCCGGCACCCCATCTTCCCCGCGTCGCAAAAGGCACGGCAGCGGGACGCGCTCAGTCATTGATCCGCCGCCGCGGATCCACGGGATAAGGACCCGATCGCCATGCACACACACACCCGCAGCAGGCTACCTTGACCTCGGCACATGTAACCGGGCCCCTGCCAGGACCCGGATCTGCTGAATTGTTGGCTCGCCAGGAACTCCACGAATCCAATGCCCGTACCTATCCGCGGCATCTTCCCATCGCGATTGCCGAGGGCTCCGGTGCCTTTGTGCGGGACGTCGATGGCAATGTCTTCATTGATTTCCTAGCCGGTGCCGGGGTTTTGTCCCTCGGGCACAGCCATCCGGAGCTGGTCGAGGTCGTGGCGGAACAAGTGCGGATCTTGAGCCATGGGCTTGATTTCCCGACGCCGGTGAAGGACGCCTTCACGAGCGCACAGCTGTCCATGCTTCCTTGGGGACTTGGCGATCGGATGAAGATCCACTTCTGCGGACCAACCGGTGCAAATGCCGTGGATGCTGCCATCAAATTGTGCAAGACCGCCACCGGACGCGGGGACATCGTGTGCTTCCAGGGAGCATTCCATGGCAGCAGTGCCGTGGGGATGGCGTTGACTGGACTAGTTGAACAGAAGCAACCGGTGGCGAACGGGATGCCCGGAGTTCACTTCTTCCCCTATTCCTACTGTGCGCAGTGTCCCGTAGGCCTGCGCCCGGAGACTTGTGCGACCAACTGTGTCCAATTCTTCGAACATTCCCTCAAAGACCCGCTCGGGGGCATTCCACTTCCCGCAGCCGTCATCATGGAAATGGTCCAGGGCGAGGGGGGAGTTGTACCGGCCACCGTCGAATTCGCGCGAACCGTGCGCAGGGTGACCCGTGAGCTGGACATCCCGCTGATTATCGATGAGATCCAGACCGGGTGCGGGCGCACCGGAACGTGGTTCGCGTTCGAGCAGTACGGGATCGAGCCCGATGTCATCGTGGCATCCAAGGCCCTTAGCGGAATAGGCCTCCCCGTTGCGCTGATCATCTACAACAAGGACCTCGACCTCTGGCTCCCGGGTGCCCACACCGGGACATTCCGCGGAAACCAGTTGGCATTCGCCGCGGGGGCTGCAGCCGTGGAGATCATCCGGCGCGACGACGTTCTCGGCAACGTCCGTAGCCGCGGCGCGCAGATTGCCCGGCTCCTCGCGCCCTTGACCGCAAACCCCTGGGTGCGCGAGGTACGGGGCCGGGGCCTGATGTGGGGAATCGAGTTCCGCGATCCGGGGACAGGACGTCCTGCCGGACACCTGGCCCGCGCAGTGCAGCGAAATGCCCTGGAGCGGGGCCTGATCCTGGAATGCGGCGGGCGGGACGACTGCGTGGTCCGGCTCTTGCCGCCGCTGAACATCACGGCGGAACTCGTCGACGCCGCTTGCGGGCTGCTGCTGGCTGCCATTGCCGAACAAAGTTCCATCGCAGGACAGAGTGCCAAGGCAGGGGCGGTCCGATAGGGCCCGCCGGCCGGACACAGGGACAGGACCGGGAGGGGAACATGGGAAGGCACGTGACTGCTCAGGGCAGTACGACACAGGGCAACACAAGGCAGGGCAACACGATCCGGTGGAGCCCGGGCGAGCGGCTTGAGGAGCTCTTCGAGGACCGGTGCGACCGGCAACGAGCCGAAGGCCGCAGCCGCCATCCGGCCGTGGAAACAGCGGATGGTTCGCTCAGCTATGAAGAACTCGACTCCCGGGCCAACCAGCTCGCCCGCTACCTCCTTGCCCGCGGTGTGAGCCCGGGCGAAAGAATCGCACTGCTGTTCGATGACCCGGTGTGGTCCTATGTCAGCATGCTCGCGGTCCTCAAGGTCCATGCCGTCTACGTGCCCCTCGACCCGGCGTTCCCTCCAGAGAGAATTGCCTACATTGCCGCCGACGCGGACGTCACCATGATCCTGACTGTCTCCCGCCTCGCGGACAGCCTCCTGACCGGGACTGCGGCCCCCGCGGTTCGCATGGACAAGGAGGACCGCCGCATTGCCGCGTTCGAACCCTCCCGCTTGGGCTGGGCGGGACAGGAGTCCCCGGCCAACGGACTGGCCTACATCATCTACACCTCGGGATCCACCGGACGGCCAAAGGGAGTAGCCATAGCCCACGCCAGCATCTGCCACTTCGTACGGATTGCCGCCGAAACCTACGGCTACGATTCCGGCGACCGGGTCTACCAGGGCATGACCACGGCTTTCGACTTCTCCGTGGAGGAGATCTGGGTGCCTTGGATGGTGGGGGCCACCTTGGTGCCCCGACCGCCCGGGAACAACCTCCTCGGGCCGGATCTTGCCGAGTTCATCGAGGCCCGGAACATCACCGCCCTTTGCTGCGTGCCGACCCTGCTCGCCACGCTCGATGACGACCTGCCCGGGTTGCGGTTCCTGCTCGTCTCCGGTGAAGCCTGCCCGGAGGACCTTGTGGAGCGTTGGCACCGGCCCGGCCGGCGGTTCCTGAATGTCTACGGGCCCACCGAAGCGACCGTGACGGCAACCTGGGGCACGGCGGAGCCCGGCAAGCCCGTGACCCTGGGCAAACCGTTGCCCGGCTACTCGGCGGTCATCCTGGATCCCGTCCAGGACCGCGCCTTGCCTCACGGCGAGCTGGGCGAAATCGGTCTGGCGGGGGTGGGGCTCGCCAGGGGGTACATCAACCGGCCCGAGCTGACAGAAAGGGCCTTCATTCCCGATTTCCTGGGCTTGGCGGACAACCCCTCCCATCGCATTTACCGCACGGGTGACCTGGGCCGGTTCAACGACGACGACGAGATCGAGTACCACGGCCGCGCCGACACACAGGTGAAGGTCCGAGGCTATCGGATTGAGCTGAGCGAAATCGAAAACGTCCTTCTGCAGATACCCGGGATAGCGATGGCCGTTGTGAAGACGTGGGAGCCCGAGCCGGGAATCACGGAACTTGCCGCCTACTACACGATGCACCAGAACGTCCCCGAGGTGGCAGGAGGAGACATCCGTGCCTGGCTGCGCGAGCGGCTTCCCGCCTACATGGTGCCGGGCTATTTCCAGTCCCTCCGGACCATGCCGATGATGGTCAGCGGGAAAGTGGACCGCAGCCGCCTTCCACATCCCGCCGGGCCGCGCACGGTCAGTACAGACTTCGCTGACACCAGTCCGGTGACGCCCACGGAACGGATCCTCGCCCCGGCTTTGGCTGCGGCGCTCCGGCTCACGTCGGTTTCCACCACCGCCAACTTCTTCAACGACCTCGGGGCAAACTCCCTGCTGATGGCGCATTTCTGCGCCAACGTCCGCAAGGAAGCCAACTCACCCTCAGTCTCGATGCGCGAGATCTATGCATATCCGACCATCGCCGCATTGGCGGCCGCCCTCGACGCCGCGAACGACGAGGCACTGGCGGGGGTCGGCGCCGGAGGGAGGGGAACTGCGACGGCTGAACCGTTCCTGCGAGTGGGGACTGCCCAGTACCTGCTGTGCGGGGTTTTGCAGGCCTTGGCCGCCCTGGCCTACGCGTACGTCGTCGTGCTCATCCCCTCCGCCGGCGAACAGTGGATCGGCGGGTCCCGGCAGCCGGGCGTCCTCGTGGCGCGCTCCGTCGTCGTCGGCACCATATCGTTCCTGGCCCTGGCAGTCATGCCCATTGCGCTCAAATGGGCGCTCATCGGCCGGTGGAAGGCCGAGGAGTTCCCTCTCTGGTCCTTGCGGTACGTCCGCTTCTGGTTCGTGAAGACATTAGTCAACACAAGCCCTGTCCGCTTGTTCGTCGGGACACCGGTCTTCCCCCTGTACCTCAGGGCGCTGGGGGCCAGGATCGGCCCGAGGGTAACCATCCTCTCCTCAAGGATTCCGGCCTGCACCGACTTGCTGACTGTGGGAGCGGACACAGTGATCCGGAGGGACTCAACGTTCAGCTGCTACCGTGCCCACGCCGGCCGGATCCAGACGGGGCCCGTCATCCTAGGCCGAAACGTCCTGATCGGCGAACAAACGACGCTGGAGATTGACACGGCCATGGGCGACGACGCCCAACTGGGGCACAGCTCCTGCCTGCATCGCTTCCAGAGTATTCCGCCCGGCGGCGCCTGGGCCGGCTCCCCGGCCGAGCCCACCAACACCAGCTATCGCAGGGCGGGACAAGCCGCGTCCGGGACGGCCCGCCGGGCCAGTTTCAGTTTCTGGACCGTGGTGGTCCACGTGGTACTGGTGTCGTCCATCGGGCTTGGAGTCATCGACGTCGTACTCGCTTCCCTCCCCACAGGCGAAACAAACCCGGCCAAGCCGCTATTCTGGCAAGCGCTTCTGCTGATCTCCGCCGTCCTTCTTTTCGGCAGCATCCTGGCCGCTTTCGCCGTCGCCGCCACCGTTCCGAGGCTGCTGGCGTTGCTTCTGGTTCCAGGCAAGGACTACCCCCTCTACGGCGTCCGCTTCGGACTGTTGCGGACAGCCCAGCGGCTGACCAACCTCAAAGCACTCCTCCAGCTCACCGGAGACAGTTCCCTGATCGTGTACTACCTGGACGTCCTGGGCTATCACCAACCGGACATGGTGCAGACCGGATCCAATTTCGGCGTCGGGCTGAAGCATGACAGCCCCACACTGACTACGGTCGGCAGCGGCACCATGGTCTCGGATGGGCTTTCAATCATCAATGCCGACTACTCGAACACCGCTTTCCGCCTTTCGCCCGCCACCATCGGGGCCAGGAGCTTCTTCGGCAACAACATCGCCTATCCCGCCGGAGCCAGGATTGGGGACAACTGCCTCCTGGGGACCAAGACCATGGTGCCTTTGGACGGTCCGCTACGCGAGGGGGTGGGCCTCCTGGGCTCACCGCCCTTTGAAATACCGCGCACCGTGGACCGTGACAACACCTTTGATCGGTTCAGGACGGCGGAGGAATTGCGGCGCCGGATCCCTGCAAAGAACGTACACAACACCGTGACGGTGATCCTCTACCTGCTTGCCCGGTGGGCTGAACTGTACGTGATTCTCCTCGCCGCCTGGGCATCGCAGGCCTTCCTTCCCGCCGCAGGGGGGCTCTCTGCGGTGGCTGCGCTGGGAACAATGGTCATCACCACGGGCGTCCTGATGGTCCTCGTGGAGCGGGCGTCCCTCGGCTTTGGACGACTTTCTCCGACCTTCTGCTCCATCTACGAAGTGCCCTTCTGGCGGCACGAGCGCTACTGGAAACTCGGCGCCGGGGGAATCGTGCAAATGTTCAACGGCACGCCCTTCAAACCCGTGATCTGGCGAATCCTGGGCGTCCGGATGGGCAAGAAGGTCTTCGACGACGGTTGCGGGATCCCGGAAAAGACCCTCGTCACCATCGGGGACTACTGCACCCTCAACGCTTACGCCGTGGCGCAATGCCACTCCATGGAGGACGGCGCGTTCAAACTCGATGCCATCACCCTTGGCGCCGGCTGCACCCTGGGCGTGGGTGCGTTCGTCCATTACGGCACCACCATGCATGACGGCTCGGAACTCGAAGCCGACTCGTTCCTGATGAAGGGCGAGGATGTCCCGGCCGGCGGCATCTTCGGCGGCAATCCTGCACGCGAACTGACCCGGCAAACGGTCCCCGGACTGCTATAACGCCAACGCGTGGCTTACGCTGGCCTTGTTGGCACGTCCGGGAGGGGGACTGCATGACCACCGTGTCGCTGTATCTGGACGTCGACGGCGTGGTGAACCCCTTCGGTCCCATGGGCTTCACTGATTGGGGTACGGAATGGAAAATCGCCGACGCCGGAATCCTCGACGTCGTTTACGCGTCCGAACTGGTTGGCGAACTCAATGAGCTGGCCGCGCACCCCGCGGCGAGGTTTGTTTGGCTGACCACGTGGCAGCGGCTCGCCCCTGAGTTCCTGTGCCCTGCAATCGGTCTCCATGGCGAGCATTGGCCCGTCCTGACCAGCGACGGTTGGGACCAGACCGCCGATTGGTGGAAGCTGGACGTCTTGCAGAAGGACGTCCAGGAATCCGGAGCCGAACGCATCGTGTGGATGGACGATCAGCTGAACCATGAAGCCGCTGCCCGGTCCTGGGCCGAGTTCCTCGGCAACCGTGTGCTTTGGATCTCACCGGACCCGCGGCGGGGCCTGTCACGCAGCGATATCGCGGCTGTTCGGCAATTCCTTGGATGATGCTGGGCCTACGTTTTGCCATGCCGGCAATGGCACGTAAGATTCTTAAGGTTTCACGCCGCCATAGTTAATTCCGCCAGTACAGTCAGATGAACGCGTGCTGAACTGTTTTTTGTTGGGCAGGCCCGGGGAAGTGGAACTGCGCATCATCGACTCTGCAGATTGGGCACCAGGTGGGAATCACCTTCATGGTCGCGCTTGTCATAGCGCTGGCCTTATTTTTTGACTTCACCAACGGCTTCCACGACACTGCGAACGCCATGGCGACTCCGATCGCCACGGGTGCCATCAAACCCAAGACGGCTGTTGCCTTGGCCGCGGTGCTCAACCTCGTGGGCGCGTTCCTCTCGACCGAAGTGGCGAAGACCATTTCGGGAGGACTTATCCGAGAGGGCACGGACGGTATCCACATCACGCCGGAGATCATCTTCGCCGGGCTGATGGGGGCCGTCCTGTGGAACATGTTCACGTGGCTCAAGGGGCTGCCGTCGAGTTCTTCGCACGCGCTTTTTGGCGGCCTCATCGGGGCGGCGATCGTCGGCATCGGATTCCACGCCGTCAACTTCGATACCGTGCTCCAGAAGGTCATCCTTCCGGCCGTCTTCTCGCCGCTGCTCGCCGGTGCCGTGGCCTATCTATGCACCAAGCTGGCCTACGCCCTGACGTCCCGGCATGACCCCGAAACCGGCGACAAGCTGACCCAGAAACGCGGCGGATTCCGTACCGGCCAGATCTTCACCTCGAGCCTTGTCGCCTTGGCCCACGGTACCAACGACGCGCAAAAGACCATGGGCATCATCACCCTCGTCCTGATCGCCGCCGGAACCCAGCCGGCCGGCAGCGGCCCGCAGTTCTGGGTCATCGGGGCCTGCGCGCTCGCTATCGCCATCGGAACCTACGCCGGCGGATGGCGCATCATCCGGACGATGGGTTCCGGGCTGACCGACGTCAAGCCGGCCCAAGGCTTCTCTGCCGAAGCGAGCACCGCTTCGGCCATCCTCGCTTCCTCCCACCTCGGCTTCGCGCTCTCCACCACGCAGGTGGCCTCCGGGTCGGTCATTGGCTCGGGCCTCGGGCGCAAAGGCACCACGGTGCGCTGGGGAACCGTGGGGCGCATCGCCACCGGCTGGCTCTTCACCCTCCCTGCGGCTGCGATCGTGGGCGCCTTGACCGCGTTCCTCATCGGTACAGGCACTGTCGGCGTGGTTATCGCTGCAGTCGTGGGCACCGCCGTCGTCGTCTACATGTTCATCTACTCGAGGAAGTCGCACGTGGGCCACCACAACGCCGTCGAAGTCGAAGAAGCCGGCACCGCAGTCCGCTTCCGCAAGAAGAACGCCAAGAAACAGAGTCTGAGCAAAAGCATGAGTAAGGACATCCAGGCATGAAGTGGTTGGATCTGGTGCAGGTGGCCGGCGCGACCCTTGTGGCAGCCGTGCTCCTCGTAGTGCTGTATTCGCTCGGTGTCCGCCTCACCGCCATCGCGGGGGACGCCCGGCAGAAGTCGCCGGTCATGGTGCGGTCCCTTGCGTACGTGTGTTTCGCGGCTTGCGGAATCGCCGTGCTTTTCGGGATCTATCTGATCGTTCCGTACTTCACGAAGTAGCTGGGAACGCCGCCGCCTCATGGGTAGGGTGGGGCCATGGCGGATTTCCAGTACTACGTGGCATCCTCGCTTGACGGGTTCATCGCTACCAAGGATGACGATCTCGGCTGGCTGCTCCAGTTCGAAGAGGCCGAGGGTGTCACCGAAAGCTACGAAGACTTCATGGCGGGCATCGGCTGCATAGTCATGGGCGGCCAGACCTATCGCTGGCTCATGGAACATGAACCGGGCAAATGGCCGTATCCGGGTGTTCCATGCTGGATCTTCACCCACCGCGAATACGCGGCGCCGCCCGGCGCGGACGTCACGTTCGTGCGTGGCGAGGTTGAGGAATTCGCGCCGGACCTGATTGCCGACGCCGGCGACAAGAACGTGTGGCTGGTTGGCGGTGGAAACCTGGTAGCCCAGTTCGCCAAGGCCGGCCTGCTGGACGAGATGATTGTCACCCTTATCCCGGTCGCCTTGGGTTCCGGTAAGCGCTTGTTGCCTGTCGAGAGCCCGACGGCGCCGCTTGAGTTGATCTCGTCCCGCACCCTGGGTGGCGCGGCAGTCGAGGTGCGCTACAGGTTCCCCAAGCGTGCCGGGTCAGCGGGCCCTGTTCTCCCGGATCATGTTGGTAATCCGGGCAGTTGACAGCCGTCGGCCGTGTTCGTCGGTCATGACGATTTCATGGGTGGCGAGCGTACCGCCCAAGTGGATGGCAGTGCACGTACCGGTGACCAGGCCGCTTGCTATGGAGCGATGGTGGGTAGCGCCCACCTCGATCCCTACGACGTGGCGTCCAGCTCCGGCATGCAGGGCCGCCGCGAAGGAGCCCAGGGTTTCGGCGAGAACCACGTGGGCTCCGCCGTGGAGGATGCCCGCAACCTGGGTGTTGCCTTCCACCGGCATGGTGGCGACGGTCCGTTCAGGGCCCAGTTCAAGGAACTTGATGCCCATCTTCGCCACGAGCGAGCCTACGCCATAGCGGGAAAGCCAACCGTGCAACTCCTGCGGAACGCCGGCCGCATTGAGTTCGTCGGTGAACGGGCCCGGCGTGAAATTGTCCATCATGGCAACTAGGCTGGCACCTGTGAGCGAAACAACCAAACCGGACTCAGTTCCAACGGCAACGCCAGTGTCAACTGGAACAACAACATCAACTGCAACAGCAACGTCAACTGGAACAGCAACATCAACTGCCACTGCAACGGCACCAGACCCTTCAACAAGCATTGCGGACACCGCGGCAGGTGGCCGGCCGAGGCTCTTGGTCCTTGATGGCCACTCGATGGCGTTCCGGGCGTTCTATGCCCTGCCGGCTGAGAACTTCGCCACATCCTCGGGTCAGCACACCAACGCGGTGCATGGCTTCACGTCGATGTTGATCAACCTCATCAAGGATCAGAAGCCCACCCACGTTGCGGTGGCATTCGATGTCTCGGACGACACGACGTTCCGCAAGGCGGAGTACAGCGAATACAAGGGTGGCCGAAACGAGACGCCGCCGGAGTTCCGCGGACAGATCGACCTCATCGACCAAGTCATGGAAGCGTGGGGCATCAAGACCATCAAGATGCCCGGATACGAGGCCGACGATATCCTCGCCACGCTCGCGGCGCGAGGGGAGGCCGCTGGCTACGAAGTCCTCCTGGTTTCAGGGGACCGCGACGCTTTCCAGCTCATCACCGACAACGTGTTCGTCCTGTACCCGAAGCAGGGCGTGTCCAATATTCCCCGCATGGACTCGGCAGCCATCGAAGAGAAGTACTTCGTTCCCCCGTCCCGCTACTCCGATCTCGCCGCGCTGGTAGGGGAGTCCGCTGACAACCTCGCCGGCGTTCCCGGCGTCGGCCCCAAGACCGCGGCCAAGTGGATCAACCTTTACGGCGGCCTGGAAGGGATCCTGGAGAACCTGGATTCCATCGGCGGCAAGGTCGGAGGAGCCCTCCGGGAAAACATCGACGCCGTCAAGCGCAATCGCCGCCTCAACCAGCTCCTCAAAGACCTTGAGCTCCCAGTGACGCTCGCCGAACTCGAGGAGCCGCGCCCGAACCGCCAGGAGGTCGAGACACTCTTCGACACCCTCGAATTCAGGACCCTCCGTGCCCGGCTGTTCGCACTCTACGGCGACGACACAGCCGGAGCGCCTCCCGAAACCATCGACGCGCCCGACTACGCGGTCCTGCAGGACGCCGCCGCCTTGGAGGCCTTTTTCGCTGCGGGCTCGGGCAGCCGCGCCGCAGTTGCCGTGCAGTTGGTTCCCGGGCGGATTGGCGACGACGCCGCTGCCCTCGCCGTCGTGCGGTCCAACGGGGCCGCTTATATCGAGCTGTCGTCCTTGGACGCTGCGGCTGATGCCGTCCTGGCCAAATGGCTGCGGGATCCCGAAGAGGCCAAGGTCATGCACGAGTTCAAGGACGCTCTGAAGGCCTTGCACCACCGAGGACTTGGCCTGGAAGGCGTGGTGGACGACACCGCCATTTCGGGCTACTTGATCCAGCCGGACCGCCGCAGCTACGAGCTCGCCGAACTCGCCCAGCACCACTTGAGGATCACCATCACGGCTGTGGCGGCCCAAACCGGCCAGCTGGAACTCGATCTTGGTGATGGGCCGGACGGTGCCGCGGCCAGCGCGCTCGTCCAGCAGGCCGCCGTCGTGCACGCACTGAGCAAGCACTTCGAAAGCGAGCTCGCCGAGCGCAAGGCCGAGGCGCTCCTGACCACGCTGGAGCTGCCGGTCGCACGGGTCCTGGCCCAGATGGAACTCTCCGGCATTGCCATCTCTACGGAACGCCTGAACGAACAGCTCGCGGACCTCGCGAAGGTGATCGACAACGCCCAGGAGCAGGCATTTGCCGCAATCGGCCACGAGGTCAATCTTGGCTCTCCCAAGCAGCTCCAGACCGTCCTCTTCGAAGAACTTGGCCTGCCCAAAACCAAGAAGATCAAGTCCGGCTACACCACGGACGCCGCCTCGCTGAAGGCGCTCCTTGAGAAGACCGGCCACGAGTTCCTGGTGCAGCTCATGGCTCACCGGGAATCCTCCAAGCTGGCCCAAATGCTGGAGACGCTCAAGAAATCAGTGGCTGAGGACGGACGTATCCACACTACGTACGCGCAGAACGTCGCGGCCACGGGGCGCATTTCCTCGAACAACCCCAATCTGCAGAACATCCCGGTGCGCAGTGAGGAAGGCCGGCGCGTCCGCGGGATCTTCGTCGTCAGTGAGGGCTACGAATGCCTGCTATCGGCTGACTACTCGCAGATCGAAATGCGTATCATGGCGCACCTGTCCGGCGACGAAGGACTCATCCAGGCGTACAAGGAGGGTGAAGACCTGCACCGCTATGTCGGCTCGCACATCTTCAACGTTGCGCCGGAAGAGGTCACCGGTGCCATGCGCTCCAAGGTCAAGGCGATGTCCTACGGATTGGCCTACGGGCTTACCTCGTTCGGCCTGTCCAAGCAACTGGAAATCTCCGTCGACGAGGCCAGGACCCTCATGAAGGACTACTTCGACCGCTTCGGCGCAGTGCGCGACTATCTGCGTGGCGTGGTGGAGCAGGCCCGGATCGACGGCTACACCTCCACGATCGAGGGCCGCCGCCGCTATCTTCCGGACCTGACCAGCACGGACCGCCAGCACCGGGAGATCGCCGAACGCATCGCGCTGAACTCGCCCATCCAGGGCTCGGCGGCGGACCTCATGAAGCGGGCCATGCTCGGCGTCTCTGCCGAGTTGACCAGCCAGGGGCTGAAGTCCCGGATGCTGCTGCAGGTCCATGACGAGCTCGTGCTCGAGGTAGCCCACGGCGAACGCGAAGCGGTCGAAAAGCTCGTCACCGAGCAAATGGGGACGGCAGCCCAGCTCACGGTCCCGCTGGACGTGCAGGTAGGTGTCGGCTCCAGCTGGTACGACGCCGGCCACTAGCAGGCGCACCGGCCTGCTTGCAGGCTCGCACGGGGCACGCCGCCGCTATGGTGGCGTGCCCCGTGCTGTCTGGCTAGGCTCGGGACGTGGCTGATCCCAAGGAAACCAAGGAAAAATACAACGTCAAGCGCTTTCGTTCCGTCGACAAGGAGAACCCTGACTACGGACAAGCACGTGATTGGCTCCGGGCCGTCGGCTTCGGATTCCACGACGAGCAACGAAGCGATGAGCTCATCGACAAGATCCTCGCGATGTACCAAGCGGACAACCGTGAGCTGACGGGCGTCTACGTCAACGACGAACCACCGTTGCACGCGCTCAACCCGGGGTTTCCGGTGGCTACCTTTGGAACGCTGGAAAACAAGCTGAATGTTGGCTTCGGCCAGGAACTGCGGACCCGCCAGATCACGGCTGTCACCGTCCGCGGAACGCACCGGCGGCACGGCATCCTGCGGGGGATGATGACCGTGGATCTCGCCGATGCCAAGGATGACGGCTTCGCCATGGCCGCCCTGACCGCGTCCGAGGCATCCATCTACGGCCGCTTTGGCTTTGGCGTCGCAACCTTTGAGCGGAGCATCAAGGTTGACACCGGTCCGAAATTCCGCGTCCGGCACGAGCCCGTTGGTCGGGTGGAGATCGCAGATCCAAGAGTCCTTCTCGAACTCGCGCCCGAGGTTTTCGAACGCGCTCACCACCGCACGCCGGGGTCCATCGTGAGGCAGGACTCCTACCGCCATCACGTGTCCGGGGCCATGAAGCGCGACGGCAGTGAGGACAAGGCCATCAAATGTGCGCTCCACTACGCACCCGATGGCACCATTGACGGCTACGTGTCCTACAAGTTCGCCGGCTGGGAAACGAAGCCATACACCGTGGAAGTCGTGGACCTTGTCGCCGCGACGGACTCCGCGTACCTGGAACTGTGGCAATTCCTGGGCAGCCTCGATCTCATCGAACAGGTCTCCTGGCCTGAAGCCCCCGTTGAAGACCCGCTGGCGTGGGCGCTCGAGGACGGACGTTGCGTCACGTCCTCCGACTATCGCGACATGTTGTGGTTGCGCGTCCTGGACGTCCCTGCGGCCTTGTCAGCCCGCCGCTACGGCGCCGATGGACGCTTGGTGCTGGAAGTCCGGGATGCGCTTGGTTTTGCCGACGGTATGTGGGAATTGACGTCCGACGGCGGCGTCGTCACCGTCAGTGAGTCGAGTGGCGGGAGCCAGGAATCGGGCCCGGACCTGAGCATGGATGTCACGGACCTGGGGTCTGTCTATTTGGGTGCCGTCAGTCCTGTAATCTTGGCTTCGGCAGGCCGGATCCGTGAGCACACGCCCGGAGCAGCATTGGCTGCCCAGCACATGTTCGCCGTCGAACGCCCCGCCCATTGCCTGACGCACTTCTAGGCACATCTCCACACGCAGGATCAACAACAGAAGAAGGATTCCATGGGGGAATTCCAGCCGGGGGGCCGCTCCTCCGGCACATCAGGGCTGCCGGGCCGGAGGTCGTTGCTGGCGGTCGCCGCCGGACTCGCGGTGACCGGCCTGGCCGCCTGCGCCCAGCAACCGGCAGGTGCACCGTTGCTTCGCCCCACATCGGCTTCAACGCCGGTCGTCGAAGCGGTGGGCCAGCGTCCGGTCGTGCCCGAAACGCGGCCCGCGCCGCCGTCGAGGTCCCAGGTTGTGGCCGAATTCTCCGGGCGCAAGCCCGTCGAATGGGGGCTTGATGTCACTGGCGTTGTTTCAAAAACACCGTCCACGCATGCGGTCTTGACGTTTGATGCCTGCGGTGGCCCCCACGGCTCGGACTGCGATCAACGCTTGCTCAAGACCCTGCGCATGCTCAACGTTCCCGCCACGTTGTTCGTCAACGGCCGTTGGATCAAGGCCAATCCCGGGCTGGCGGCCGATCTCGCGGCCGATCCGTTGTTCGAACTCGGCAACCACGGCTTCCGGCACGAACCCTTGTCGGTCACCGGTCGCTCAGCGTACGGCATTCCGGGCACGGCCAGCGCGGGAGAGGTTTATGACGAAATCATGGGCAACCAGGAAGTCATGGAGCAGCTCTGCGGCAAGGCCCCCCGCTTCTTCAGGGCGGGCACTGCCTACTACGACGACGTCGCGGCGGCGATCACCAATGCCCTCGGACTGGTGCCGGTGAGCTTCACCGTGAACGGCGACGGCGGCGCCACCTTCCCGGCCCCTACTGTCGCCACGGAAGTGGGAAAAATCGCCGCGGGACGGGGCTCAGGCCAGATTGTGATCTCGCACTTCAACCAGCCCGCCGGCGGCACCGCGGAGGGCTATGCACGTGTCCTGCCAAGCTTGTTGGACCGCGGTGTGACGTTCGCTCGGCTGGGTGACACGCTGCCGCTTTGACCCTCCTTGAGGCGAACGACTAGAATGAACGGGCGCATGCTACGTGCGCGCAAATTTACAATCCACAATTCAGGATGACCCGGCGTTTTGCCGTGTCCTGCGGACCGGCGACGGAAAGCGGGCGGTTTGCCTGACCGATACTCTATCCACAACGGAGCCCCTACTACATGACCATCACCTCCACCGAGAAGCCCGGTACCCCCGTAGTCGCCATCAACGACATCGGTACCGCTGAGGACTTCCTCGCAGCTGTCGACGCCACCATCAAGTACTTCAACGACGGAGACCTCGTCGAAGGTATCGTCGTCAAGGTTGACCGCGACGAAGTCCTGCTCGACATCGGTTACAAGACCGAAGGTGTCATCCCTTCCCGCGAGCTTTCCATCAAGCACGACGTTGACCCCGGGGACGTCGTCTCCGTTGGCGATCAGGTCGAAGCCCTGGTGCTCACCAAGGAAGACAAAGAAGGCCGACTGATCCTCTCCAAGAAGCGTGCTCAGTACGAGCGTGCCTGGGGCGACATCGAGAAGGTCAAGGAAGAAGACGGTGTTGTCACCGGTACCGTCATCGAGGTTGTCAAGGGTGGTCTTATCCTCGACATCGGTCTGCGCGGCTTCCTGCCCGCATCCCTCGTCGAGATGCGCCGCGTCCGCGACCTCGCTCCGTACATCGGTCAGCAGATCGAAGCCAAGATCATCGAGCTGGACAAGAACCGCAACAACGTTGTTCTTTCCCGCCGTGCATGGCTCGAGCAGACCCAGTCCGAGGTTCGCTCCACGTTCCTCAACAAGCTGGAAAAGGGCCAGGTTCGTCCCGGCGTCGTTTCCTCCATCGTCAACTTCGGTGCATTCGTGGACCTTGGCGGCGTAGACGGTCTGGTTCACGTTTCCGAGCTGTCCTGGAAGCACATCGACCACCCGTCCGAGGTTGTCGAGGTTGGCCAGGAAGTCACCGTCGAGGTTCTCGAAGTGGATCTGGACCGCGAGCGCGTGTCCCTGTCCCTCAAGGCCACGCAGGAAGACCCGTGGCAGACCTTCGCCCGCACCCACGCCCTCGGCCAGGTTGTTCCGGGTAAGGTCACCAAGCTGGTTCCGTTCGGTGCGTTCGTTCGCGTCGAAGACGGCATCGAAGGCCTCGTTCACATCTCCGAGCTGGCTGTCCGCCACGTTGAGCTTGCTGAGCAGGTCGTCTCCGTTGGCGACGAGCTCTTCGTCAAGGTCATCGACATCGACCTCGAGCGCCGCCGCATCTCCCTCTCCCTCAAGCAGGCTAACGAGGGCGTTGACGCTGACAGCACCGAGTTCGACCCGGCTCTGTACGGCATGGCCGCTGAGTACGACGAAGAGGGCAACTACAAGTACCCCGAGGGCTTCGACCCCGAGTCGAACGAATGGCTCGAGGGCTACGAGACGCAGCGCGCCGCTTGGGAGCAGCAGTACGCTGACGCCCAGGCGCGTTGGGAAGCTCACAAGAAGCAGGTTTCCCAGCACGCTGCTGACGACGCCGCTGCTGCCGCTTCCGGCGAGAGCGACTCCGGCACCACCAGCTACTCCTCCGAGCCGGCTGCTGCCGAGTCCAACGCGGGCACCCTGGCATCCGACGAGGCCCTCGCAGCTCTGCGCGAGAAGCTGACCGGCAACTAATTCAGCCGAAAAGCCACGAAGGCGCCCCTTCCACTTGGAGGGGGCGCCTTCCGTTTAACCCAACGCGGGGTCACTTACGGCCCGTGTTGGCGCCCGACATGGGCCGTAAGTGACCCCGCGTTGGCAGCGAGGAGTGGGCATATGCCCACTATGTCCAGTGGTGGCGGGCACGGGAGGGCATGTCCCTGTGGGGTGGACGCTCGGCCCTGGACGTCGACCGATTTGAGTCCCGACGAGCTGCCGGTCATGGATGCCAGCCCTTCACCGGGACCGCCCCTGTGTTGGGGGTAAATAACTGATAACGATCTATCAGATACGTCGCACGCGCTGATAGCATGTGGTTGGCTCTTTGGACAAGGTCAATGAAACCAAGGGGAAAGTCATTGTGCTAAAACATCTCAGGACCGGCCTTGTGATCGCTTCGCTATCGACCTTGCTGGCTGCGGGGGCAGCCGTTCCGGCCTATGCCGCGACTTCCGAGAAAACCGTCGAGAACGTGACGAGGAGTTCAGGTTCGCGGGTATAAGCGTGACGAAGGTTCGCCTGACCGGGACGTACGTTACGGGAAGCGGCGTCGTGTTGAGCACGAACGGTGCAACTGCACATGTTGTGCACTCATACGAGCCCGGATCGAGCATATCCTTTAGTGACTTCAGCCACTACGTTCTGGCGGGCGGGGCAATTTCCAGACCACAGTGACCGTGACCCGGTCCATTTTCGGGTGGAACCACTCCACGAGATCCGCTAATCTCCGACTGGTTACCAGCGGCCCCGGAGTAGTCTCGTGCGGATGGGCGTGATCAGACTTATGAACCCCTTGGTTCCAACTTTTTCAGAGGCGGTACTTTCTTTTGCCCCGCTGGCTTTCCTCTTGCTGGCAGCGCTGGCGATCATGACTTTCTATACGATCAAGCTATTCCGAAAGGCAAGATCCAGGGCGCGCCCGCAGAGTTCACTCGGAAGGACTGCATCGCAGGATTACCACGATCTGAAATAACAGTTTGCCAGGATCCAAGCGTCAACCACAGGACATGCCCCTCGTTGACTGCAAGGAGTGGACATATGCCCACAATGTCCAATGGTGGTGGTCAGGGGAGGGCATGTCCCTAGCGCGGGTGCTCAGGCCTGGACGTCGACCCATTCCGTTCCCCGCAATTGGAGGCCCGAGGCGCCGCCGGTCATGGATGCCAGCCGCTCACCGGCGTCCGCGATTGCGCCTGGATCATCGGGTAGCGCCACGCGCAGGATCGTCTCCGAGGGCTCGTAGCTTGTTTCGGCCATGACGTAGCCCGCGGAGCGCAGATCGTTTTCAAGCCTCCCGGCCGCTTGGTGGGGCACGGGGATGTCGCAAATCCGCAGGCGGCGTCGCTGAACCAGAGGAGCAGAGTCCAGTGCGGCCGAGACTGACTCGGAGTAGGCGCGGACCAGTCCGCCGGCGCCCAGGAGTATGCCACCGAAATAGCGCACGACGACGGCGCTGACGTCGCTGAGGTCAGTCACCCCGGGCAGTGTCTCGCGTTTGATGAGCGCCTCAAGCATGGGGATGCCGGCAGTTCCGGAGGGCTCGCCGTCGTCGTTGGAACGCTGGATGACGCGATCCGGACCGAGGACGAATGCCGAGCAGTGGTGCCGGGCGTCATGGAACTCCTTGCGCAGTTCCGCCACCAAGGCGCGGGCGGAGTCCTCGTCGGAGGCGCGGCGCAGCACCGTGATGAAGCGCGAACGCTTGATCTCGAGTTCGTGGCGGAAATCGTCTCCCGGCGCCAACGTTGTGTACGCCGTCGCCCGGCTTTCTTCCTGTTCTGCCACCGACCCAGTCTAGTGTGGAGGGGTGCTGAAGATTGGACTTACCGGCGGGATCGCCTCCGGCAAATCACTCGTGTCCGCCCGGCTGAGGGAGTTGGGCGCTGTCTTGATCGATGCCGATGCGCTTGCCCGCGAGGTCGTGGAGCCGGGCAGTCCAGGCCTGGCGGGGGTCATGGCCGAGTTCGGTGAAGACATCGTCGACGCCGATGGTCGCCTTGACCGGGCACGCCTCGGCGCGATCGTGTTCGCTGAGCCGGATCGCCGGGAAGCGCTCAACGCGATCATCCATCCGCGCGTCAGGGAGAAGGCTGCGGCGATGCTCGCGACCGCAAAACCCGGAGACATCGTCGTCCAGGATATTCCGCTCCTGGTCGAAACCGGGCAGGGCAGCAGCTTTCACCTGGTGCTGGTGGTCGATGCGCCGGACGAAGAACGGATCCGGCGCATGACGGAGATCCGCGGCATGACCGTCAAGGACGCGGTGTCCCGGATGGCCGCGCAAGCCAGCAGGGATGAACGGCTGGCGGCGGCGGACATTGTGCTGGACAACTCGGCACGGCCCGAAGACGTCACGGCGCTCGTGGACACCTTATGGGAAGAACGCTTGGCGCCGTTTGCCCGCAATCTTGCAGCCGGCCGCCCGGCACGACGATCCGGCGGCCCCGTGTTGTCACCGCCAAACCCCGGCTGGCCGGTCCAGGCTGAACGGCTGCTTGCCAGGATCCGCCGGGCATCCCCGGAGGTGTTGGGCGCAGACCACATCGGTTCGACATCGGTACCCGGTCTTCCTGCTAAAGACATCATCGACCTGCAGGTAAATGTGTCCTCGCTGGAAGCCGCGGACCGGATAGCACGGGACTTGGGTGAGGCCGGATTCCCGTTGCGGGAGGCCTCCGCCCGAGACACGCCCAAGCCGCCGGACCTGGATCGATCGGCATGGCAAAAACGTTTCCATTGCAACGCGGACCCCGGGCGGCCGGCCAATGTCCATGTCAGGGTCCTCGGAAGCCCGGGCTGGCGATATGCGTTGTTGTTCCGGGATTGGCTCCGCGCCAACCCCGACGCCGTGGGAATGTATGCGGCGATGAAACAGGAGCTTGCCGCGCAGCACGCCGGCGACGGTCGCACCTTGGCATATGCGGAAGCCAAGGAGCCCTGGTTCACCGAGGTCGCCTGGCCGCTCATGGATGCCTGGGCCAGCAGAAGCGGGTGGCAGCCGCCGTCGTACTCGGTGGCGCAACGCTAGGCATGGCACGCATGGCCGGGAAACGGAGAATCACGCCGCATCTTGACGGGCAGCGCCTTGGCGCCGTTCGCGGCCTGGCGTGGGCCGGCGTCGTTCTCATGGCCGGCGCTGCGCTGTTGTGGTTTCTGGCCGGCGGCCGCGAGGAGTTCGTCGCCGGAACCCAGACGCCGACGTGGCGCGTTCTCGTGCCGGCCGCAGCCTTCTGGCTCGCATGGACCGTCTGGCTTGTGTCCGGAGTGTGGTTCGCCATCAAGATGTTCCGTTCCATCATGGGGCGGCTCGACGACAGCTGGATCCGGCCCGGCGGCGACGGTTCAACCCGAAAACGCGGACAGTAGCTGTCCGCGGGCAGGGGTACATTGGATTCATGAGTCTTGCCCAGGAGATCAACCGTGTCGTCGCGCCCTTCGAGGTCATCAGCGAATTCAAGCCGGCAGGTGACCAGCCGGCCGCTATCGCGGAGCTGACCGAACGGATCAACAACGGCGAGAAAGACGTGGTCCTGCTCGGCGCCACCGGTACGGGCAAGAGTGCCACCACCGCCTGGTTGATCGAACAAGTGCAGCGGCCCACGTTGGTGATGGTCCAAAACAAGACCCTGGCCGCGCAGCTCGCCAACGAGTTCCGGGAGCTGCTGCCCAACAACGCGGTGGAGTACTTCGTTTCCTATTACGACTACTACCAGCCCGAAGCCTACGTTCCCCAGACGGATACCTTCATCGAAAAGGACTCTTCCGTCAATGAGGAGGTCGAGCGGCTGCGGCACTCGGCAACCAACGCGCTGTTGACCCGGCGGGATGTCGTCGTGGTGGCTACCGTGTCCTGCATTTACGGCCTCGGTACCCCGGAGGAATACATCGCCGGGATGGTCACTCTCAGCAAGGGCGCCGAGATGAACCGGGACGATCTCCTGCGCAGGTTCGTCGCCATGCAATACACCCGCAATGACATGGACTTCCACCGCGGCACTTTCCGCGTCCGCGGAGACACCGTGGAAATCATCCCCATGTACGAAGAGCTGGCCCTGCGCATCGAGTTCTTCGGCGACGAGATCGAGAACATTTACACTTTGCATCCGGTCACGGGCGACGTCATCCGCGAGGAAACGGAGATGTACATCTTCCCGGCCTCACACTACGTCGCCGGGCCCGAACGCATGTCCCGCGCCATCACCGCCATCGAAGAAGAGCTCGCGGAACGGCTCAAAGTGCTCGAAGGCCAGAACAAGCTGGTGGAGGCCCAGAGGCTGCGCATGCGCACCACCTACGACCTCGAAATGATGCAGCAAATGGGTTTCTGCAACGGCATCGAGAACTACTCACGCCACATCGATGGCCGCGGCTCCGGCACAGCCCCGCACTGCCTCATCGACTACTTCCCGGACGACTTCCTGCTGGTCATCGACGAATCGCACGTTACGGTTCCACAGATCGGCGCCATGTACGAGGGCGACATGTCGCGAAAGCGCACCCTCGTGGACCACGGCTTCCGGCTTCCTTCCGCCATGGACAACAGGCCGCTCAAATGGGATGAATTCCTGGAGCGGGTGGGCCAGACCGTCTATCTTTCCGCGACCCCCGGCAAGTACGAGCTGGGCAAGGCCGATGGGTTCGTCCAGCAGATCATCCGCCCCACCGGCCTGATCGATCCCGAAGTCATCGTGAAGCCGACCAAGGGCCAGATCGACGACCTCCTTGGCGAAATCCGGACGCGGGTGGAGCGCGACGAACGCGTGTTGGTCACCACGTTGACCAAGCGAATGGCCGAGGACCTCACCGACTACCTGCTGGGCCACGGGGTCAAGGTCCAATACCTGCACTCCGACGTCGACACCCTCCGGCGTGTGGAACTGCTCCGTGAACTCCGCATGGGCAGCTTTGACGTCCTGGTGGGCATCAACCTTCTCCGCGAGGGCCTCGACCTGCCCGAAGTGTCACTTGTCAGCATCCTCGACGCCGACAAGGAGGGTTTCCTCCGATCGGCCACCTCCCTCATCCAGACCATCGGCCGCGCCGCCCGAAACGTCTCAGGCCAGGTCCACATGTACGCCGACCGGATCACGGACTCGATGGCCAAGGCCATCGAGGAAACCAATCGCCGCCGGGAAATCCAGGTCAAATACAACACGGACAACGGTGTCGATCCCCAGCCGTTGCGCAAGAAGATCGCAGATATCACCGATCAGCTTGCCCGCGAAGACGCCGACACCCGCGAGTTGCTGGCCGCAGCCGGAAAGGGCGGCAGGACCGGCAAGGGCAAGGGCGCTTCGAAGGTCCGGCAAGATGGCCTGGCCGCGGCGCCGGCCGAAGACCTGGTGGGTCTGATCGAACAGCTGACCGAGCAGATGCACGCGGCCGCCGCCGAGCTCCAATTTGAGATCGCTGCGAGGATCCGTGACGAGGTGGGCGACCTCAAGCGCGAGCTCCGCCAAATGCAGTCCGCCGGGCACGCTTAGGGTAAAGTTGGGGCTACGTAGGGGAGTATCCCAAGCGCTAAGTCCGTCAACACGCAAGGCACAGACGCCTCGCCGGGCCTAGCGGATTGCCATTTGAGCGTTGTTGCCTTCGGGCATGGAGACGCAGGCAGGTCGGAGAGACTTACGCCGTTTTGGCGTACCTGCGAAAGGCATTTTAGATGCAACTCCCCGCCTGGTTTGAGATCGGCTCTTTCGTCGTTCTCGGAATCATCCTCCTTGTCGACCTTCTCCTGGTGGTCAAGCGTCCGCACGAACCCTCCATGAAGGAAGCAGGCCTCTGGGTCGCTTTCTACGTCACCCTCGCCTTGGTGTTCGCCGGAGCGATGTTCGCTTTTGCCGGCCCGGAGCATGGCAGCCAGTTCATCGCCGGTTGGGTGACCGAATACAGCCTGAGTATCGACAACCTCTTTGTCTTCATCATCATCATGGCGCGGTTCTCGGTGCCCCGTAAGTACCAGCAGGAAGTGCTGATGGTGGGCATCATCATTGCCCTCGTCCTACGGGGTATCTTCATTGCCCTTGGTGCCGTGGTGATTGAGCAGTTCAGTTCGGTCTTCTACATCTTCGGCGCGTTCCTGCTGTGGACCGCGTGGAAGCAGGCCACGGACAACGGCGAAGACGAGGAAGAAACCTCCGAGAATCCGCTTATCGCCCGCATCCGCAAAGTTGTCCCGATGTCGGAGAAGTTCGACGGAGGCAAGCTTCGAACCACGGTCAACGGCAAGAAGCTGTTCACGCCCATGCTGATCGTCTTCGTGACCATCGGCATGACGGACCTCTTGTTCGCCGTGGATTCCATTCCGGCGATCTTCGGACTGACGCAGAGCGCCTTTATCGTCTTCACGGCCAACATCTTCGCCCTCATGGGCCTGCGCCAGCTCTACTTCCTGCTTGGCGGGCTCATGAGCCGGCTGATCTACCTCAAGCACGCACTGTCGGTCATCCTCGCGTTCATCGGCGTGAAGCTGGTCCTGCACGCCATGCACGTCAACGAACTGCCCTTCATCAACGGCGGCCACCATATTGAATGGGCTCCGGAGATCCCGACCTATGTGTCCCTGGCCGTCATCCTCGGCACGATCGTGGTGGCGGTTGTCGCGAGCCTCCTGACCCCGGCCGCCAGCAAGTCCAAGCTGGACGCTCGGCTCGAGGAAGATTCCCGCAAGAGCATGAACAAGGTTTCCGGGCACTAGTTACTACGGAGCCGCTGACAACTGCGGAACGCTTCTGAGCCCCGGTCACTATGGTGGCCGGGGCTCAGTTCGTGCCGCGGGCCATTCCCAGGAGTCGTTTGAAGATTCCTTCCCCGTCTTCGCCGATGCCATCGTGATGAAAGTCCCCTGTGGTCCAGGCCTGCAGTCCGCGCACGGCCGCCGCGGTTTCCATGGAGAGCTGGTAGTCCACATAGATGTCGTCGCGATACACAGCAGCCGCGACGGGCACGGTGTTCGCCTTCAACCGGGACACATCGTAGAGGGGTTTCCAGTCTTGCTTGCCGGCCAACAGCGCTGCCACTTCCTGCAGTGGCACAAGCGCCGGATCCTGTTCGAAATACCAGGGGTAGACCATTTCGCCCGTCAGGAGCGGCTCTGCGGCATCGGGATGGAACTCGGGGAACTCCTCGCGCACCCGCCACGCCGCCCAGTCGGTGGCCTGCCCTTGGCCGTAGATGGACTCGTGCAAAACCGCGTACAGGGGATTCGATGCCCGGGAAACGAGGCCGTGGACCTGTTCCAGAAACGCGTCGGAGAGGCGTTCTCCCCCGGGCGATGGCACGAAAGCATCCTCCAGGAGCGAGTGCAGGGCATCCACACGGGCGTTCCCGCCCAGGAAGGATCCCACCATTTGGAAGCGTTCCGTGGTGAGGCGTTCCCCGCTGGGCAGCCGCTCCTCCGTGGAATCCAGATGCCGCGCGATCCGGGTGACCCGATTGCGGTCCTCCGGATACCACGCGAAGTATTCCGCGTTGCGGTCCGCGACCCGTCGGAAGGTGGCGCGGTAGACGCGTTCGGCGGCACCTTCCAACGGGGCCAGACCTCCCGTGATGAGCACTTCGTTCAAACCTTCGGGCGCGAAGGACAAGTATGTCAGCGCGCAGAAACCGCCGAAGCTCTGGCCAAGGACGGTCCATGGCTCCGAACCCAAGGTCTTCCGGATAAGTTCAGCGTCGGCCACGATCGAGTCGGCACGGAAATGTGTGAGGTAGTCCGCCTGCGCCGCGGCATCGCCCCGGAGCGGCAAGGTGTTGCGGTCTGCCGGGGTGGACAAGCCCGTGCCCCGTTGATCGAGCATCAGGATGCGGAAACTCCTTGCGGCAGCCTTCATCCAGCCGGACAGGGTCGTGGTCCGGGTGCCGCGCCCGCCGGGCCCGCCCTGGAGGTAGAGCAACCACGGCAGCCGGGCCGTGTCCTCCTCCGAGTGCTCGGCGGAGACGAACTCCCGGGCGAAAACGGTGATCGTTTCCGCGTCGCCGGAAGCCGCCATACCTTCCAACGCCCAATGGTCGAGGGGGACCGTGAAGAAGTGCTCGGTGGTGCGGACACCCCGGAATTCGTGCCGTGCCCGGATCGTGTGCGCCGCTCGCTCAGCCACCCGCTCAGCCACGTGCCATGACCTTGTCATCGCTGCCGAATGCGCCCAGCGCTTCGCCGGTCAGCCGGAACGTCGACCAGCCGTCCATGGGCACGGCACCTAGGCTGCGGTAGAAGTTGATGGACGGTTCGTTCCAGTCCAGGACACTCCATTCCACCCGTGCATAACCACGTTCGACGGCGGTGGCCGCCAGATGCTGCAGGAGCGCCTTCCCGTGGCCCTCGCCCCGCGCACCCGGCGTGACGTAGAGGTCCTCGAGATAGATGCCGTGGACGCCTTCCCACGTGGAGTAGTTCAGGAACCACAAGGCGAATCCCTGGACGTCCCCGGCTGCGTTTTCCGCCATGTGCGCGTACACCCGCGGATTCTCGCCGAACAGGGCATCGCCCAGCATTTCCGGCGTGTTCTTCACGGCGTCGGGCTCTTTTTCGTAGACCGCAAGCTCATGGATCATCTGCAGGATCGCGGGTACATCGGACACTGTGGCAGGGCGGATAACACTCATGATTCGAGCTTACTAGGCGCCTAGAGGCGGTTGACGGCCGTCACCCTGACCACAGCGGTGCCGCTCTCGTCGGAGGCTGCCAAGTCCACTTCGGCGGAAACACCCCAGTCATGGTTGCGGGCCGGGTCATCGAAAATCTGCCGCACCCGCCAGATGCCGGGTTCCTCGGTGATCATGAGGAGTCCCGGGCCGCGGGCATCGGGGCCGGTTCCGATGTCGTCGTGTTCGTCGAAGTAGTCGTCCAAAGCGTCTTCCCAGCGCTCCGCATCCCAGCCGCTGCCGGCGTCGAGCTCGCCCAAAGCGGCCGCGTCCTCGTCCGCGAACAGCTCAACACGGCGGAACATTTCGTTGCGGACCATGACCCTGAAGGCGCGGATGTTGGACGTGAGCGACGGCGGTGGGGGAGGCGGAGCGTCGTGCGGCGTCGGAGCCACCCCGGAGGTGAGTTCTTCCCACTCGTCGAGCAGGCTGGAGTCGACTTGGCGGACCAGTTCACCCAGCCAGGCGATGAGGTCCTCGAGGTCTTCGCGGAGCGCGTCCTGCGGCACGGTCTGACGCAAGGCCTTGAAGCCGTCGGCCAAATACCGCAACACGATCCCCTCGGATCGGGCCAGCCCGTAGAACTGGACGAACTCACCGAAATTCATGGCGCGCTCATACATATCGCGGACCACCGACTTGGGAGCAAGCTCAAAGTCGCCCACCCAAGGGGCTGCCTTGCGATACACCTCGAACGCTTCGCCCAGGATCTCCGCGAGGGGCTGCGGGTAGCTCACCTCTTCGAGCATCGCCATGCGCTGGTCGTAATCGATCCCATCGGCCTTCATCGCTGCGACGGCCTCGCCGCGTGCCTTCTTCTGCTGCGCGGAGAGGATCTGGCGGGGCTTCTCGAGGGTCGCTTCGATCACGGACACGACGTCCAAAGCGTACGACGGCGACTCCGGATCCAGGAGCTCGAGCGCGGCAAGGGCAAACGGCGAAAGCGGCTGGTTCAGCGCGAAGTTGGCTTGCAGGTGAACCGTCAGCCGCACGGAACGGCCTTCTTTCTCCTGCTCGGCCTCAGGAATGCGTTCAACCACTCCGGCTGCCAACAGCTCGCGGTAGATACTCAGGGCCTTCTTCATGAGCTGCAGTTGCGCGGGCCGTGCCTCGTGGTTTTCGGTGAGGAGACGGCGGGCAGCGGCGAAAGGATCTCCGGGGCGCTCCATCAAGTTGAGCAGCATTGCATGCGTCACGGTGAAACTCGAGGTCAACGGGTCCGGCACGGACTCCACCAAACGGGTGAAAGTGGGCTGCCCCCAGGAGACGAAGCCTTCCGGCGGCTTCTTCCGCACCACTTGCCGCAGTTTCTTCTGGTCGTCGCCGAACTTTGCGGTGGCTTTTGCCATCGCCTTCGCGTTCTCCACCACGTGTTCGGGAGCCTGCACCACTACCGTTCCGGCAGTGTCATAGCCCGCGCGGCCCGCGCGGCCGGCGATCTGGTGGAACTCCCGGGAGTTCAGCAGGCGGGTGCGAACGCCGTCGTACTTGCTGAGCGCCGTCAGGAGGACTGTGCGGATGGGAACGTTGATCCCGACGCCGAGCGTGTCGGTCCCGCAGATGACCTTCAGGAGCCCTGCCTGTGCCAATTGCTCCACGAGGCGGCGGTACTTCGGCAGCATGCCTGCGTGATGGACGCCGATGCCATGGCGGACCAGCCGGTTCAGGGTCTTGCCGAAGCCGGCGGCGAACCGGAAACCGGCAATCAGCTCGGCGATCTTGTCCTTTTCCTCGCGGGTGCACATGTTGACGCTCATGAGGTTCTGGGCACGCTCGATGGCCTCGACCTGGCTGAAATGCACTACGTACACGGGAACCTGCTTGGTGCTCAGCAGTTCCTCGAGGGTTTCGTGGACCGGCGTTTCCTGGAAGTAATAATGCAGCGGGATGGGCCGTTCGGCCGAACTGACGGTGGTCGTGGACCGTCCGGTGAGTTCGCTCAGGCCGGTCTCGAAGCGGCTGACGTCTCCCAGGGTGGCCGACATCAGCAGGAACTGGGCCTGGGGGAGTTCCAGGAGCGGCACCTGCCACGCCCAACCGCGCTGGGGATCGGAGTAGAAGTGGAATTCGTCCATGATGACAGTGCCGAGCTCGGCTTCCTTGCCTTCGCGCAAAGCGATGTTGGCGAGGATTTCGGCGGTGCAGCAGATGATCGGGGCGTCCTGGTTGACTCCTGAATCACCGGTGATCATGCCGACGTTCTCGGCTCCGAAAATGTCGCAGAGCGCGAAGAACTTTTCGGAGACTAAGGCCTTGATGGGGGCCGTGTAGTAGCTGCGCAAACCCCGGGACATCGCCTCGAAGTGCGCGGCGATCGCCACCAGCGATTTCCCGGAACCGGTGGGGGTAGCGAGGATGACATTGGAGCCGGACGCGAGTTCCATGATGGCCTCGTCCTGGGCTGGATAGAGCTGAAGCCCGCGGCTCTCCGTCCATTCGACGAAGCGGGTATAGATTTCGTCCGGGTCAACGGATCCGTCGCCGGGGAGCTGCTCAAGAAGTTTCATTGCCTTCCAGCTTAGTGTGGGTGGAGCAGACCACGGAGACCGACGATGGAGGATGCAGTGAAGTGGGATCCAGCCAAGTACATCGAGTTCGGCAATCACCGCGACCGGCCGTTTTTTGACCTGACCTCAAGGATCTTGGCGGAGGATCCGCGGCACGTCGTGGATCTGGGCTGCGGCCCGGGAAACTTGACGGCGACCCTCGCGACGCGATGGCCAGGTGCCGCCGTCGTCGGGCTGGATTACTCCGCCGAAATGCTGGCAAGGGCCCAAGTCCTCGCTGCCGCGCAACCGGGCCTTTCGTTCGTCCATGCCGACATTGCGGAGTGGGCACCGGAAGCGGACACCGACGTCGTGGTCAGCAACGCGGCGCTCCAATGGGTGCCAGGGCACTTGACGATGCTCGCCGCTTGGCTGGAAGCGCTGAAACCGGGCGCATGGTTTGCGCTCCAGGTCCCCGGAAACTTCGGCGCGCCTTCCCACGTGCTCATGCGCGAGCTGGCCGCTTCGCCGGAATGGTCCGGAAGGCTCTCCGGTGTGCTCCGCCACGACGATGCCGTCGGGGAGCCGGCCGACTACCTGCGGATCATGCTCGACGCCGGATGCGACGCCGACGCGTGGGAAACCACCTACCAGCAACTACTGCCGGGAGCCGATCCTGTACTGGAGTGGGTGCGGGGGACCGGCCTGCGCCCGGTGCTCGCCGCCCTTCCCGAAGACGAAGCGCGCACCTTCGAAAACCAATACGCAGCCGTGCTCCGCGAGACCTATCCACGGGACCGGCACGGGACAGTGTTTGCCTTCCGCCGGATTTTTGCCGTGGCGCAAAAGCGGGGCTGATCGGGCCCAGCTCCACACGCCTCCGGAAGTGCCGCCATTACAAGGTTTCGCACTGTGATCTGAACTACAATGGCAACGCGATCGCGGGGCGGCATCGTGTGGAATCCGCTGCTCCGGAGGCCAACGATTGGAGGCAGTGTGCTGGCATCCTTGCTGTTGCAGCGCTTGGCCCCCTACAAGTCCCACGTGCTGGCCATTGTTCTCCTGCAGCTGGTCCAGACCGGCGCCACACTCCTCCTGCCCACCCTCAACGCCAAGATCGTTGACGATGGCCTCGTCGCCGGAAACAGCGAGGTGATCCTGCGCTTGGGCGCTTGGATGCTGGTTCTCACGGTCGTCCAGGTGCTTGCCGCCGTGCTGGCCGGTTACCTTGGAGCGATTGTCGCCATGAAGATCGGCCGCGGGCTGCGGCAGGACCTCTTCGACAAGATTCACTCCCTGCCCGACCAGGACGTCGCGGCCTTCGGACCGGCCAGCCTCGTGGTCAGGACCACCAATGACGTCCTGCAACTGCAGAACATCACTGTGCTTGTTTTCAGCATGCTCGTGGCAGCACCCGTCATGGGCATCGGCGGCGTGATCCTGGCAGTCGATCAGGACGTTGCCCTGTCCTGGATCGTTTTCGCCATCGTTCCCGTGTTGCTGGTCATCATGCTGTTGATTGTCCGCAAGCTCGTCCCGCTGTATCGCGAGGGACAAGGCTTGGTGGACCGGATCAACGGCGTGCTCCGAGAACAGATCCTGGGGACCGCGGTCATCCGCGCTTTCGTCCGCCAGCCGTTCGAGATGAAACGGTTCGAGGCCGCCAACGACGCCCTGACAAAGAACAACCTCCGTTCTGCCCGGATAGTCGCTGCCATGCTTCCGCTCGTCATGACCGTGGTCAATCTCTCTTCCGCCGGCGTGGTCTGGCTCGGCGGCCATCGCATTATTGCCGGAGACATGCAGCTGGGTGCGCTGACTGCATTCATCGCGTACATCATGCAGATCCTCCTGGCGATCATGATGGCAATGTACGTGTTGAGCACTGCGCCCCGCGCGGCTGTCAGCGCCGAACGCGTCACCGAGGTGCTCAAGACGGAATCTGAAACGGTCCTGCCGGGAAACACAGCCGATGGGATGGCTGCAGGCACCTCGCAGGCGGAGGGCCTGCGCTTCGACAATGTCGTTTTCGCCTACCCGGGGGCCGAAACGCCCGTGTTGGAAAACATCACCTTCCATGCGGCCCCGGGAACCACGACGGCGGTCATCGGCTCCACGGGAAGCGGCAAGTCGACCATCGTCAGCCTTGTGCCAAGACTGCTTGAGGCGAGCAGCGGCAGCATCTCGCTCGATGGACGGGACATCGCTGGCGTTCCCCTCGGTGCCTTGCGCGACCAGCTCGGCGTCGTGCCCCAGGAGACCTGGCTGTTCCGCGGAACCATCGCCGAGAACCTGCGGATTTCACTACCGTCCGCGACAGATTCGCAATTGTGGCATGCCCTTGAGGCGGCCCAGGCAGCGGATTTCGTCAACGAGTTGCCGCAAGGACTGGAAACCACGTTGTCCCAAGGCGGTGCCGGTCTCTCCGGCGGTCAGCGACAGCGCCTATGCATAGCCCGCGCAATCCTGCGCCCCGCATCTGTCTACCTCTTTGACGACAGCTTCTCGGCGCTGGACACAGTGACGGAAGCAAAGCTCCGTGCAGCGCTTGAACCGGAACTCCGCGGGGCAACCGTCATCATCGTCGCCCAGCGCGTCAACACCGTAGTGTCGGCGGACCAGATACTGCTCATCGACGAGGGCCGCCTGGTGGCAAAGGGAACCCACGACGAACTTCTTGAGTCCTCGGAGACCTACCGGGAAATCGTGGCGTCCCAGCTGGAAACGGAAGAAGCCGCATGAGCAGCGAAGGCGAGCAACTCGCCGCCACAGGGAAACCATCGCGCTCGCTCCTCCGCCTGGTTGGCTTGATGAAGCCCGCCCGCGGAGTCATGACGGCGGCGATCCTGTGCATCTGCGGCTTTGTCACGCTCAATGTCGCCGCCCCCAAAATACTCGGAGACGCCACCGACGTCATCGCGGCTGCCGTGTTCGGCGCGCAGTTCGACACTGGTCGCTTCGTCTTCCTGCTGCTCGTGGCCGCGGCCATGTACTGCGTCACTTCATTGCTCAGCTGGGCGCAGGGCCGCCTCAACGCCCTTGCCGTCCAGCGGCTCGCGTACGAGCTGCGGGAAGCCGTGGAAGCGAAACTGCACCGGCTTCCCGTCGCCTACTACGACGGCCGCTCCCGGGGCGACGTCCTGAGCCGTGCCACGAACGACCTCGACAACGTGTCGCAAACGCTCAACCAACTCCTTTCCCAGCTCTTGACCTCGACGTTGATGGTCATTGGTTCCCTCGGGATGATGCTCCTTCTTTCGCCGCTCCTCGCCGTGGTGTCCCTCTTGGCTGTTCCGGTATCGGCCTTGGCATCGGTTATCGTGACCCGACGCTCGCAGAAACACTTCGTCCGGCAGTGGGAAGCCACGGGAGACGTGAACTCCCTCGTGGAGGAGACAGCCACAGGTCACGAGACCATCAAGCTTTTCAACGCCCAGTCTGCGATGGCGGTCCGCTTCGCTACCCACAACGACGGCCTGTACGCCGCCAGTTCCAAGGCACAGTTCGCTTCGGGGTTGCTGGTACCCCTCATGGCCTTCGTCTCGAACGCCAGCTATGTGGGAGTTGCGATTGTTGGTGCCCTGCAGTTCCTCGCGGGGGCGATGAGCATTGGCGGCATTCAAGCGTTCATCCAATTCAACAGGCTCTTCAGCCAGCCGCTGGGCCAGATCGGCGGAATGGCCCAGGTCCTGCAATCGTGCGCAGTTTCCGCCAGCCGGGTCTTCGAGCTGTTGGACGCCGCGGAATTGACGGGGGAACCGGCGGAACGGGACGCTGGTTCCCGCGCCGACGCCGGTTCGGGGCTTGAGGCAGGGCTTGATCTCCAGTCCGATTCCCCTGCGGGGAGGGTTGCCTTCGAACGCATCTCCTTCAGCTACCGGCCGGATGCGCCCCTGATCGAGGACCTGTCCTTCCACGTGGAACCGGGACAGACCGTTGCTATTGTCGGGCACACCGGAGCGGGGAAGACCACGCTAGTCAGCCTGCTCATGCGTTTCCACGAACTCGGATCCGGAAGGATCACCATCGACGGCGTGGACATCGCCGGCCTGGGACGTGACGCGCTCCGCCGGAATTTCGGCGTCGTTCTCCAGGATCCGTGGATTTTCACTGGCACCATCCGGGAGAACATTGAGTATGGACTTCCGGGCGCCAGCGAAGCAGAGATCGTGGCCGCGGCCGAGGCAAGCCATGTTGACCACTTTGTCCGCTCGCTGCCCAACGGCTACTCAACCATGCTCAGCAACGGAGGCGAACCCCTCAGCCAGGGCCAGAGGCAATTGCTGAGCATCGCGCGCGCAAGGCTCTCGGGCCGCCCCATTCTGATCCTGGACGAGGCGACAAGTTCGGTGGACACCCGCACGGAAGTCCTCATCCGCCAAGCGATGCACCGTCTGCGGAGCAACAAGACCTCATTCGTCATTGCGCACCGCTTGTCCACTATCCGCGACGCTGATCTAATTCTCGTCATGGACCACGGACGGATCGTTGAACACGGCACCCATCATTCGCTGTTGGAGCGCGGCGGGCACTACGCCCGCTTGCACGAAGCACAGTATGCCGCCGGTGGCGGCGAACTCGCCGCGATGCCCGTGAGGTCCGCCAAGCATCGCGCCAGCCAAGGGGAGAGGGAAGCCTCATGAGCCCGCTCGGGTTTCCCGGTTCGTGGCGTCCCAATCAGTCCAGCACCGTCGCACTGTATGAACAGCTTCGGCTCCGGATTATCGAGTTGGCCGACGGCGGCACCCTGGCTGTCGGTACCAAACTTCCCGCGGTGCGCAGCCTGGCTGAACAGTTGGATGTCGCCCCCCACACAGTGGCCCGGGCCTACAAGGAACTTGAAGCTGCGGGAGTGGTTGCAACCCGTGGCCGCAACGGAACAGTCGTGTGTGCCCGGGATGACCGCTGGAGCGCATTGGCAGCGGTCGCCGCGAGTTACTCGGCGGCGGCCAAAGCGCAGGGCGCCAGTTTCGCGGAGGCTGTCCAGCTTCTGGCAGCCGCTTATGACGCCGATTGATACCCATCGGTAGGGTGTGGGAAGCCACATGGAAATTCGAAGAAGTTTTCGATTAGCATTAGTGGGTGCCTAAAGCCGTAGCTGAAGTCCCCGCCGTCGAATCCTTCACAAGCGTTTCCGCGCAGCAACCTTCCACGCCCGTAAGACATGACCTGTCCCGGCTCGTGGTCAAGGGAGCGCGCGAACACAACCTCCGGAACGTCGATCTCGACCTTCCCCGTGACGCCATGATCGTTTTCACCGGTTTGTCGGGTTCAGGTAAGTCATCCTTGGCTTTCGACACCATCTTCGCCGAAGGCCAGCGCCGGTACGTGGAGTCATTGTCGGCCTATGCCCGCCAATTCCTGGGCCAAGTGGACAAGCCGGACGTGGATTTCATCGAGGGTCTTTCCCCGGCAGTCTCCATCGACCAGAAGTCCACCAGCAAGAACCCGCGCTCCACCGTGGGCACCATCACCGAGATCTACGACTACATGCGCCTTCTCTGGGCACGTGTCGGCCGGCCGCATTGTCCGGTGTGCCACGAGCCGATCACGCGCCAGACGCCGCAGCAGATTGTCGACCAGTTGCTGGAGCTCGAATCCGGCACCCGCTTCCAGATCCTCGCTCCCGTGGTCCGTGGACGCAAGGGTGAATTCGTCGAGCTCTTCAAAGAACTCACTGCCAAGGGATACTCGCGTGCCCGGGTGGACGGTGACCTCGTCCAGCTGAGCGATCCGCCCAAGCTCGGCAAGCAATTCAAGCACTCCATTGAAGTGGTTGTGGACCGGTTGGTGGTCAAGGAAGGGATCAGCCAGAGGCTGACCGACTCGATCGAAACCGCGCTCGGACTCGCGGAAGGACGCGTACTTGCCGAGTTCGTGGACCTCGACGCCGAAGACCCCGCCCGGATCCGGGCCTTCTCCGAACACCTTGCCTGCCCCAATGAGCACCCGCTGGCCATCGACGAAATCGAGCCACGCTCCTTCTCCTTCAACAACCCCTTCGGCGCATGTGCCGCGTGCAGCGGTATCGGCACCAAGCTCGAGGTCGACGAAGAATTGGTGGTCCCCAACCCGGAACTTTCCTTGAACCAGGGGGCCATCGCGCCCTGGTCGCTGGGCACGGCCACCACGGAATACTGGAACCGGCTCCTGGAAGGCCTTGCCTTGGAGCTCGACTTCTCCATGGACACGGCGTGGGAGAAACTGCCGCAGGAAGTGCGGCAAACCGTGCTGCATGGCAAGGACCACAAGGTTGTCGTGCAGTACCGCAACAGGTTCGGCCGTGAGCGCAAGTACAGTACGGGCTTCGAGGGCGCCATCCAGTATGTTCACCGCAAGCACGGTGAAACGGACTCCGATTGGGCGCGCGACCGCTACGAGGAGTATATGCGCCAGATTCCTTGCCCTGAATGCAATGGCGCCCGGCTCAACCCGGCATCGCTTTCCGTGCTGATCAACGGCAAGTCCATCGCTGAAGTAGCGGCCCTCCCGATGAGGGACTGCGCCGACTTCCTCGGCAGCCTCACGCTCACTGACCGCGAGGCCCAGATTGCCCATCAGGTCCTCAAGGAGATCCAGGCGCGCCTGACATTCCTCCTGGACGTCGGGCTCGAATACCTGAATCTCGAACGGCCGTCCGGGACTCTGTCCGGTGGCGAAGCCCAGCGCATCCGGCTTGCCACCCAGATCGGCTCCGGCTTGGTGGGCGTGCTGTACGTCCTGGATGAGCCGTCCATCGGGTTGCACCAAAAAGACAACCGCCGCCTCATCGAAACGCTGACCAGGCTTCGGGACCTGGGCAATACGCTGATCGTGGTCGAACACGACGAAGACACCATCCACGAGGCCGACTGGGTAGTGGATATCGGACCCGGCGCCGGCGAGCACGGCGGCCAGGTGGTTCACTCCGGTTCCTATAAGGAGCTTCTGGAAAACCGGAACTCGCTGACTGGTGACTACTTGTCCGGGCGACGCAAGATCGACATCCCGGCGAAGCGGCGCAAGTATGACAAGAAGCGCGAGCTCAAGGTCATCGGCGCACGCGAAAACAACCTGAACAACGTTGACGCGACCTTCCCGCTGGGCCTCTTCACGGCAGTCACGGGCGTCAGCGGTTCAGGGAAGTCCACCCTGGTGAACGAGATCCTTTACAAGGTTCTTGCCAACAAACTCAACGGAGCAAAGCAGGTTGCCGGCCGGCATCGTTCCGTGGCAGGCCTCGAGCACCTCGACAAGGTGGTCCACGTCGACCAGAGTCCCATCGGGCGGACCCCGCGTTCCAACCCCGCCACGTACACCGGCGTGTTCGACAACATCCGGAAGCTTTTCGCGGAAACCACCGAAGCCAAGGTCCGCGGATACCAGCCCGGACGCTTCTCCTTCAACGTCAAGGGCGGCCGCTGCGAGGCGTGCTCCGGTGACGGCACCCTGAAGATCGAGATGAACTTCCTGCCGGACGTCTACGTTCCCTGCGAGGTTTGCCACGGTGCCAGGTACAACCGGGAGACCCTGGAAGTCCATTACAAGGGCAAGACCATCGCGGACGTCCTCAACATGCCCATCGAGGAGGGTGCCGAGTTCTTTGCCGCCTTCACCCCCATCGCCCGGCATTTGAACACCCTCGTCGACGTCGGTCTCGGCTATGTCCGGCTCGGACAGCCCGCCACCACGCTTTCAGGTGGCGAGGCGCAGCGCGTGAAGCTGGCGTCGGAACTGCAGAAGCGTTCGAATGGCCGGAGCGTATACGTCTTGGACGAGCCCACCACGGGCCTCCATTTCGAGGACATCCGCAAATTGCTCATGGTGCTCCAGGGCCTCGTGGACAAGGGCAACACGGTCATCACCATTGAACACAACCTCGACGTCATCAAATCCGCCGACTGGATCGTGGACCTTGGCCCCAATGGCGGTTCGGGCGGCGGGCGCATCGTGGCAACGGGCACGCCCGAACAGGTTGCAAAGTCCACGGAAAGCCACACCGCTGCCTTCCTGGCGGAGATTCTCGGCTAGTCCTGCGGGAACGGCCGGGGAATATTTCGCTTGAAGCCGAAGTATTCCCTGGCCGGCATGTGAGTTTCAGGCATGCCTCAACTCGTGAGAAACTAACCCGGTGACTCAAACAATGGTGCCCGTAATCTTTGATCTGGACGGCACCCTTGTCGATCCTGCAGGTGGCATAACCGGCGGCATCGCCGCGGCCCTGCGCGAAATGGGCCTCCGTGTCCCGGAACAAGCAGTGCTGGACTCCATGGTCGGGCCCAAGCTCAGCGACTCCCTGGAGCACATTGCCGGGGTTCCCGCGGCAAAAGTCGACGAAGTCATTGGCCTTTACCGTGGTTACTACCGTTCTGTGGGAATCGGCCAAAGCCGGCTCTATCCCGGTATCCGTGAGCTCCTGGAGTTCTTCGCGGAGTCGCGGCGGCCGGTTGCCGTGGCCACCCAGAAACCCCAGGGCTTGGCGCACGTCGTGTTGGAGCACCACGGCATTGCCGATTTCTTTGCTTCCATTTGCGGTGCCGCGGACGATGAATCAATGGCCGCCAACACAGCTCCGGGCAAAGTGGCAATTGTTGGTGCGGCGCTGGCCACGTTGCGTTCCCAGCCCGCGGTGATGGTCGGGGACCGCCATCAGGATGTTGCCGGTGCGATGGCCAATGGCCTTGACTGCATCGGGGTCAGTTGGGGATTTGCGCCCGACGGCGAACTTCAGGAGGCAGGCGCCGTCGCCGTCGTGGACACCGCGGAGCAGCTGCTGAAGAAGATCGAAGAACTTGACGCTGTCCGCGCGGCGGCCCTGAGCGAGGTGCAGAACGATGGAAGCCTTTGATGTCATCCGCTGGACCACGCGCGGACTGATTTCCAGCACCTGCCGGCCCACGGTCATCGGGCTGGAAAACGTGCCCAAGGAAGGGCCCTTCATTGTGGCCCCGAACCATTTGTCCTTTCTGGACAGCGTGATTGTCCAGGCCTTGATGCCGCGCCCGGTGGGCTTCTTCGCCAAGGCCGAGTACTTCACCACCAAAGGCTTCAAAGGCCGCGCGATGAAGGCGTTCTTCGAGGCTGTCGGATCCATTCCGGTGGAACGCGGAGAGCAGGCGGCCAGTGTGCAGGCCCTCAAGACCCTCCTGGACATCCTGGAGAACGGCCGGGGCATCGGCATCTATCCGGAGGGGACCCGCTCCCGCGACGGCTTGCTGTACCGCGGGCGCACCGGGGTCGGCTGGCTTGCCCTGACCACGGGGGCACCCGTCGTGCCGGTTGGCCTTATCGGCACGGACAAGCTGCAGCCGGTGGACCGCAACACTGTCCGCCCGCAGCATTTCACCATGAAGGTGGGCGAGCCGCTGTACTTCGAGAAGACAGGCCCCGACCATTCCCTGCCTGCACGGCGCGAAGTGACGGACAAGATCATGGATGCCATTGCGGTATTGAGCGGCCAGGAACGTTCCACCAGCTACAACCAGAGCAAATCCGCGGGGTAACTCTCCGCGAAGCCGGTGCGTACAGGGTGACGTCTTTCCCTTACTAGACTGGATCTGTGGCAGATCCAGCGAGTTATCGACCCCAGGCGGGAGAAATCCCCACCACCCCCGGTGTCTATCGGTTCCGGGATCCACACGGCCGTGTCATCTACGTGGGCAAGGCGAAGAACCTCCGCTCCCGGTTGAACTCATACTTCGCCAACCCTGCGGGCTTGCTGCCGAAGACGCATGCGATGGTGCACGCGGCCAGTAGCGTCGAGTGGACCATGGTGGGCAGCGAGCTTGAGTCGCTTCAGCTCGAATACACCTGGATCAAGGAATTCAAGCCCCGCTTCAACGTCGTCTTCCGCGATGACAAGACTTATCCGTACCTTGCCGTGAGCATGGGGGAGAAGCTCCCCCGGGTCCAGGTCATGCGCGGGGAGCGCCGCAAGGGAACCCGCTACTTCGGACCATATACGGCCGGCGCCATCCGCGAAACCATGGACACCTTGTTGCGGGTCTTTCCGGTCCGTAGCTGCAGTCCCGGCGTGCTGAAGCGCGCCCAGGCCAGTGGCCGGCCATGCTTGCTCGGCTACATCGACAAATGCTCGGCCCCGTGTGTCGGGCGTGTCACCGCCGAAGAGCACCGGGCCATCGCCGAAGACTTCTGCTCGTTCATGGGCGGCGAAGCGAAACGCTTCATCACCCGCCTCGAAAAGGACATGGGCGCCGCCGTCGCCGAACTGGACTACGAGCGGGCCGCGCGGCTCCGGGATGACATCATCGCCCTCCGCAAAGTGTTCGAGCGCAACGCCGTGGTGCTTTCCGAAGACACCGACGCGGACGTCTTCGCCCTGCACGACGACGACCTCGAGGCGTCCGTGCAGGTATTCCACGTCAGGGGTGGCCGGGTGCGCGGCCAGCGGGGCTGGGTCGTGGAAAAGGTCGAAGACGCCACCACTCCAGAGCTCATCGAGCACCTGCTGCAACAGGTCTACGGAGAGGATAGCGACAACCAGGGCCGTATTCCGCGCGAAGTCCTCGTGCCGGAGATTCCGAGCAACCATCACGAACTGCTGGAATGGCTCGGTGGCCTCAGGGGCGCCAAGGTGGATATCCGGGTGCCGCAGCGCGGTGACAAGGCCGCCCTCATGTCCACCGTCCGAGAAAATGCCGAGCAGGCCCTGAAGCTCCACAAAGTCCGGCGCGCCGGCGATATCACCGTCCGCTCGCAGGCGCTGCAGGAACTGCAGGAAGCCCTCGAGCTTCCCGTGCCGCTGCTCCGGATCGAGTGCTACGACATTTCCCATGTGCAGGGCACCAACGTGGTTGCATCCATGGTGGTGGTGGAGGACGGCCTCCCCAAGAAGGCCGACTACCGGAAGTTCTCCATCACCGGCGCGGCGGCAACAGACGATACCGCTGCGATGCACGACGTCCTTACGAGGCGCTTCAGGCACTACTTGCAGGATAAATCCGCCCAGCTTCCCAAGAGCGGAGAAGTTCCGAACCCCGGTGTCGGGGAGCCGCCGTCGTCGTCGGACGATGCTGCCCTCACGGGAGCCAAGGCGAGATTCGCCTATCCGCCCAACCTCGTGGTCGTCGACGGCGGGCAGCCCCAGGTGAATGCGGCCGCGCGGGCACTCGCGGAACTGGGGATCGACGACGTCTACGTCGTGGGCCTCGCCAAGCGGCTCGAAGAAGTCTGGCTGCCGGACAGCGACTTCCCGGTGATTCTGCCCCGCACTTCGCAGGGACTCTACTTGCTCCAGCGCATCCGCGACGAGGCCCACCGTTTCGCCATCACCTTCCACCGGCAGAAGCGTGGAAAGGCCATGACGGTGTCCGCGCTCGACGGCGTTCCCGGCCTCGGCGAAGCAAAACGGAAGGCGCTCGTGGCGCATTTCGGCTCCCTCAAGAAAATCAAGGCAGCGACGGCACTCGAACTCACAGCCGCGAAGGGGATCGGCCCGGCATTGGCGGAAGCCGTCGTCAGCCATCTGGCGGCGGCGGGCGCCTCGGGCGAGGCCGCTCCGGCCATGAACATGACCACCGGCGAAATCCTTGAAACTTAGCTAGGGTAATAGGCGGACCCCTCCTGAAGAGGTCCGCCTTTGGACCATCCCAGAAACTTTGGACCATCTCAGAACGGGGAAACTTGATGTCAGAGCCAACAGCAGGATCCGGCGCGGAGCAGGACGGTCTCGTACCCGTCAAGCCTGTCGAAGCGGAACTGCTGGTGGTGACCGGCATGTCCGGAGCAGGCCGCAGCACAGCGTCGGACGCCCTGGAGGACCACGGCTGGTACGTCGTCGAAAACCTCCCGCCGCAGATGCTGGGCACGCTGGCGGAAATCGTCTCGCACGCGCCCCAGTCCATCCCGAAGCTTGCCGTCGTCGTGGACGTGCGCAGCAAAGGCCTCTTCACCGATATCAGGACGGCGCTCGGCGCCCTCAGCGCCAGCGGAATCACCTTCCGCGTCCTCTTCCTCGATGCCAGCGACAACGTCCTGGTACGGCGCTTTGAGCAGGGCCGCCGCCCGCACCCGCTCCAAGGCGGTGGACGGATCCTGGACGGCATCGCGGCGGAACGCGACGTCCTGAAGGAACTCCGCGAATCGGCCGACGTCGTCCTGGACACGAGCACATACAACGTCCACGGACTGGCGACAGCCATCACCGAACTTTTCACCGACACAGGCCCTGTGGCACTGCGCTTGAACGTCATGAGCTTCGGCTTCAAATACGGCCTCCCCGTGGACGCCAACTTCGTGGCGGATGCGCGCTTCATCCCCAACCCGCACTGGGTTCCGCAATTGCGACCGCACACGGGGCTCGACGCCGATGTGAGCGACTATGTGCTGGGGGCCGCGGGCGTGAAGGACTTCGTTGACCGCTACGTCCTTGCCTTGGAGCCTGTCCTCGATGGCTATCGGACGGAAAACAAGCACTACGCCACCATTGCTGTCGGTTGCACAGGCGGCAAGCACCGTTCAGTCGCGGTCGCCGTCGAACTCTCCAAACGGCTCGCGCAATATCCTCGCGTCACTGTCACCACAAGCCACCGCGATCTGGGTCGCGAGTAATGGGGGTCCTTACCGGACCCCTGCCGCTGGTTCCACCGAAGGGCACCCCAGGCAGCCAACCTGCCAAAGGCCCCACAGTAGTGGCACTCGGCGGCGGACACGGGCTTTCCGCATCATTGTCGGCGTTGCGGCTGCTGACCTCGGAGCTCACCGCGATTGTCACGGTTGCCGACGACGGCGGATCCTCCGGGCGGCTGCGCGAAGAGTACGGCGTCCTTCCGCCCGGCGATCTTCGAATGGCGCTGAGCGCCCTTTGTGACGACACGGATTGGGGGCGCACCTGGCGGGACGTCATGCAGCATCGCTTCAAGACCCCGAGCGGTCGCCAAGGTTCCTTGGACGACCATGCCATGGGGAACCTGCTCATTGTCACCCTCTGGGAGCTTCTGGGCGACGCCGTCGCGGGACTGAAATGGGCGGGCGCGCTCCTAGGTGCCCGCGGCCAGGTTCTTCCGATGTCCACCCAGCCACTGAACATCGAGGGTGACGTCAGGGTGCCCTTGCCCGGGGGTGGGTACGAGTTCCAGGCCGTCAAGGGCCAGGCCAAGTGCGCCGTTGCCGGATCCCTCGAAAACGTCAGGCTCTTTCCGGAGGACGCGCACGCCTGCATCGAAGCGCTGACGGCCATCGAGCTCGCGGACTGGATCATTCTGGGTCCCGGCTCCTGGTACACGTCCGTGTTGCCGCATTTGCTGCTGCCCGAAATGCGCCAGGCCTTGTGCGACACTCCTGCCAAACGCTGCCTCACCATGAACCTCGCCATGGACACCAAGGAAACCTCCGGGATGTCCGCCGCGGACCATCTGGATGCCTTGCGACACTACGCGCCGGAGTTCAGCGTGGACGTCGTCCTGGCCGATCCCTCCTCGATATCGGACCTCAAGGAATTCGAACGGGCTGCCGGGATGATCGGTGCGGAGGTGGTCTTGGGTAAAGTGGGGGCGTCGAGCCGCCGTCCAGTCCATGACCCGCTGCGTCTGGCATCGGCGTATCACGATATCTTCGGGAATAGTTAGGAACATGCGATGGCACTGACCGCATCGGTCAAGGAAGAACTTTCCCGGCTGGACATCAAGAAGTCGTCCGTCCGCAAGGCCGAAGTTTCGGCCATGCTGCGCTTCGCCGGCGGACTGCACATCATTTCGGGCCGAATCGTCATCGAGGCAGAGGTGGATCTCGCCTCCACTGCACGAAGGCTGCGCGCCGCGATCGCCGAAGTCTACGGGCACCAGAGCGAGATCATCGTCGTCTCCGGTGGTGGCCTCCGGCGCGGTAGCCGCTATGTTGTCCGCGTAGTGCGCGACGGCGAAGCCCTGGCCCGCCAGACCGGCCTCCTGGATGGCCGCGGACGGCCCGTACGTGGCCTGCCGTCCGCCGTCGTCAACGGTTCGGCGTCCGACGCGGAGGCCGTGTGGCGCGGCGCCTTCTTGGCTCACGGTTCCCTCACCGAACCCGGCCGGTCCTCTTCGCTTGAGGTCACGTGTCCCGGGCCGGAATCTGCGCTTGCCTTGGTTGGGGCTGCCCGGCGCCTCGGCATCCAGGCCAAGGCCCGGGAAGTGCGTGGCGTGGATCGCGTGGTTATCCGTGACGGCGACACCATCGCCGCGCTGCTCACCCGGATGGGTGCCCATGACGCCCTCATGGTGTGGGAAGAACGCCGCATGCGGAAGGAAGTCCGTGCCACGGCCAACCGCCTCGCGAACTTCGACGACGCCAACCTGCGCCGCTCGGCCCAGGCCGCCGTCGCGGCCGGCGCCCGGGTGGACAGGGCCTTGGAAATCCTGGGCGACGACGTTCCGGACCACCTTAAGTACGCCGGTGAACTCCGCGTGGCGCACAAGCAGGCCAGCCTCGATGAACTGGGCCGGCTTGCCGATCCGCCCATGACCAAGGACGCCATCGCCGGGAGGATCCGCAGGCTGTTGGCCATGGCGGACAAGCGGGCCGGGGATCTGGGCATCCCGGGCACCGAGGCAAATGTGACCCCCGAAATGATGGACGAATAAAGCCCTCGCCCTAGAATCGTCAGGGTGTAGATTTCCGGCCGGTTCGCCGGTCGGATGAACAAAACGAGAGTTACCAACCGGACCCCGGTCCACTACATTGGAGGATTTCGTGACAGAGTACGTACTGCCCGAGCTCGGCTACGACTACGCAGCACTTGAGCCGCACATTTCGGCGAAGATCATGGAGCTGCACCACAGCAAGCACCACGCTGCCTATGTAGCAGGCGCCAACAACGCTTTGGCCCAGCTGGCCGAGGCCCGCGACAAGGGCGACTTCGCCAACATCAACCGCCTCTCCAAGGACCTCGCGTTCCACACGGGCGGCCACATCAACCACTCCGTCTTCTGGAACAACATCTCCCCGGACGGCGGCGACAAGCCTGAGGGCGAGCTGGCGGCAGCCATCGACGACGCCTTCGGCTCCTTCGATGCATTCCGTGCACAGTTCTCCGCAGCCGCGCTCGGCCTGCAGGGATCCGGCTGGGGCTTCCTCGCCTACGAGCCCATCGGCGGCAACCTCCTCATCGAGCAGCTCTACGACCAGCAGGGCAACGTCGCAGTGGGCACCACGCCCCTGCTCATGCTGGACATGTGGGAGCACGCTTTCTACCTGGATTACGTGAACGTCAAGGCTGACTATGTCAAGGCTTTCTGGAACATCGTCAACTGGGCCGACGTCGCAAAGCGCTTCGAGGCGGCCCGCGCGAACGCCACTGGACTGATCGTTCTCTAGGGAACTCCGCCTCGAATCGGTGAGTGACGCGGAATACACAGGGATGTAACAAACTTCACATTCAGGTGAATTTCGCCCAAATACCGGATTGTCTGCCCCCGCAGTTGCGGGGGCAGACGTAGTTAAACGTAAGATGGGTCACGGAAGGCGGTTAGCCTTCAGCAACGTGGCTGGTCGCCCTCCGATCTGATAATCACTTCTGCCCAATGATGTGCGGGAATTGTTAGTTGGAATCAAGATCCGACTCACTAGGTGTGCTTGCAAGAGCACCAAGGAGACTGAAATAGTGACCACCCGTATTGGTATCAACGGCTTTGGCCGCATCGGCCGCAACTACTTCCGCGCAGCACTCGCCCAGGGTGCAGACCTCGAAATTGTTGCGGTCAACGACCTCACGAGTCCCGAGGCACTTGCCCACCTTTTGAAGTACGACTCCGTCGGCGGCCGCCTGACCGAGTCCGTCGAAGTCAAAGAGGGCAACCTCATCGTCGACGGCAACATCATCAAGGTCCTTGCAGAGCGCGATCCTGCGAACCTCCCCTGGGCCGAACTGGGCGTCGACATCGTCATCGAGTCCACCGGCTTCTTCACCAAGGCCGCCGCGGCACAGAAGCACATCGATGCAGGTGCCAAGAAGGTCCTGATCTCCGCTCCGGCTTCGGACGAAGACATCACCATCGTCATGGGCGTCAACCACGAGCTCTACGACCCCGCAGCACACCACATCATTTCCAACGCTTCCTGCACCACCAACTGCCTCGGTCCGCTGGCCAAGGTCGTCAACGACGCCTTCGGCATCGAGCGCGGCCTCATGACCACGGTCCACGCCTACACGGCAGACCAGAACCTGCAGGACGGCCCCCACAGCGACCTTCGCCGTGCCCGCGCCGCAGCGATCAACATGGTCCCCACCTCCACGGGTGCCGCCAAGGCCATCGGCCTCGTCCTTCCGGAGCTCAAGGGCAAGCTGGACGGCTACGCCATCCGCGTTCCGGTCCCCACGGGTTCCGCCACGGACCTGACCGTCACGGTTTCCCGCGAAGTGACCGTTGAGGAAGTCAACGCTGCACTCAAGGCAGCTTCGGAGACCGAGCAGTTCAAGGGCATCCTGAGCTACACGGCAGACCCGATCGTCTCTTCGGACATCGTCGGCGACCCCTCTTCTTCGATCTTCGACTCCGGCCTCACCAAGGTCATCGGCAACCAGGTCAAGGTTGTTTCCTGGTATGACAACGAATGGGGCTACTCCAACCGCCTCGTTGACCTCACGGAGCTCGTCGCATCCAAGCTGGGCTAGGGTAGACACATGACATCTCACACCCTCAACGAACTGATCGCTGAAGGTGTCCGCGGGCGGTACATTCTTGTCAGAAGTGACCTGAATGTGCCGCTCGACGGCTCTACAGTGACCGACGACGGCCGCATCAAGGCCTCCCTCCCGGTCATCGAAAAGCTCTCGGACGCCGGTGCCCGCGTGCTCGTCACGGCCCACCTGGGACGCCCCAAGGGCTCTCCCGAGGCCAAGTATTCGCTCAAGCCCGCAGTAGCGCGCCTTGCGGAGCTCGCGCCATTCAAAGTCCAGCTCGCGGAAGACACCGTTGGTGAGTCCGCCAAGGAGCTGGCCGGGTCCCTGGGCGACGGAGACGTCCTGGTCCTGGAGAACGTCCGCTTCGACGCCCGCGAAACCAGCAAGGACGACGCCGAGCGCGGCGCCTTCGCCGATGAACTCGTGGCGCTGACCGGCGACAACGGTGCCTTCGTGGATGACGCCTTCGGCGCTGTCCACCGCAAGCACGCCAGCGTCTACGACGTCGCCACCCGGCTCCCTTCCTACCAAGGGGACCTCGTGCACACCGAGGTGGAGGTTCTGCGCAAGCTCACCACGGACACCCAGCGCCCGTACGTCGTGGTTCTCGGCGGCTCCAAGGTCTCGGACAAGCTCGCGGTGATCGACAACCTCCTGGGCAAGGCTGACACGATCCTCGTCGGTGGCGGAATGCTCTTTACGTTCCTCGCGGCGGCCGGTCACAAGGTGGCGGGCAGCCTGCTTGAAGCCGACCAGATCCCCGTGGTCCAGGACTACCTCAAGCGCGCTTCCGACGCCGGTACCGCCTTCGTCATCCCCACCGACGTGGTTGTGGCCAGCCGCTTCGCCGCGGACGCTGAACACGAGGTGGTCGCCGCGGACGCGATCGAGGACAGCTCGTTCGGCGCCTCCGGGATTGGCCTGGACATCGGACCGGTATCCGCCGCGGCTTTCGCCGAGCAGATCAAGGCCGCCCAGACCGTGTTCTGGAACGGCCCCATGGGCGTCTTCGAATTCGAAGCCTTCTCGGGCGGCACCCGTGCCATCGCCCAGGCTTTGACCGAGACACCGGCATTCACCGTGGTTGGCGGCGGCGACTCCGCCGCGGCCGTCCGGACCCTCGGCTTTGAGGACTCCCAGTTCGGACACATTTCCACCGGCGGCGGCGCCAGCCTGGAATACCTTGAAGGCAAGGATCTTCCCGGCCTGAGCGTTCTGGACCGCTAAGGCTACACGGCCGGCGGGGCGCCCTTCCTTGAAGGCAAGCGCCCCGCCGGCTTTCCCTATCTCAACGCATCTTTGGAGCACACGTGACAACTTCTGCCAACGGAAACTTCATCCGCAAGCCCTTCATTGCCGGCAACTGGAAGATGAACATGGACCATGTCCAGGGCATCACCCTGCTGCAGAAGCTGGCATGGACCCTCTCCGACGCCAAGCACGACTACAGCCGGGTGGAGGTTTCGGTCTTCCCGCCGTTTACCGACCTCCGAGGTGTGCAGACCCTCGTCCAGGGCGACGAGTTGGACGTAGTCTACGGCGGACAGGACCTCTCGCAGTTCGACTCCGGAGCGTACACCGGCGATATCTCCGGCCAGTTCCTCAACAAGCTTGGTTGCGCCTATGTCCTGGTGGGCCACAGCGAACGCCGCACCATCCACAACGAGGACGACCAGGTGCTGAACGCGAAGGTCAAAGCCGCCTTCCGTCACGAGGTCACCCCGGTCCTGTGTGTCGGCGAGGGTCTTGAGATCCGCCAGGCCGGCACCCACGTGGAGCACACGCTGGCCCAGCTGCGCGCCGGCGTCGAGGGCCTCTCCGCAGACCAAGCGGGCGAACTGGTTGTCGCGTACGAGCCCGTCTGGGCCATCGGGACCGGCGAAGTCGCAGGTCCCGAAGACGCGCAGGAGATGTGCGCCGCGATCCGTTCAGAGCTCGCATCCTTGTTCGACGATGCAGTGGCTGCCAAGACCCGCCTCCTCTACGGCGGTTCGGTCAAGGCCAACAATGCGGCAGCGATCATGGCCGAAAGCGACGTCGACGGTCTGCTGGTGGGTGGCGCGAGCCTGGACCCCGCCGAATTTGCTAACATTGTCAGGTTCGAGAGCCACCTCAGCGCGGCTTAGTCCGTTTTTAGGTTCCGCTCCCGTTTTCCGTTCTTCTGAAAGGCCGTCGTGGACGTTCTTCAAGTCATTCTGCAGATCCTGCTGGGCATTACCAGCCTTCTGCTGACGCTGCTCATCCTCCTCCACAAGGGGCGTGGCGGCGGGTTGTCCGATATGTTTGGCGGTGGCATGAGCTCGGGGTTGAGTTCGTCAGGTGTCGCAGAGCGAAACCTCAACCGCTTCACCATCGTCTTGGGCTGCACTTGGGGCGTCGTGATCATTGGACTCGGCCTCATCATGCGTTTCACCGCCGGCGGAGACTCCTAGCACTGCCGTCGTCGGGATCCTCCCACTAGACTAGGCTGCATGGCCTTCACCGCCATGCAGCCGAACTCTTAAGGGGATCGACGATGGTTCATGGTACTTCTGGATTCCGGGGCACCCGGGCCGGCGTCACAGCTGGATCGGCCCCGAGAAACCAACCCGACTCGGTAGTCGGCGAAAGCTTGCCGCGTATTCGTGTTCCCTATTGGTGCGCCAAGGGACATGAAACGCGGCTTGTTTTCGTTAAGCTTCCGGAAGATCAAATTCCGCTTCGCTGGGACTGCCCGAAATGCGGTCTGATTGCCGTCCGCGAACAGGGCGAGGCCACGATGGAACGGGCAGACGACGAGGTCTTCAAGAGCCACCTGGATTACGTTAAAGAAAGACGCTCCAGCCAGGACGCGGAGATCGTCCTGGCCGGAGCGCTCAAGCGGCTACGCGCCCGCGGGGTCCTTGCGGACGAGCTGCTGGGGGACACGTGAGGCTGCGTTTTCGTCGATGAGCCATAGGGTCCTCGACCGGCCACTAGGGCCGGAAGCGGGAACCTGGACCGGGTTGGCCCCCGCGAGGGCCAGTCCCACGGCTCCGGCCTTGTCCTCGCCTGCCACAACCATCCAGATTTCCTGGGCGGAGTTGATGGCTGGCAACGTTAGGGAAATCCTCGACGGCGGTGGCTTGGGGGAGTTCTCGACCCCCACCACGGTGCGGTCCTGCACGCGGATACCGGCCTGCTCGGGGAAGAGCGAGGCGATGTGCGCGTCGGGACCCACGCCGAGCAACAGGATGTCGAATCGAGGCAACTCGCCTGCCTCCTCCGGACGATTGTCCGAAGTATCCGCGGCGTGCTCGGCTTCGGCAGCAGCCTTGAGCCGGGCAGCGTAGTCCGCTGCGGCGTCATCCGCCGTGGCGAACTCGTCCGATGAGCCCGGTTCGTGCACGCGGGCCGGATCCACCGGCAGGCTGGAAAGCAGTGCCTCATGCGCCTGCACGGTGTTGCGGTCCGTGCTGTCCTTGCCGACGAAGCGCTCGTCACCCCACCAGAAGTTCACGCGGGACCAGTCAACGGCGGGCGCCGCGGGCGAGTCGGCAACGGCTTTCAGGGTGCCGATACCCACGGTTCCGCCGGTGAGGACCACCGTGGCTTCGCCGTGCTTGTCCTGCACGTCCACCAGCTTGGTGATGAGCCTTGCTGCGATCGCGGCCATAAGGACGGCGGAGTCGGGATGGATGCTTACTCTGGGGTCAGCGCTCACTGGGACGGTCACTCCTTGCTATTGGTTCGGGGCAGTCCCATAGTAATCACTTCTCCGAAGACATCGTCCGGATCAAGGCGGCGCAGCTCTTCGGCGAGGCAGTCGCGGAGGCTGCGGCGCGGCAGTGAAATCCGCTGGGCGGGCTGGCCCGGCTGGGTCAGTTCCGCAACGGTGAGGCCGGGACGGATGAGCTGGACGTCCCCGGTGGCGCGGCTCAGCCGTACCCGGCGGATGCCGGTTCCTGCCGGGTCGGCGACGATCTGGACCGGCGCGTCGAGGAACAGCGTGAGCCAGGCGGCCAGCAGCAGGGTGCTGGGGGAGTCCGAAGCGCCCTCGACGGCGATGGCCGTGACGGGGGATTCATCCACCTGGTCCAGGGCTGCCGCGAGCTGGAGGCGCCAGTTGGTCAGGCGTGTCCAGGCGAGGTCCGTGTCGCCTGCCCGGTACGTTTTCCGGATCCGGGCGAGCGCTGCCGCGGGGTCGGGCTCGTTTGCGGAGTCCGTGATGCGGCGGTGCGCGATCCTGCCGATGGAGGTCTCGCAGGCGTTCTCGGGGGCTCCGTGCGGCCACCAGGCCACGATCGGCGCGTCCGGGAGCAGCAGCGCCGCGACGAGCGATTCGCTTTCCTTGGCGAGTTCACCGTAGCCGCGCAGGACGATGACCTCTGATGCTCCGGCGTCGCCGCCAACCCGGATCTGGGCGTCGAGGCGGTTGGGCGCTTCGCTTCCCGCGTCCGCGAGGACGATGATGCGGCAGGGGTGCTCCCGGCTGGCCTCGTTGGCGGCCTCGATGGCTTCTTCCTCGAGGCCGGACTTGGTGACGACCACGAGTGTCAGGACGCGTCCGAGGGCGATCACGCCTCCCTGCTCGCGCAGGGAGGTGATCTTCTTGGAGATCTTGGAGGTGGTGGTGTCGGGAAGATCTACGATCATGGCCTTCTCCAGGTTCGTCCGTCGCGGGCAAGCAGCTCATCGGCCGAGGCCGGGCCCCAGCTGCCGGGAGCGTAGGGTTCGGGTTGTTCGTCGAGTCCGGCCCAGTATTCTTCGAAGGGGTCCAGGATCTTCCAGGACTCCTCGACTTCCTGGTGCCGGGGGAAGAGCGGCGGTTCACCCAGCAGCACGTCCAGGATGAGGCGTTCGTACGCTTCGGGGCTGGACTCGGTGAACGAGTGTCCGTAGCCGAAGTCCATCGTGACGTCGCGGACTTCCATCTGCGTTCCCGGTACTTTGGAGCCGAAGCGGATGGTCGCGCCCTCGTCGGGCTGGACCCGGATGACCACGGCGTTCTGGCCGAAGTCGTCCTCGCCGTGGCCGCGGAAGAGCAGGTTGGGTGCCCGCTTGAACACCACGGCGATTTCCGTGACGCGGCGGCCCAGCCGCTTGCCGGCCCTCAGGTAGAACGGCGCCCCGGCCCAACGCCGGGTGTTGATGTCCAGGCGGATCGCCGCGTAGGTTTCCGTCTTGGAATCGGCGGGAATGCCTTCTTCCTCCAGGTAGCCCTGCACGAGCTCGCCGCCCTGCCAGCCGCCGGCGAACTGGCCGCGGGCGGAGTGGGTCGAGAGATCGTCGGGGAGCCTGACCGCTGCGAGGACCTTTTCCTTCTCGGCACGCAGGTCATCGGCGTTGAAGGAGATGGGCTCCTCCATCGCCGTCAGGGCCAGCAGCTGCAGCAGGTGGTTCTGGATGACGTCGCGTGCCGCGCCGACGCCGTCGTAATACCCTGCCCGGCCACCGGTGCCGATGTCCTCGGCCATGGTGATCTGGACGTGGTCAACGTAGTTGGCGTTCCAGAGCGGCTCGAACAACTGGTTGGCGAAGCGCAGCGCCAGGATGTTCTGGACTGTCTCCTTGCCCAGGTAGTGGTCGATGCGGAAGACCGCGTCCGGCGGGAAGACCGACTCCACGATGTCGTTGAGCTTGCGCGCGGACGCAAGGTCGTGGCCGAAGGGCTTCTCGATGACCACGCGGCGCCACTGGCCGTCGCCGGCCTGCGCGAGCCCGTGCTTGGAGAGCTGTTGGCAGACCTGCTCGAACGCCTTGGGCGGAATGGACAGGTAGAAACCGTGATTGCCGCGGGTGCCGCGGGTCTCGTCCAGTTCGTCAAGGGTGGCGCTGAGGCGTTTGAACGCCTGGTCGTCGTCGAACTCCCCCTGCACGAAGCGGATGCCCTCGGAGAGCTGGTTCCAGACGGCGTCGTCGAACGGGGTGCGGGAGTGCGCCTTGACGTTCTCCTTGACTTCGTTCGCGAAGTCCTCGTTGCTCCAGTCCCGCCGGCCGAAGCCGACGAGCGCGAAGCTCGGCGGCAGCAGCCCGCGGTTGGCGAGGTCGTAGACCGCCGGCATGAGTTTCTTGCGGGCGAGGTCACCGGTGACTCCGAAGAACACCAATGACGAAGGCCCTGCGATGCGGTTCAGGCGCCGGTCCCGAGGATCCCGGAGGGGATTGCGGTGGCTTGCCTTTCCCGTGGACCTGTAACCGATTTCAGTTTCTGGCATGTTTGGGTTTGTGCCTTAGCTTTCGAGCGCGCTGGCCTGGCCGGCCAGCGCGGCGACGATGTCCTGGAGCTGGGCGACTCCGGCTCCACGATCCGTGAGGTGCAGCCGCAGGACCGGACGGCCGTGGTTCTCGAGAACCTGGGCGTCACCGGCGGCCTGGGCCGCAATCAGCTGACCGAAGGTGAACGGCCGTTCCGGGATGGCGATGTCGCCGCTCGCGGAAGCCGTCACCTGCAGGAAGGAACCGATGGCCGGTCCGCCCTTGTGGAACTGTCCGGTGGAGTGCAGGAAGCGCGGACCCCAGCCGAAAGTGACCGGACGGCCGCTGACTCCGGCGAGTTCGTCGCGGATGCCTTCCAGCTGAGCGAACGCGATCCGGTCGAAATAGGCCTGGACGCTCAGGTAGCCGTCCGTGCCGAGTTCGCCGAGAAGTGCCTTGACGGCATCGGCGGCCGTAGCCGCGTCGCCGAGCCACGCACCTCCGCGGACCTCGATCGCGCCGTCGACGAAGTTCGCCGGCGTCGGCTCGGGACGCGCGTCCAACAGGCCGCGCGCGGCAATCTTGGCTGCCTCGACGTCGGGCTGGTCAAAGGGGTTGATGCCCAACAGACGCCCAGCGACCGAGGTGGCAAACTCCCAGACGAACATCTGGGTGGCCAGGCCACCGGCGATGGCGGCTTCGTTATCGCCGAGTTCGACGTCGGATTCCGCACCGACGAGGCGGATCACCAGGACGTCTTCGGCGCCGCTGCCGACCTCGGGTGCGGAAGGGCCTGCAACTACCGGCAGGACGCCCGTGCCGAGCTTGCCGGTGGATTCGGCGATGAGCTGTTCGGCCCAGTCCGCAAATCCCACGATTCCGGAACCGTCTTCGACGATGACGATCTTGTTGCGCAGCGGGGTGGTTCCGCCCAGCGCGGCACCGAGCCGGAGCCCGATGTTTTCGGCTGAGTCTTCGTTGAGGATTTCCGCAGCTTCCTCGGCCTCGTCCAGGAACGCCTGGATGTCGACCCCGGCGAGGCCACTGGGGACCAAGCCGAAAGCCGTCAGCGCCGAAAAGCGGCCGCCGACGTTAGGGTCGGCGTTGAAGACGGCACGGTAGCCGGCTTCACGGGAGGCCTTGTCCAGCGGGGAACCGGGATCGGTCACGATGATGATGCGGCTCTTGGCATCGATGCCGGCCTCGGTGAAGGCCTGCTCGAATACCCGTCGCTGCGAGTCGGTTTCCACGGTGGAGCCTGACTTGGAAGAGACCACGATGGCGGTCTCGGCCAGGCGGTCCGCGAGGGCAGCACCGACCTGTTCGGGGTCTGTGCTGTCCAGCACGGTCAGCTCGACGCCAGCGGTGCCGGCAATGACCTCGGGGGCAAGCGAAGAGCCGCCCATGCCACACAGGACAATGCGGGAGACGCCTTCGGCCCGGAGGGCGTCCCGGAGTTCCAGGATCCCTTCAACCAAGGGCTGGGAAACGGTTGCCGCTTCCACCCATCCGAGACGGATGGCGGATTCGGATTCAGCATCCGGACCCCACAAAGTGTGGTCCTTAGCGAAAATCCTGGTGGCAATCCGGTCTTCGACAAGTGCCGGGATGTGTTGCTCGATGGCCTGCTGTGCAGCGCCGCTGGCGTCGTAGCTGAGAGTGCTCATGTGGGTTAGGAAGCCTTCCGTGCAGAGGCGAGGGCGCCTTCGACGTCGGCCAGAAGTTCCTTCCAGCTGGCCACGAACTTGTCCAGGCCCTCGGATTCGAGGATTGCGACGACGTCGTTGTAGGAGATGCCGAGGCCCTCCAATGCGTTGAGGACGCTGTTTGCTTCCTCGTAGGTGCCGGAGACGGTGTCACCCGTGACGACGCCGTGGTCGAACGTGGCGTCGAGGGTCTTTTCCGGCATGGTGTTGACGACGCCGGCGGCGACCAGTTCGGTCACGTACAGGGTGTCCGGGTAGGCCGGGTCCTTGACGCCGGTGGAAGCCCACAGCGGACGCTGGGGGAGCGCGCCGGCTTCGGCCAGGACCGCCCAGCGCTCGGTGGAGAACAGCTCTTCGTAGACCTGGTAGGCGAGGCGGGCGTTGGCAACGCCTGCCTTGCCCTTGAGGGCCTTGGCCTCATCGGTGCCGAGGGCGTTGAGGCGCTTGTCGATCTCGGTGTCCACGCGGGAGACGAAGAAGGACGCCACGGAGTGGATCTTGGAGAGGTCGTGGCCGTTTTCCTTGGCCAGTTCGAGGCCGGACTGGAAAGCGTTGATGACGGCCCGGTAGCGCTCCAGGGAGAAGATCAGGGTCACGTTGACGCTGATGCCCTCGGCCAGGGTTGCCGTGATGGCGGCGAGGCCTTCCAGGGTTGCCGGGATCTTGATGTGGACGTTGTCCTTGTTGACCTTCTTGTAGAGGTGCTTGGCCTCGGCGATGGTGCCTTCGGTGTCCCATGCGAGGCGGGGGTCCACCTCGATGGAGACGCGGCCGTCCACGCCCTTGCTCGCTGCCGCGACCGGGGCGAAGAGGTCGCAGGCATCGGCGACGTCGGTGGTGGTGATCTCGAAGACAGTCTCTTCGACGGTTGCGCCCTTGGCAGCCTCTTCGGCAATCACGGCGTCGTAGTCGCTGCCGGCGGTGATGGCGGCGTGGAAGATGGACGGGTTGGTGGTGACACCAACGACGTTCTTCTCTTCAATGAGCTTCTGCAGGCTGCCGCTGGAGAGGCGTTCCCGGGAAAGGTCGTCAAGCCAGATGGACACGCCGGCGTCGGAAAGCTGCTGGGTGGGAGTCGTAGTCATTTCTTTAATCTCCTTGGAAATCTGTTCGTTGCAGTCGGATTCGTCTCAGACGCGTTTTCAGCTACCGAGACCCGCGAGGGAGTCCTTGGCGGCGGCGGCGACTGCTTCCGCCGTGATGCCGAACTCCTTGAAGAGGCGCTTGTAGTCGGCCGAGGCGCCGAAGTGCTCAAGGCTGATGGAGCGTCCGGCGTCGCCGACGAATTCCTTCCAGCCCAGTGCCAGGCCGGCCTCGACCGAGACGCGGGCCTTCACGGCGGCCGGAAGCACGGACTCGCGGTACGCGGAGTCCTGCTTGTTGAACCACTCGACGCACGGCATGGAGACAACGCGGGTGGCGATGCCTTCGGCCTGGAGCGCTTCACGGGCGTTCACCGCGAGCTGGACTTCGGAACCGGTGCCGATCAGGATGACCTCGGCCGGGACCGTAGCGCCGTCCTTCGAAGCCTCCGCCAGGACGTAGCCGCCCTTTGCGACGCCGGCGGTGGAGCCGAAGGTGTCACCCTCGGCAACGCCCTCGCCGCGTGCGTAGGTCGGGATGTTCTGGCGGGTCAGCACGATGCCTGCCGGGTTCTCGTGGTTCTCCAGCATGGTCTTCCATGCTGCGGCAACCTCGTTGGCGTCGCCGGGACGGACGACGTCCAGGCCCGGGATGGCGCGCAGGGTGGACAGCTGTTCCACCGGCTGGTGGGTGGGGCCGTCTTCGCCCAGGCCGATGGAGTCGTGGGTCCACACATACAGCGACGGGACACCCATGAGGGCACCGAGGCGGATCGCGGGACGCTGGTAGTCACTGAAGATCAGGAACGTACCGGAGAACGCCCGGGTGCGGCCGTGCAGCGAGATGCCGTTCACGATCGACGCGGCGGCGTGCTCGCGGATACCGAAGTGCAGCACCCGGCCGTACGGGTTTCCCTTCCAGGCGCCCGTGGAGCGCGAGGCCGGAATGAACGACGGCGAACCCTCGATGGTCGTGTTGTTGGACTCGGCGAGGTCGGCGGAGCCGCCCCACAGTTCCGGAAGGACCGGGCCGATCGCGTTCAGGACCTTGCCGGAGGCGGCGCGGGTGGAGACTTCCTTGCCTGCTTCGAACACCGGCAGGGCGGCGTCGAGCTCGACCGGAAGCTTCTTGGCCTCGATGCGCTCAAGCAGCGCAGCGTTCTCGGGGTTGGCGGTCTGCCAGGCCTCGAAGGACGCCTGCCATTCGCTGCGGGCGGATGCGCCGCGCTCAACGACGGCGCGGGCGTGTGCCAGGACGTCCTCGTCAACCTGGAAGGAACGCTCGGGGTCGAAGCCCAGGACTTCCTTCAGTGCTGCGACTTCCTCGGCGCCGAGGGCCGAACCGTGGATCTTGCCGGTGTTCTGCTTCTTGGGGGCAGGGTAGCCGATGATGGTCCGCAGCGAGATGATGGACGGCTTGGTGGTCTCGGCCTTGGCGGCGAGCAGGGCGCCGTAGAGTTCCTGGACGTCTTCGACGTATTCGCCGGTCTTGGTCCAGTCCACGCGCTGGGTGTGCCAGCCGTAGGCCTCGTAGCGCTTGAGCACGTCTTCGGTGAAGGCGATGTCGGTGTCGTCTTCGATGGAGATGTGGTTCTCGTCGTAGATCACCACGAGGTTGCCCAGTTCCTGGTGCCCAGCCAGCGAGGACGCCTCGGATGTGACGCCTTCCTGGAGGTCGCCGTCGGAGGCGATGACCCAGATGGTGTGGTCGAACGGGCTCTCGCCGGCGGGGGCGTCGGCGTCGAACAGGCCGCGCTGGCGGCGCTGGGAGTAGGCGAAGCCGACCGAGGAGGCCAGGCCCTGGCCGAGCGGGCCGGTGGTGATCTCGACGCCGGCGGTGTGCTTGTATTCCGGGTGGCCGGGGGTCAGCGAACCCCAGGTGCGGAGGGCCTCGAGGTCCTTCAGCTCCAGGCCGTAGCCGGAAAGGAACAACTGGATGTACAGGGTCAGGGATGTGTGCCCGGGGGACAGGATGAACCGGTCACGGCCGATCCAGTCAGGGTTCTTCGGGTCGTGGCGCATCAGCTTCTGGAACAGCAGGTAAGCGGCCGGTGCAAGGCTCATGGCCGTGCCGGGGTGACCGTTGCCGACCTTCTCGACGGCGTCAGCGGCCAAAACGCGGACGGTGTCCACGGCGCGCTGGTCCAGGCTGGTCCAAGTCAGTTCTTGCTCTTCCAAATGTGGCACGTAAACCGAGCCCCTCTCTGTGCTGACGGCTGGTGACGGCACATGGCAAACCTCGGGCACAGGATGGCGCCCGCTGCGAAGTGTCTACCAGCCGTTCACCATTGAAACGTTGATCTATCATCCAGACATGCAAATCTGAGAATACGCTTTCTCGGAAACCTTGCGTGAGCTGATCTGCAGACAGCTTAGCCCGGTTCGCGGGCCCAAATGGTGGGAATCTCAAAAAATGGACGCAAATTCCGTTTTATGAATCACCGCGACGTCAAAGTGCCGGTGAACTTTCGGAAACACAGGAAAAATCCGGGTGCCGTGGCGTCGGACAGGCCACGGTATGATATCTGGAGGCCGAAGCGAGGTGCCGCCGCCGCGAGAAACCCGCCTTGACAACACCAGCAAAGAACAGAGTGACTGCCAACGTGAGCACAACAGATACGCCCCTCAATGCTTCCCCGGCTGTGGGGAAGGGCGGAATGTCCCGAAAGTTCAAGGCGTATCTGGCACTGACCAAACCCCGAGTGATCGAGTTGCTGCTGGTCAGCACCTTGCCCACCATGATCTTCGCGCAGCGGGGCTTTCCCTCCATCGGGTTGATCCTCGCCACATTGGTGGGTGGCGCCTTCGCAGCCGGCAGCGCAGGGGTCTTCAACTGTTACATCGACCGCGACATCGACAAGTTGATGCACCGCACCGAAAAGCGGCCCCTCGTGACGGGCGAAGTCACCCCGCGCGAAGCACTCGTCTTCGCTTGGATCCTTGGAGCTGCCTCGATCGCCATCCTGTGGTTCGGGGCCAACCCGCTCTCGGCTTGGCTCGGCCTTGGTGCGATTGTTTTCTACGTTGTCATCTACACGATGATCCTCAAGCGCCGCACGGCACAGAACATCGTGTGGGGCGGTGCCGCCGGCTGCTTCCCGGTGCTGATCGCCTGGGCAGCGGTGACAAACACTGTTGAGTGGCCCGCCATCGTGCTCTTCATGGTGATCTTCCTGTGGACTCCTCCGCACTACTGGCCGCTGTCCATGCGGTACGGCGAGGACTACCGCAACGCCAACGTCCCCATGCTGGGTGCCATCGCCGGCGCCAAGGTGGTTTCGGTCCAGGTGGTCCTGTACGCGTGGGCCATGGTTGCGTGCTCGCTGCTTTTGGTGCCGGTGGGCCGCGCGGGTTGGGTGTACACCATCGCCGCCGTCCTCGCGGGCGCCTGGTTCCTGTATGAATCACACGCCCTCTACAACCGTGCACAGGGCGGCGACGTCTCGAACAAGGGAGCCATGAAGGTCTTCCACGGTTCCATCAGCTACCTGACGCTTCTCTTCATTGCCCTTGCGGTGGACCCGTTCATCGGCTCCCCGATCATCGGCGGCTGACGGCCCCGTTACGCGCGCCGTCGGCGTCCCCTCGATCATCGGCCGCTGGCGTCCCCGTCACCGTGGGACGCTCGCTCACTTATGACGCCGTTTCCCCAAACGCCCGCTCACCTTTAGGCGTAAAACAGAAGACCCTCTTTCACATCGCATGATGCGAAAGAGGGTCTTCCCTTTGGCTAAGGCGGAGGCGGGCAACCGCCCGGGGGCCAGAGCTTAGGTCTGAACTAGACTTTCGGGCTGAACCGGGCCACATCCGCGGCGTTCGTTGCGGCACTCATGAGCAGGGCGGCACCCAACATGTGTGCGCCTACCAGGAAGGCAGGGATGCCGTTGTAGTACTGGGTAAAGCCAATGACCGCCTGCAGGACCGTCACGGCGAGCAGCAGCAAGGCAGCTGTGCGGAACAGGCCGGTGATTCCCTTACGCAGGACGAAGTAGACGGCGAAGACGGCTCCCGCCGTGATGAGGTACGCGGGCACTGCGTGGATGTGCGAGAAGAGGTCCCAGTCGAGATCGTTGCGCGGCGCGTTAGCGTCGCCGGCGTGGGGTCCGGCGCCAGTCACCACGACGCCCAGGCACACAGCGACTGCCGAGAAGAACGCGACGGCGGTCATCACGGGGCTCATGGCGCCCGGAATCGCTGCCAGTGTCAGCTTCATGAAGCGGCCGGTCCGGCCATAGGCGCGGTTGACCAGGAGCGTGGAGAAGACAACCAGAGCCATCGAAACCAGGAAGTGCAGGCCGACAACCCACGGGTTCAGATTGGACAGCACGGTAATGCCGCCGATGATGGCCTGTGCCGGAATGCTCGCGAGCAGGCCCACAGCCAGGAGGAAAAGGTCGCGACGTTCCTTGCGGAGGTTCCACAAATACACCAGCATCAGGACGGCGACCGCCGCCAATGCGAACGTCAACATGCGGTTGCCGAATTCGATGAAGCCGTGGATGCCCATCTCTGGCGTGTTCACAAGCGAACCGCTGGTGCAGCGCGGCCACGTGGGGCAGCCGAGGCCTGAGGATGTCAGCCGGACCGCGCCGCCGGTGACCACCAGGACCACCTGGCCGATCAGTGACAACATCGCCAGCCTGCGGATGGTGCTGTTGACCTCCGTGGGAAGCTTGGCGGTCAACTGCTGGATGGACTTCGGGAGGCGGGAAGCCGTGCTCACAGTTTTCTCAATTCTCGGTACTCAATTCACGCTGACGGTTCGGTTCCACAAGGGGACGCTCAGTTCCATTTGAACCAGCGGACGGCGGCCGCGCCAGGGACGATGGTCCACAGCAGCAACACAAGAACGTAGGGCAGGGAGACGCTGCCATTGAGGAAAGCGTCCCTGAGAGACTGCCCCAGTGCTCCCGAGGGCAGGAAGTGCACGACGTTCTGCGCCAGTTCGGGCAAACGCTCGGCAGGGACCACGATTCCGCCGAGGGCGCCCAGCAAGATCCAGAGCAGGTTGGTGATGGCGAGGGTTGCCTCCGGCCGCACGGTACCGGCAACCAGGAGCCCGAGCGCAGTGAAGGCTGAAGCGCCGAGAACCAAAAGGCCCAGGCCCGGAAGCCAGCCTTCGGGACGCGGATGCCAGCCCAGCAACGCGGCCACGGCGCCGATCACCAGGACCTGGAGGACCAGGACGGCCAAGACGGCGATGATCTTGCCTGCAATGAGGCCGGTCCGGCCCAGGGGAGTGGTCGAGAGGAAGCGGAGCACACCGTAGCGGCGGTCGAAGCCGGTGGCGATGCCTTGGCCGGTGAACGCCGTGGACATGGCGCACAGAGCGAGGACGCCCGGGGTCGCGATGTCCACACGGTTGGCACCCAAGCCATCGAGCAGGGGCGTGACGGTGAGTCCCACCAAGGCCAGCAACGGCATGATCACTGCGAGGATCAGCTGCTCGCCGTTCCGGATCATAGTCAACGTTTCGTAGCGGCCCTGCAGCAGGATCCTGCGCATCAAGGGCGCCGGTCCGGCGTGGGGTGTGCTGCGCACGGGGATGGCACTGGTCATCGGATGTCCCTTCCGGAGATGTCCAGGAAGACGTCTTCCAAGCTGCGAGCCTCCAAGCGGAGGGACGCCGGCATGATGCCCTTCTCGGCCCACCATGCCGTGAGCTTCGCCAGATGTTGCGGCGTCAGCGTGCCTGCGATCGCGTAGCTGCCCGCGCGGCTTTCGGTGATGGTCAGTTCATCGCCGATGGCTGCCGCAATGTCGAGTCCGGCCGGGGCGTCGAAGAACAGGGTGCGTTCGGTCACCCCGTCCATGGCCTCATGGCCGTGGCTCAACAAGTCGGCGACGGTGCCCTCCGCTACGTTGCGGCCGGCGTCGATGATGTACACATAGTCCGCAAGCCTTTGGGCGTCGTCCATGAGGTGCGTGGTGAGGATGATGCCCATGCCTGCATCCCGCAGTTCGGCGATGAGTTCAAAGACGATTTGGCGGGACTGGGGATCGAGCCCTGCGCTGGGCTCGTCCAGGAACAGGACTTCGGGATTGCCGATCAGGGCAGCCGCGAGCGAGAGCCGCTGCTTTTGGCCTCCGGACAAACGGCGGACGCCGGTGCGGCTGAAGGTGTCGATGCCCAAGCGCTCGACGAGTCCGTCCAGGGGAAGGGGGTTCTGGTACATGCCTGCGATGTGCCGAAGCAATGGGATGGGACGGGCCGACGGCGGGAGGCCGCCGTCCTGCAGCATCACGCCGACGCGCGAACGAAGGTTCGCGCCGGCGGTGTCAGGGTCTTCGCCGAGGAGCCCGATGCGGCCGCCGGTACGCTTTTGAAGGCCTTGCGCGCATTCGAGCGTCGTTGTCTTGCCCGCGCCGTTGGCGCCCAGCAAAGCCGTGATCTGGCCGCGTTCTGCGAACATTGACAGGTCGCTGACTACCCGGAGCATCTTGCCGTCAAGGGAAGCCAGCGGGCCAACGTCCTTGATGAGTCCATCGATGGTGAGGACAGGGGATTCGGGGGATCGCACCAAAGTATTCTACGTGAAGTAGTAGGGGTGCGGCGGGCAAGGTGCCGCAGGCCAGCCTTGCCTTACTGGATGCACGGACTAAATTACGACATGATTGTGTTGTGTATTCCATGAGGAGTTCTGTTTCCGTGCCCGCAGGGCACAGCGCGGTCATGTCTGTGGCCGATGGGACCGCCGTCGGCGTGGCTGACGCGGAAGACCGTACCCGGGACCGCGTTCTCAATGCGGTGTTGGAGCACGGTCCCGTCAGCGCAGCTGAACTCGGCGACATGCTGGGTTTCACGCCCGCAGCTGTCCGCCGGCATCTGGATCACCTCCAGCGTGCCGGGGTCATAGAGGTAAAGCGCGTCGCGAAGGCAGGAGCCGGCGCAGGCCGGCCGGCCCGTCGCTATGTCCTCAGCTCACGGGGGCAGTCGAAGCTCGGGGATGACTACTTGAACATTGCCAGTTCCGCCTTGCGGCGCCTGAGGGACCTCGCAGGCGAGGAAGCTGTCAGGGACTATGCGGTAGAGCGCTTCGCCGAGATGGAACAGCGCTATGCGCCCGAAATCGACCGGGCAGGGTCCGACATAACGGCCCGCGCTGTGGCGCTGTCGAAGGCGCTTAGCAGGGACGGATATGTTGCATCGGCTGCATCGATTGAGACCAAGGCGCCCCTGCCCGCTTCCCTCTCAAGTGTCCAGCTGTGCCAGGGCCATTGCCCCATCCAGCAGCTCGCCGCGGAATTTCCCGTTTTTTGCGACACCGAGACCGAACTGTTTTCCCGTTTGGTCGGCGTCGATGTCCGCAGGCTCTCTACCCTCGCGCAGGGCGGACATGTCTGCACCACCCACATTCCTACCGGCAGGCCAGCCGCCAAGGAGGCCCTCGGGTTTCCAAAGCTGCGGGCCACGCCCCATGTCGAATCAAACAATCAGTAAGAAAGGCCGTGATGACGGGTCAATTAGCTGAAGGAACAGCAGAGAAAGCGCTAGCTGACGGTGCTGTGATCTCGGAGATTCTGGAGAAGAATCCCGAGCTGCACGGTATTGGCAACTACGAGTACGGATGGGCTGACAAGAACGACGTCGGCGCAAACGCACGCCGTGGTCTCAACGAAGAGGTAGTCCGCGACATTTCGGCGAAGAAGAACGAGCCGGAATGGATGCTGGACCTGCGCCTCAAGGGCTTGAAGTACTTCGACCGCAAGCCCATGCCCACCTGGGGTGCAGACCTCTCCGGCATCGACTTCGACAACATCAAGTATTTCGTGCGCTCCACCGAGAAGCAGGCTGCCACGTGGGAAGACCTCCCCGAGGACATCCGCAACACCTACGAGAAGCTGGGCATCCCGGAAGCCGAGCGCAGCCGCCTCGTGTCCGGCGTGGCCGCGCAGTATGAGTCCGAGGTCGTGTACCACCAGATCCGCGAGGACCTGGAAAAGCAGGGCGTGATCTTCCTGGACACCGACACCGCGCTTCGCGAGCACCCGGAGATCTTCCAGGAGTACTTCGGCACCATCATTCCGGTGGGCGACAACAAGTTCGCGTCGTTGAACACGGCCGTTTGGTCCGGCGGTTCCTTCGTGTATGTCCCCAAGGGCGTCCACGTGGACATCCCGCTGCAGGCCTACTTCCGCATCAACACCGAGAACATGGGCCAGTTCGAGCGCACGCTGATCATCGCGGATGAGGACTCCTACGTCCACTACATCGAAGGCTGCACCGCTCCGATCTACACTTCGGACTCGCTGCACTCCGCCGTGGTGGAAATCATCGTGAAGAAGGGCGCCCGCGTCCGTTACACGACCATCCAGAACTGGTCGACCAACGTGTACAACCTGGTCACCAAGCGTGCCATCTGCGAAGAAGGCGCCACCATGGAATGGATTGATGGCAACATCGGCTCCAAGGTGACCATGAAGTATCCGGCCGTCTACCTGGTCGGCGAGCACGCCAAGGGTGAGACCCTGTCGATCGCGTTCGCCGGCGAAGGCCAGCACCAGGACACCGGCTCGAAGATGGTCCACATCGCGCCGAACACCAAGAGCTCAATCATCTCCAAGTCCGTGGCCCGCGGCGGCGGCCGTGCAGCGTACCGAGGCCTGGTCCAGGTCCGCGAAGGCGCCAAGCACTCCGCCAACACCGTGCGTTGCGACGCTTTGTTGGTAGACACCATTTCCCGTTCCGACACCTATCCCTACATCGACATCCGCGAGGATGACGTGGTGATGGGTCACGAGGCCACCGTTTCCCGAGTCAGCGAGGAGCAGCTCTTCTATCTGATGTCCCGCGGTATGCCCGAGGACGAGGCCATGGCCATGATCGTGCGCGGCTTCATTGAGCCGATTGCCCGTGAGTTGCCTATGGAATACGCCCTTGAACTCAACCGCCTGATTGAACTGCAGATGGAAGGATCCGTCGGTTAGCAATGACTGAAATCACTACTGAAAAGGCCCGCATCGGCGCGCCCTCGGCACAGCCATTTATCGACGGCTTCACCGAAGAAGGCGAGAACCTCTCGCCCGTCAACACCGGCACGAACACGTCTTCCACCTCGGAAAAGGCCTTGGAACAGGCTCCTTCGGCCGGACCGCTTGCGGGCGCCTCGGCCAAGAGCCACTCCCACGGCGGCGGCGTTGGAATTCCGGACAGCTCACGCGCAGGTCGACTGACCTCGTACAAGCTGGCCGACTTCAAGCCCCTCACCGGGCTGGAAGAAGACTGGCGCTTCACCCCGCTCAAGCGCCTTCGCGGCCTTCACAACGAGGTCCTCTCCGGTTCGGCACCGTCGGTCGCCGTTACCGCCCCGGAGGGCGTCGTCGTCGAGACCGTGGGGCGGGACGATGCCCGCATCGGGTCGGCGGCCATTCCGGAGGACCGCGTGTCCGCCAACGCTTGGGAGAACTTCAAGGAGGCCACCGTCATCACGGTGCCCGCCGAGCTCCAGCTCGACGGCGAAGTGTCCGTCCTGCTGACCGGCACCTCCACGGAAGCTTCCGCCCAGCACATAGTGATCGTGGCAGGGCGCTTCTCCAAGTCCCGGATCGTCCTGGACCACCAGGGCAGCGCGATCGTTTCCGAGAACGTCGAAATCCTCGTCGAAGACGGTGCCGACCTGACGGTCATCTCGCTCCAGGAATGGAACGACGACGCCGTTCACGCCTCGTCGCAGCAGGCCAAGCTGGGCCGTGACGCCAAGTTCAAGCACATCGTGGTCAGCCTCGGTGGCGACGTCGTGCGCATGACTCCGTCCACGCGCTTCACTGCACCGGGCGCTGAAGCCGAGATGTTCGGCCTGTACTTCGCCGACGCCGGACAGCACCTTGAGCAGCGCTTGTTCGTTGACCACGCCGTGGCCAACTGCAAGTCCAACGTCCTGTACAAGGGCGCCCTGCAAGGCCGCAACGCGCATACGGTGTGGGTTGGCGACGTCCTGATCCGCAAGGAAGCCGAAGGCACCGATACCTACGAGGCCAACCGCAACCTGGTCCTCACGGACGGTGCGCGCGCCGACTCGGTGCCGAACCTGGAAATTGAAACGGGCCTGATCGAGGGTGCCGGCCACGCCAGCGCCACCGGCCGCTTCGATGACGAACACCTGTTCTACCTCATGGCACGCGGCATCCCTGAAGACGTAGCCCGCCGATTGGTGGTCCGCGGCTTCCTCAACGAGATCATCCAGCAGATCAAGGTACCGGCACTCGAAGAGCGCCTGACCGAAGCTGTTGAGCGTGAGCTCGCCGCGAGCGACAACTAATACAAGCCAAGCAGGGAAAACAGACTATGAGCGATCAGCCACAAGGCGAACTGGTATGCAACGCCAACGAGATCCAGGTCAAGCAGGCGCTGCGCATCCTGATCGATGACTACCCCGTAGCCATCGTCAAGGACTCGATGGGTCAGATCCACGCCATCGGCGACACCTGCTCGCATGCGGACATTTCGCTCTCCGAGGGCGAAATCGAAGGCTGCGCGATCGAATGCTGGGGCCACGGTTCCCAGTTCGATCTCCGCACCGGACAGCCCTTGCAGCTCCCTGCCTACGACCCCGTCCCGGTCTTCGCCGTCAGCCTCGACGGCGACGACGTCTACGTGGACGTGACCAACGTTGTGAACGGCGCCTCAGTACAGAACTACTGAGCGCCAAGTGCCTAAAGACTTACGAAAGAAAGAAGAGCATGTCTACTCTTGAGATCAAGGACCTGCACGTCAGCATCGAGACGGAGCAGGGCACCAAGGAGATCCTGAAGGGCGTCAGCCTGACCATCAAGACCGGCGAGACCCACGCGATCATGGGCCCCAACGGTTCGGGCAAGTCCACCCTGGCGTCCACCATTGCCGGCCACCCGCGCTACAACGTCACACGCGGCACCATCACGCTCGACGGCGAAGACGTGCTGGCCATGAGCGTTGACCAGCGCGCCCGCGCAGGCGTCTTCCTGGCCATGCAGTACCCCGTAGAGGTTCCGGGCGTCACCATGACCAACTTCCTGCGCACCGCCAAGACCGCAATCGACGGCGAAGCTCCCGCCCTCCGCACCTGGACCAAGGACGTCAAGGCGGCCATGCAGCAACTGCGTATCGACGCCGACTTCGCACAGCGCAACGTCAACGAGGGCTTCTCCGGCGGCGAGAAGAAGCGAGTGGAGATCCTCCAGCTCGAACTCTTCAAGCCGAAGTTCGCCGTGCTTGACGAGACCGACTCCGGCCTGGACGTCGACGCGCTCAAGGTCGTCTCCGAGGGCGTCAACCGCGCCCACGCCACGGGCAACATGGGTACCTTGCTCATCACCCACTACACCCGCATCCTGCGCTACATCAAGCCGGACTTCGTCCACGTGTTTGTCGATGGCCAGGTTGTCGAAGAGGGCGGCCCTGAATTGGCCGACCGCCTCGAAGAAGAAGGCTACGACCGTTACGCCACGGGCGCCGGCGCAGCCACCATCGCTGCTGCCGCAGCAGCACAGGCCTAGTTAGGACTCCCGCCATGACCGAAATCAACGCGGCTCGCACCAGCCTCGAGGACGTCGAGGAGGCGCTCAAGGATGTCATTGACCCGGAACTCGGTGTCAACGTGGTGGACCTTGGGCTGCTCTACGGTCTGAAGTACTCCGAGGAGGACGGCGCTCTGCTCATCGACATGACGTTGACGACGGCGGCCTGTCCGCTGACGGATGTCCTCGAAGAGCAGGTCGGCCAGTCCCTCGACGGCATCGTGGACGACTGGCGCCTCAACTGGGTATGGATGCCGCCATGGGGTCCCGAGCGGATCACGGACGACGGCAAAGACCAGATGCGGGCCCTCGGCTTCAACATCTAGGTCCCCACCGCCTCCCTAGCCTCGCTTCGCTTTGGCCAGGGAACCCTCGGCGGCGGAGGCCCCTGCTTAGGTTACGACGACGGCCGGTCACCTTTCGCGAAAGGTGACCGGCCGTCGTCGTACCTAGATCTCCCGACCGCACGAGTGGCGTCACAGTAAGCCGCGGACCCACCGCACAGGCTAAAATTCGATGATGCCTTTTCTGGACAAACTTCAGCTCTGGGCCGATGAACGCCCCGACGACACCGCCGTCGTCGTCGGCGGCAAACGGCTCAACTGGGCTGACCTTCGGGACGCCGCCACCTTGCGCCTGGCGGAGACGGCCGCGACGACGGTACTCGTCGAGCCCAATTCCCTGGATTTCGTGGTGGCGTACACGGCCGCCGTGGCCGGCGAACGGCGCTGCGCCATGCTCGACCCGTTGTGGCCGCAAGCCATGATCGATGAGGTCGCCCAGAGGATCGGACAAGCCGGGCCCGCCACCAGCCGGGAGCTTGGCAACGGTGACGAGTTGGCCGACGGCGATCCGGACTCCACGTTCCTGATCGGACTGACGTCCGGAACCACGTCCGTTCCCAAAGCCTTCACCCGTTCACGGCATTCGTGGCAAGTCTCGTTCGACGCCTCCATCGAGTTCTTCGGGCTCACACCGGAGGACAGGACGCTCGCGCCCGGACCGCTGGCCGCGAGCTTGAACCTGTACGCCCTGTCCGAATGCCTGTATGCCGGGGCGGCCTTCCACACTTTGGAGACATTCGACGTCGGCGATGTCCACGCAGCGATCAGTTACGACGGCGTCACCCGGCTGGTCCTCGTGCCCACCATGCTGCGACTGTTGAGCGAGCGCGGATTGACCGGGGGCGTGGACGCATCCGGCGTGCGGAGCATCATCTGCGCAGGCTCGAAGCTCGACGCCCGTACCCTCGAAGCGGCCAGGCGTTGGGCGCCCAATGCTGCAATTTTCGAGTACTACGGCGCGTCCGAGCTCAGCTTTGTTTCCGGAACGCGGCTCGCTGCCGGTGAACCGCTCGACGCCGGCGGCACGGGAATCGGCCAACCGTTTCCCGGCGTCGAACTCAAGATCATGGACGACGACGGCGCGGAGCGGCCCGAAGGGGCCGACGGGAATATCTGCGTCCGGTCCGGCATGGTCAGCAACGGGTATCTCTGGGGCGATGACGGCCAGGCGCTACGTTGCTTTGACGGTTGGTACACGGTGGGGGACCAGGGCTATGTGGATTCCGGTGTCCTTCATATCCTCGGCCGTCGGTCCGACATGATCATCACCTCCGGGAGGAACGTCTACCCCCACGAAGTGGAGCTTGCCTTGGCATCGGTTCCCGGGGTTTCGGCGGCCGTCGCGGCTGGAATGCTGGACGAAGTCCGCGGCCAGAAAGTTGTCGCCGGAATCGTTCCCGCCTACGGTTCCGTGACCGCAACCCAGGTGAAGACGGGCTTGGACGGTCTGCTCGCCCGGGACAAGCGGCCCCTGCGGTATTTCACGCTGTCCGAATTGCCCGTGACGGACCGCGGGAAGATCAGCCGCCAGATGTTGCTCGACTGGATTGAGAACAACGATCCGCGGGCGAAACCCCTTGCCTAGCCGCGAGCCGGGCACAGGGCCGGACCCTTCGCGCCAGCCGGTGATCATCTCCGCCCTTCGCACACCAATTTGCCGGGCCAACGGACAATTGAAGTCGCTTCGCGCCGAGGAGCTCCTCTCTCCCGTGCTGCGCGCACTGCTGACAGCCACGGGTGTTGCCGGCTCGGACGTCAGCGACGTCGTGATCGGCAATGCGGTGGGCGGGGGCGGAAACCTGGCCCGGTATGCCGCTTTGCGGGCGGGACTGCCGGTGGGGGTTCCCGGACTGACTGTCGACCGGCAATGCGGCTCCGGACTCGACGCCATCGCCTTGGCATCCCGGCTCGTTGCCGCGGGCGGTAACGGGGTCTTCCTGGCCGGGGGAGTGGAGAGTATCAGTACTGCTCCGCTGCGTGCCAGGAGGAATCAAGACCCCGACGGCGAACCGGACTTCTACACCCGCGCCACCTTTGTGCCGCCCGAGTTCGGGGATCCGGACATGGGTGTGGCCGCTGAAAACGTAGCGCGGGAGTGTGGCGTCAGTCGCGAACAACAGGACGGGTTCGCCGTGCGGAGTCACGAGCGCGCCGTCGCTGCCAGCGCCCGGGGCGCATTCGCCCCGGAAATTGTTCCCGTGGAAGCAGGGGGCGCCGTGGTGCAGGCGGATGACGGACCCCGGGCATCCCTCAAGGCCGGACTCATGGGCCGCTTCCCGCCGGCATTCGTACCGGGCGGCACTGTTACGGCCGGAAACTCGTGCTTCGACGCTGACGCGGCCTCCGCCGTCGTGATCACTTCACTCCAGCGGGCACGGCAACTTGGTGCCGCGGACGGATTGCTCGTCCTGGGCTGCGACACTGCGGGCGTTGAGCCGGAACTGCTGGGCATCGGAGCTTCAGTGGCGGCCAAGCGATTGCTCGCGGAGCTTGGTCTTGAACCGGGGAAACTGGACCTCGTGGAATTCAACGAGGCGTTCGCTTCGCAGACCCTCGCCTGCCTTGACGCGCTTGGCGTGGAACCGGAACGGGCGAATCTTGACGGTGGCGCACTGGCCTTGGGACACGCGTACGGTGCGTCGGGGGCTGTCCTGGTGACACGGCTGCTGGCCCAAGCCCGCAGGATCGCCGAGACGCAGCCAGGCCGGGAGAGCCTGGCGCTGGCGATGATCAGCATCGCAGGTGGAATGGGCACGGCAGCGATGTTCCAGTACGCGCAGTTGACGGCCGATTAGTCTTCGGGGTCGCCAAGGCCGCGCGCGGCCAAGGCGTCGCCGGTCTGCCGCGCATAGGCAACCGTGGTGATGAACACCGGCAACACCAGGGCGCGGGGATTGCGTTCAAGCCCCCTTGCCCGGGCTGAGTCACGGACATCGGAGAACGCGCCGGCAATGAACGGAAGGCTGCGCAGCATGATGGCGATGGTCAGGGCGAAGCGCTCAGGGTCCGCCCCGAAACGCTTGAACGGCTTGGACAGGGCAACCACCCCGTCCAGCAATGCCTGCACGGGAGTCGTGACGGTCAGCACCGACGCCGCGACGACGCAGACAAGCACATTGAGCACGATCCGCGCGGCAACGGGGCCGCCAAGCTGCCACCATTGGAAGGCGCCGATCGCAACGAGGATGGGCGTCACGAGCCACACGGAACGGGCGAGCCGTTTGAATCCGGCACCGCTCAGCAGGAAGAGTCCGCACATCACTGCGAGGACCGCCGCCGAGACAAGCCAGTCCACGATCAGGAACGATGCCAAGCCGCAGCCGGCAACCAGCAGGAACTTGAGCCACAGCGGCGTGCGGTGCACGATCGATTCGCCCCGCACATAGTTGGGGATCAGTACCCCGCGGCCCCTCACGTCGCCTGCACCTTGCCTTGGGGGGATTCAGCTGCGCACAGCGCACGATAGTGTTCGACGGCGTCGGCTGCTCCGCCGTCGAACACTATCCGTCCGCAATCCACCACCAAGGCGCGATCGGCTTCGAGGGCAAGATCGAGATCGTGGGTGGACATGATGATCTGTTGCTCCAGGCCTGCAAGGGTTCGCCTCAGCAGTTCCCGGTTGCGCAGGTCCAGCAGCGTTGAAGGCTCGTCGAGGACCAGCGCGGCGGGGTTCACCGCGAGGACGGCGGCAAGGGCGAGCAGCTGCCGTTCTCCGCCGGAGAGCTCGTAAATACTCTGGTCGGCGAGGTCCAGTAGCCCGAACCGTTCCAGCACAGCTTCCGCCCGGGCCGCGCGCTCTTTGGAGTTCTTGACGGAACGCCGCAGGGAGAGTTCAACATCCTCCCGGCCCGTAGGCATGACCAGCTGCGACAGGGGATCGGTGAAGACGAAGCCCACCTGGCTGCGGACCTGGCGTACGTCCCGCAAGCTGTCGGCGCCGTTGACGCTGACGGTACCTTCGCTGGGAGCCACCAAGCCGTTGAGCAAGCGCAGCAGGGTGGACTTTCCCGAGCCGTTGGCCCCGATGACCGCGATGCGTCGCTCTGTGAGTTCCAACGAGACGTCCTGCAGCAAAGTCTTGGGCGCCGGGCCGCCATCGACGGCTACGCGCACTGAGACTTCGCTGAGAATGATGGTGTTCATGTACTGATTGTTCCCGCGCTACTTGACGCGGCGGACCAGGATGTCCGGGAAGGCCTTGTGGAGCGAGACGGCGATGATCGCCGCCAGGACGTTCTTGATGGTATCCCCGGGGTAGTACGGCAGGTCGGCGAGGACTGCCTTGGCGAAGTCGAACTTGCCATTGACCATGAAGCCAAGCACTCCGAGGCCGTGGATGAGGACGATGGTGCTGATCATGGCTGCGGCAAACAGGAAAACGGCGCGGTACTTGACGGTCTTGCGGATCACGATCGCTGCCAGCCAGCCGGTGGCGGCCGCCGCCAAGGGAAAGGCGATGATGTAGCCGGCCGACGGCGTCGCCAGGATACCGAGCCCGCTCCGGCCGCCGCTGAAGATCGGCAGTCCCGCGAAACCGAGCAGGGTGTAAAGGCCGACGGCGGCGAAAGCCCGCCCGCCGCCGAGTACGAGTCCCGTCAGGATGACGGTAAGGGTCTGCAGGGTGATCGGCACGCCCAAGGCGCCGACCGGAATGCCTGGAATCAGCGTTGAGGCGGCCACGAGGGCCGCGAATACCGCGATGAGGCCGATGTCCGTGGACGTCCAGCGCGTGCGGGGAGAGGTTCCCCGCGTGGAAGCGGTTTCGGTGCTGCTCATGGTGTGTCCTGTCTGTGCCTGGGGCGGAGTGAATCCCCTGGAACCGACACTACAGAGCGGTCTGACACGGCATTTTGTAGGGTCTCCACGAGCAGCATGGCAAGGCCTTGGGCCCAAGGTACAAAGAGCGGCGCAGTTGGGCCGGAGCCGCCGTTGCTACGCCTCGACGTCCTCTGCTGTTGGGGTGAAGCCCGCGCGGTCCACCTTCCGGTGGTAGTGCATGCCGGCCAGTCCGCCCAATACCGCGGCGGCGAGGGTCACTGCTGCCACCACGACGGCGGCGATGATGCCGGTTGTGCTGAGCTGTCCCTCATTCACGGGAATCCTCGGGAAGCTGTTCACGTTGGCGAGGATATTGAACCGCGGTCCGGCGAGCAAGCCCAGCAACGCCACCAGCACGGCGACGATAATTGCCCAAAACCAGACCATGAGCCCTTGCCTGACGCCGTTGAACCGGGCCATGCGTCCGGCAACGTAGCCGCCGCAATAATAGGAGAGGAACAGGATCACCAGGAGCGCGATGATCCCCGCAATGCCTACGGGCTGCGAAGATGCCAGGTTCACTGCATCACTGACGTTCGCGTTGTTGGCGAGCCCGACAGCGATCCCCGCCGCCGCAAGGAGGGCGACCAGCAGCACGGCCATCCCCGTGGCGGTCAGCCAGCCGAAGAAGGCAGAGCCAATCTTGATTCCGCCGAACTGCTCCTTTTCGCGGGCGATGACGGTCTCACGGGTGGCCGCGCCCGGCTCGGAAGCTGCGGGAACCACGGGATAGCTGCTCGTTTCGTCAACGTAGCCACGGTCAACGTAACCGGGGCCGTTTCCACGTACACCGTCTACCCGGTCGCTCCGTGGTTCGGCGGCGTATGGGACTTCATCCTGGCCGCGGTCGGCCCGGACGTGTTTGCCATCGGATCCTGTTGCACTGCTCATCGAGAGCCTCCCTTGCAATCGTCCTACCTTCACCTAACCACGCGCCGAAAATAGTAGCAAGGGTGCTTACTATTTCAGGGCCATCCGCGCCCGCCCTTGACGCTGGCGAGTGTGGGACCCGGTGGGCGGTAGAATCGTAAAGGCCGTTTGTTCGGCCCCTCCACTTCAGCCGCGCCTTGACCTCCGGTGCTGCGGGTGTTCCCCATTGAAAGGCATCCCCCGAATTGATTACCGTCCAGGAACTCGAACTGCGCGCCGGCGCCCGCCTGCTCATGGACCAGGTGAGCTTCCGCGTGGATAAGGGGGACAAAATCGGTCTGGTGGGCCGGAACGGCGCAGGCAAGACGACCCTCACCCGCGTTCTTGCCGGCGAGGGACTGCCCGCGGCAGGCAAGGTTGCCCGCAGTGGTGAGATTGGCTACTTGCCCCAGGATCCGCGGACCCCGGACATGGAACAGCTGGCACGGGACCGCATCCTTTCCGCCCGCGGGCTCGACGTGGTGGTGGGCAAGCTAAAGCAAGCCCAAACGGACATGTCCAGCGAAGACGCAACCGTCCAGCGCAAAGCCATGAACCGCTACGACCGCTTGGAAGCCGAGTTCCTCGCAGGAGGCGGTTATGCCGCCGAAGCCGAAGCCGCAGCTATCTCCTCCAACCTGGCCCTTCCCGAGCGGCTCCTGAACCAGCCTCTCAAGACACTTTCCGGCGGCCAGCGCCGCCGCGTGGAGCTGGCCAGGATCCTCTACTCGGACGCCGAAACGCTCCTCCTCGACGAACCCACCAACCACCTCGACGCAGACTCCATCACCTGGCTCCGTGACTTCCTCAAGGGCCATCAGGGCGGGCTGATTGTGATCAGCCACGACGTGGAGCTCCTCGAAGCCACGGTCAACAAGGTTTACCACCTGGACGCCAACCGGGCGCAGATCGACTTCTACAACATGGGCTGGAAGCGTTACCTGCAACAGCGTGAAACCGACGAGCGCGCCCGCAAGCGAGAACGCGCCAACGCCGAGAAGAAGGCCCAGGTCCTCATGGACCAGGCCAACAAGATGCGGGCCAAGGCCACCAAGGCCGTTGCGGCGCAGAACATGGCGAAGCGTGCCGAACGGCTGCTTGGCGGCCTGGAAGCAGTCCGCGAGCATGACCGCGTGGCGGCTTTGCGTTTCCCGGATCCTGCTCCGTGCGGCAAGACTCCGCTCACGGCGGAAGGCCTGAGCAAGTCATACGGCTCCTTGGAAATCTTCACCGATGTGGACCTGGCAATCGACCGCGGCTCCAAGGTGGTCATCCTCGGCCTCAACGGTGCGGGCAAGACCACCCTCCTGCGGATGCTTGCAGGGGTGGACAAGCCGGACACCGGCGAGATCGTCCCGGGCCACGGGCTCAAAGTGGGCTACTACGCACAGGAACACGAAACCCTGGACCACGACCGCACCGTCCTGGAGAACATGCGTTCATCAGCTCCGGACATGAAGGACGCAGAGGTCCGCGGGATCCTCGGTTCCTTCTTGTTCTCGGGCGACGACGTCGACAAACCGGCGGGTGTGCTTTCCGGTGGTGAGAAGACGCGGCTGGCCCTCGCCACGATCGTGGCCTCGAGCGCCAACGTGCTGCTCCTGGACGAGCCCACCAACAACCTCGACCCGGCCAGCCGCGCTGAGATCCTCGGCGCACTGCGGAACTATTCCGGCGCCGTCGTGCTCGTCAGCCACGATGAAGGCGCCGTGGAGGCTCTGAACCCGGAACGCGTGGTGCTGCTTCCGGACGGCGTCGAGGACCACTGGAACGAAGACTACCTGGACCTCATCACCCTCGCTTAGGCGATCGCCTCAGGGCATTTCCCACGGCACGGAGGCCAGTGGCCGGCCTAGTTCGATGTAGCTTTTCAGATTGGACAGGACCGCCGACCAGCCGCGGCCTGCAATCGCCAACTGTTCGTCGTCCGCGATGTTCCTGTGATGGACCGTGAGCCTGGCAATGCCGTCATGTGACTCGATGGTGAAGGTGACTACGTCGGGCTTCACCACTGCTGGAACCGCGGGATCCTCCCACGTGTTCACAAGGCGCGCCGGCGGGGTTGCCTCCAGGATGGTTCCCACGACGTCGGCCGTTCCGGAGCCGTCCGTGCGCCGGTGTTCCCAGCGTGAACCTGCCTTCCAGTCCGAGACATTGGCGTGGCCCCAGTACTCAGCGCTTTGGGCTTCGTCCGTCAGTGCCGTCCAAATCTGGTCCGGGGTTCCTTCGATGTACGTGACGTAGGTGTATTCAGCCATGCTCACAGCCTAGCCCCAGGCCGCGGCGGATCAATGACCCGCGGGTCAATGACCAACCGGATCATAACCGCGGGAGACTAACGCCTCAGCGGACCTTCAAGGGCTGGGCGGCCGTAATCCGTTGGAGCTCGCTGTAACTGATGGAGAACATCGAGTTATGGTCACCCGCGCCTGCCCAGAGCAGTGGATGCTCCTGGAACGAAATATCGAGGATGGTTCGAATGGGCTGCGGGTGTCCAACGGGAGCTACGCCGCCTACGGCCTGGCCGGTGTGCTCAAAGACAAAGTCAGGGCTTGCCCGGCGGATCCTGGCCGTCCCCAAGGACGCCGCCACCAGGGCGGTGTCCACCTTCGCGGCCCCGCTCGCGAGAATCAACAGGGGAGCGCCGTCAAGCTCGAACACCAGGCTGTTGGCGATGGCCGCAACATCGCAACCCAGCAACGAAGCCGCCGCGGCCGCGGTGGGGACTTCGTCGTCGAACGTGCGCACCGTGTCTTGGGCGCCGGCCGCGGCCAGGGCCGACTTCACATTCAGCACGGGTGCCGGGACCATCTCAGTAGCCTTGTGCATCCAGGATGGCGTCTTCCTCTTCTTCGGCCGTTGGCCGCTTTGATTTCCGTGGCGCGGGCTCCTTGCGGCGAGGAATCGCGCTTAGCTCTTCTTCCTCGTCCTCGGCATCAATCCGGGCATTGCGGGCCTGTTGCCGGGCCGCGTAGCCGAAACCGACGAACATGAGCACGCCGAAGGCAAACCACTGCAAGGAGTAGGAGAGATGGGTACCCTCGTCCGTGGCCGGCTTGGCGAACGGCGCGGGCATCACCTGGACAGCCGGCGACTCTGTGGCGAGCTGCCCGTAGGCGCCGGTCATGATGGGATAGCCAAGTTCCGTGGCGTAGGAAGGAAGATCGATCGATTGCAGCTGGCCATCGACGGCGCCACGCCCTAGGTCGGCCTCCGAAGCCTGCAATCGTACGACGACGGTGACCTCCCCGGCCGGCGGGGCCGGGATGCTGTCGGGGTGGCCGGGAGTCTTGTTTCCGATGGGCAGCCACCCGCGATCAACCACAACCGCTTCGCCGCTTGACAACCGGAACGGGACCACTACCTCGTAACCCGGCTGGCCGTTGAGGGGACGGTTACGGACGACTCGTTGTCCCGAAACGTCGTACCTTCCGTGCAGCTCAACTTGCGCCCATTCCCGTTCGGGATCCAAAGACTGGAACTCCGCCTTGGCAGCAGAGAAGGGGAGGGGAGTGGCCGAATAGTTGTTGACGACACGATTGATTTCCGCCAACGTCTCGGCCCTGCGGTCCATTTGCCAGCGGCCCAGCAAAACGCAACCCGTGGCGAAGATCACGGCCAGGACAAAGTAGCCCAGCCATTTGCTGGAAAAAAGAAAGCGGTACATTCAGCGGGCCTCGCCTGGGTCAGTGGCCTTGTCGAAAGGTAATGTCTCTTTCCAAAGGCCGCGGGTCTGCAGGTAGTCCTCCAACCATTCCCGGTGCTCCTCGCAGGACAGCCACACCTTGCGGCGCTCGGGAGCGTGGATACGGGGATTGTTCCAGAGGAGCTGCCACGTGGCATCCGCGCGGCACGCCTTGCGTGAGCACACAGCCGCAGGCGTCTCGCCCTGGCCGGCATGTTGCTCACTCTCTAGCCCAAGCCCGCCCAAAGTGAAGATGTTCATGAAGCCGCCTGTTCTTCCCCGCTGAACGGATAGTGGTGCTTGCCGCCGGTGGTGTCATCCGGCTCCGGGCCGGAGGCATCTTGGCGGGCGTCGTCGTCGATGAGTTCGCCCTCCAAGATGGTGACGGGCGCTGCGGCCGGCTCCCCTTCATCGGGTGACGCTTCCAGCTCCGCGGCCGGGACGTAGTCCAACAAGGCGTCGCTGTGTACTTCGGCCTTGTCGCTGCCATTGGCGATCACTACGGCAATCCAAGGCAAAAACACGGCCCCTGCGACGGCGATGATCTTGAACCAGCCATCGACCACGAAAATGAGGATGAGGCACACCAAGCGGATACCCATCGCCACGGCATACTTGATCATTCGTTCGCGCATGTCGTCCGAGTGGGCGGCAGCGGCGTCGGTAATGCTGTGCACCACGGGGTCGCCTGAAACGGCGTCCGGGTCCCCGGGTGCCTGCAGGGGACTGCTATCTCTTGTCACGGCTGATTCATCACGCTCCAACGGCTTCCCTCAATTCTCTCACCCCCGAACGGGCCTCCCAAACCGCGCCGGGCGCAGCTACCCGCGGCCGGAGGCTCGCGGCGGCTAAGATCGATGCAGGAAATCACCCACTTTCAAGCGGCACGGTGCTGCCGCGGAACTCTGGAGAGCAGCATGTCTGAAGCAGTATCAACCGCCCGCAGTGTCCTCATCACGGGCGGAAACCGCGGCATCGGCCTGGCTATCGCAGAGGCATTCCTCGCCAACGGTGACAAGGTCGCCGTGACGTACCGCAGCGAAACGCCCCTTCCCGAGGGCATCCTTGGCGTCAAGGCCGATGTGACCGACGAGGCTTCCCTCGATGCCGCGTTCAAGGAAGTCGAGGCCGCCCACGGACCTGTTGAGGTTTTGGTAGCCAACGCGGGAATCACCAAGGACACCCTGCTTTTGCGCATGAGCGAGGACGACTTCACCTCCGTCATCGACACCAACCTCACTGGTGCCTTCCGGGTCATCAAGCGGGCTTCGAAGGGCATGATCCGCCTGCGCAAGGGCCGGGTTGTGCTGATCTCTTCCGTGTCTGGCCTCTACGGTGCCCCGGGACAGATCAATTACTCGGCCTCGAAGGCCGGCATGGTGGGCATTGCCCGTTCCCTCACCCGGGAACTTGGCAGCCGGGGCATCACGGCGAACGTGGTCGCACCGGGTTTCATCAACACCGACATGACCGCGGAGCTTCCCGAAGACACCCAGAAAGCCTACTTGGCGAGCGTTCCGGCCGGCCGCTTTGCAGAGGCCTCCGAGGTCGCCAACGTGGTCCGCTGGATTGCCAGTGACGAAGCCGCATACATTTCCGGTGCCGTCATCCCCGTGGATGGCGGCCTGGGCATGGGCCACTAGATCACCAATCCCGCTGGCATGATTGACTCGGGACCAATAGATCTTGGATGTTTTGAACAAGTTGGACGTTTTGAATAAAGGAGCATGAATGGGACTGCTGGACAACAAGACGGCAATCGTCACCGGTTCTTCACGCGGCATCGGCGCTGAAGTAGCCAAGATCCTGGCTGGCGAGGGCGCCGCCGTCGTCGTCAATTACCGCCAGAAGGCCCCCCGGGCCAACAAGGTAGTGGGCGAGATCCAAGCAAGCGGCGGCCGCGCTGTAGCCGTCGGCGCGGACCTGACCACCCAGGAAGGCGTCCAGGCGCTGGCCAGCGCGGCCATGGAGGAATTCGGTTCGCTGAACGTCCTCGTGCTCAACGCTTCCGGCGGCATGGAATCCGGCATGGAGGAGGACTACGCCCTCAAGCTGAACCGCGATGCCCAGATCAACATGCTCAACGCGGCAGTTCCGTTGATGCCGGAAGGTTCACGCGTGGTGTTCGTCACGAGCCACCAGGCGCACTTCGTCGAGACCGTGCCTACGATGCCCGAGTACGAGCCCGTAGCCCGCAGCAAGCGCGCCGGCGAAGACGCATTGCGCGGACTGCTCCCGGACCTTGCCGACAAGGGCATCTCGCTCGTCGTGGTTTCCGGCGACATGATCGAGGGCACCGTGACGGCCACCTTGCTGGACCGCTCCAACCCGGGCGCCATTGAGGCCCGCCGGGCCGAGGCCGGCAAGCTGTACTCGGTGGAGGAATTCGCCGCCGAGGTGGCAAAGATGGTCACGGCCGACGTCGAGAGCGGCCACACCGAATACGTCGGCGGCGCCGACTACTTCGGCAAGAGCGCCTGATCACCTTTTAGCGCATTAAAAAGCGGCCCGGGACTGTCTGAATGACACAGTCCCGGGCCGTTTCTTCGTTGCGCGTGAATTCCCGCCTAAACGCCGGCGATATGCCGGACGGCGTCCAGGTACGGCATGTTGATGGCGGCATCGGCTACCGCCCGGACGGCAGGCTTGGCGTTGAACGCCACACCGATGCCCGCAGCGCCCAGCATGTCGAGGTCATTCGCGCCGTCACCCACGGCAATGGTGTGCTCCAGGTCGATTCCCTCGGCGGCTGCCCACTCGCGAAGGTATTTCTCCTTGGCGGCGCGGTCGATCACGTCGCCAACGACTTTGCCCGTGAGGAAGCCGTCAACGATTTCAAGTTCATTTGCGATCCAGTAGTCCAGCCCGAGTTCCTCAGCGATAGGCCGCAGGATCTGGTTGAAGCCACCGGACACCACCGCCACCGCATGGCCGGCGGCCTTGAATGCAGCCACGAGTTCGGCCGCCCCCTCGCTGAGGCGCACCTCGGCGCGGACGGCGTCGACGACGGCGGTCGGCAGGCCTGCGAGGACCGCCACCCGGGCGTGAAGGCTTTGTGCGAAGTCCAGTTCGCCGCGCATCGCGGCCTCCGTGACGGCCGCTACTTCCTCGCGTTTGCCGGCATGTGCGGCAAGCAGTTCGATCACTTCCTGCTGGATCAGGGTGGAGTCCACATCCATGATCAGCAGCTTGCGCGATGCGTCACGCAGCGCGTCGGCGACGATCGCCGTGTCCATGCCCGGTGCGGCGGCCTCGGCGACCCTGCGCCGGATGCCTGATAAATCGGCGACGGTAGCCCCGTCAACGGCCAGGCCCATGGTGTAGACCCCGAAGCGCTCGTCGCCCGAACGCGACTCCGACGTGAAGGAAGCCCCCGATCCGGACAGCACCTTGCGCAGGTGTTCAAGCTCCGAAGGGGACAAATTCACGCCATAGCTGACCGCGGTCAAGTTCGAACTCATGGCTGCAATCTTAGCGAGGGCGGAACCGCCGCCCGAATTCCTGTTTCATTCATGGCGGCGCGCAAACAGTGTGACCGAAGTTTCGGTTATCAATCGCCCCCGTTTTTGTCCTAGTGTCTACTCCTATGAGTGATGTTCTTGAATTGGCTTCCGTCAGCGTTGTCCGAGGTACCAAGACCCTGCTGGACAAGGTTGACTGGCAGGTCAATGAAGGCGAACGCTGGGTCATCCTCGGTCCCAACGGCGCCGGCAAGACCACTCTGCTCCAGATCGCCGCCGCACGGATGCATCCCACCAGCGGGAAAGCCGGGATCCTTGACGAGACGCTTGGCCGCGTGGACGTGTTTGAGCTCCGTCCGCGCATCGGCCTTTCCTCCGCGGCCTTGGCCACCCAGATCCCGGAACAGGAAAACGTGCTGAACGTCGTGGTCACCGCTGCCTACGGTGTGACCGGCCGCTGGCGCGAAGGGTACGAGCGCGACGACGAGCGCCGGGCCTTCGGTCTCCTCAATGAGTGGGGCATGGGTCCGCTGCTGAACCGCTCCTTCTCCTCGCTTTCCGAAGGTGAGCGCAAGCGCGTGCAGATCGCCCGGGCCCTCATGACCGATCCGGAGCTGCTCCTGCTCGACGAGCCGGCAGCCGGCCTGGACCTTGGCGGACGCGAAGAGCTCGTCCACAAACTCGGTGAGCTCGCCCGCGACGAGGACGCTCCGGCAATGGTCCTTGTCACGCACCACCTTGAAGAGGTTCCTCCGGGATTCACCCACGCCATGCTGCTTCGCGACGGCGGGGTGGTTGCCGCAGGACCCATCGAGGAAGTCCTCACCGCAGAACACCTCAGCAACACCTTCGGCCTGCCCCTGGACGTGACCGAAAACTCCGGCCGCTACACGGCCACCGCCCGCCGCTAGGCCGGGGCAGCGAAAAGCAGTGGAGATCCTTAACGGCATCCTGATTTTTTTCGCGGGCTTGTGGGCCGGAACCATCAACAGCGTGGTCGGCTCCGGCACGCTGGTCACGTTCCCGGTCCTCATCGCCCTGGGCTACGCACCCGTCACCGCGACCATCAGCAACGCCATGGGGCTTGTGGCAGGCAACGTGACAGGGGCCTGGGGCTACCGCCACGAACTCAGGGGCCGTGGCCGGCAACTCCTCAGGCTCTTGCCCGCGTCGCTGCTCGGCGGCATCACGGGTGCCTGGCTGCTGCTGCACCTCCCGGAGAAGGTCTTCTACTACGCCGCTCCCATCCTGATCGTCGTCGCGCTGCTCATGGTGCTTTTCCAGCCCAAACTCCAACGGTGGGTGCAGGACCGGGCAGGCAACCCGGAGCACGCCATCCATGACAAGCGCCACACCGTTGTCCTGGTGGTCCTGGTGTACCTCGCAGGGGTCTATGGCGGTTATTTCGTGGCGGCCCAGGGCATCCTGCTGGTCGGCATTCTGGGTGTCTTCATGACCGGCACCATCCAGAACGCCAACGCGATGAAGAACATCCTCGTGCTGGCCGTCAACGTGGTGGCAGCGTGCTCCTACCTCCTGTTTGCCTTTGGCCGGATCGAATGGCCGGTGGTGGCCGTCATTGCGGTCAGTTCGTTGATCGGCGGATTGGTGGGCTCCAAAGTGGGCCGGCGCCTGAAGCCCCTCGCGCTGCGCATCGTGATCTTCGCGCTCGGCATCGTGGCCCTCGGCTTCATGATCGCCAACCTGCTGAAATAGGAACCCGTGACTTTCCACTACCTCGAAACCGCCGACGACCCGCGTGTTTCCGACTACACGCAACTGACGGATGTCCACCTCCGCAAGCTCCGCGAGCCCGTGGAAGGCATGTACATCGCAGAGTCGTCACGGGTGCTGAGACGCGCCCTCGCAGCCGGGCACCAGCCCCGTTCCTTCTTCCTCGCGGAGAAATGGCTGGAAGACCTCGACGACGTTTTCCAACAGTTCCCCGAGGTGCCGGTCTATATCGGCAAGTCTTCCCTGCTTGAGGAAATCACCGGATTCCACCTGCACCGCGGTGCCATGGCAGCCATGCACCGGCCCGCGCCCGTGCCCCTCGAAGAACTTCTCGCCGATTGCGTTCGTGCACGAGGGCGATCAAGGATCGCAGTGCTTGAGGACCTTACCGACCATACGAATGTCGGAGCCGTGTTCAGGTCAGCCGCGGCCATTGGCGTTGACGCCGTGCTTGTGACGCCTCAGTGTGCCGATCCGTTGTACCGGCGCTCGATCAGGGTCAGTATGGGCACCGTTTTCCAGGTGCCGTGGACAAGGATCGACCCTTGGCCGGCTAGCATCGAACAGCTGAAAGAGTCGGGCTACTTCGTGGCAGGCATGTCCCTGGGGGAGGGGGCCATCACTCTGGATGAGCTGGTGGCCCAGGATCATCAAAACCTGGTGCTGGTTTTCGGAACCGAAGGCGACGGGCTGAAGCCCGAGACAGATCAATTACTTGATGCCCGAGTGACGATTCCGATGTTGAACGGCGTCGACTCGCTGAACGTTGCTGCGTCGTCGGCTGTGGCCTTCTACGCGACGAGGTAACGAACGGCAGGCAGGAAAATCTGAGTCGGGTCAGGGTGCCCAGACATGCATCTGCTGCACGTCGATGCTGTCCGTGCCGAGCCGTGCGAGGCTCGTCTCGGTGCACTCGCGGAGATAGCCCTTGGGGAAGGCCTCCGAGACCAGCGTATCGGCCGCCGCGGGCCATTGCCTGTTCTTCGGCGAGGCCTTGGTCGCGACGACCACCGGCTCCTGCCGATCGGTGAGCACCTTCCCGATCAGCTGCTCGCTGTGTCCGTCGCCATATCCCATGGCAGCCCTGACGCGTCCTGACCGGGTCATTCGCTTGCTCGAGTCATCACCGCAGGGGATCGTCTTTGCGCCGTGCCGCCTGCTTCAGCTCGGCGATCCGCAGCCGAAGGAAAACAATGACGAGGACCAGGGCGTACACCGCCAGTCCGGCCAGCACGAACGTGACGATCGCGTACAGAACCCCAATAACACTGAAGGCTGGACTTAAATTCACTGGTTCCCCCCAATAATCGTTAGCCCTAGGCTACGCGGGCGGGGACAGTTATCAGATCAGGTGGACGCCGCCCTCTGGCTTCACGGCGTCACTGTCACAGATCGGGCGCGGGCGGTGTCTTCATGTCGTAGGACCCAGAACCGACCCGCAGGAGGACTCATGACCAGCAGGATCCCGGCCGCAGAGATCACCGGTTTCTACGGCGCACTCATCAAGAAGTTCAGCGCGAAGATGTTTGGCAAAGTCCCGGAATCGCTGGGCGTCATGTGGCACAACCAGCCCGTTCTCAAGGCATCCATGGGCTTTGGACAGAAGCTGCAGAAGTGGAACAGCTGTGACGAGTCGCTGAAGTCCTACGCGCACATGGCCGTGGCCTCACTCATCGGTTGCACGTGGTGCCTGGACTACAACTACTTCATGGCCCACAACCACGGCCTCGACCTGGAAAAGGCACAGCAGATCCCGCGCTGGCGTGATTCCGGGGTCTTCACGCCCCTGGAGCGGGACGTGCTGGAATATGCCGAAGCGATGAGCACTACCCCCGTAACGGTCACTGACGAGCTCGCTGCCCGGCTGCTGGAGCAGCTCGGCGCACCGGCCCTGGTTGAGCTGACCAGCGTTATCAGCTTTGCCAACCTCACGACCCGCGGCAATGTCGCCCTCGGCATTGAGTCCGAGGGTTTCGCGGATGCCTGTGGCTTGAAGCCGCTCGCGGCACGAAGCGGTGCGCGGTAGCGTGGCGGGCATGAGTAGCTCCGGCGCCACCGACAGCTTGGACCATTTCGTCGCCCATCGCAGCCTGCTCTTCACCGTCGCCTACGAAATGCTCGGCTCCGCCGCCGATGCCGAGGACGTGGTGCAGGAGGCCTGGCTGCGGTGGTCTGACCTGGGCGCCGGAGCCCGCGCGGAGGTACGTGACCCGCGGGCCTATTTCGTCCGTATCGTCACCCGCCAGGCGCTCAACCGCCTCCGCGCGCTGTCAAGACGGCGGGAGGATTACGTCGGGGAATGGCTGCCCGAGCCCCTGCTCACCGTGCCGGACGTCGCCGAGGACGTGGAACTGGCCGAAAGCGTCTCGATCGCCATGCTCACGGTTCTCGAATCGCTCACCCCTGTGGAGCGGGCGGTCTTCGTACTACGGGAGGTTTTCGACGTGCCCTACGAGGAGATTGCCGAGGCCGTCGGCAAGTCAGCGGCAGCCGTGCGCCAGATCGTCAGCCGTGCGCGCTCTCATGTGGCCGCCCGCCGCCCCCGCATGCGCGTGGACCGCAGCGAGCAGCAGCAAGTCGTCGAACGGTTCCTGGCGGCGGTCACCACCGGGGATGTACAGGGCTTGATGGATGTGTTGGCGCCTGACGTCGTACTCATCGCCGACGGCGGCGGCCTCGCGCAGGCTGTTCGGGTGCCCGTGTACGGTGCGAAGAAGGTAACAAATCTGCTGCGGTCCTTCCCGGAGGCCGCGCTCAACCCGAAAATCGCTCTGCTTTGGCTCAACGGCGGCCTCGGCATCCGGATCGACGACGAAGCAGGCGGTCCGTCACTCATCAGCCTGGTGGTGGAGGACGGCAGGATCGCACGGTTCTTCGCCATGCGGAACCCGGACAAGCTCGGCCACTTGGAGGAGGAGACCCAGCTGGCGCGTTAGCCGCTCAGACCCTCCATTGCGATCTCGGCGCAAGTCGGCGTGGCCTCGTACAGCTGAAGTGGGATCCACCGCTCCACATGCGGACTTCTGAGACAAAGTGCAGCATGATTCTTTGGCTGGGGTCTGCTGTCTCTTCGCCAACTCGAGCCCGCGATTCCGACCCGTCGAACACTAGACGGGCGAGCCAAGCAACAGCCGGCGCTCTGCCCCGGTCGGGCACGCCTGCGGCGCGAAGGGTCTGAGCGTCGTTATCCGGCTCATCCGATAGGTGGACCAGGCAAAACCGAATCGGCGCACAATCTAGTCCCCGAGGATGACGTTTCCGTCGACGCCGCAAAATAAAGTGAAAGACGGCTATCACCTTTGGTGTTGCTGATTCCAAGTCAATCAGAGGTTAGGGGACAACTTGATGAATGCACTGAAGAAGTTGCTCAGGGGAACCGCGGCAGCGGCAGTTCTGATCGCGTCCGTCGGCCTCGCCGCACCTGCCAATGCCGCCGAACAGCAGTCTGTCAAGGACGCGGTCCAGACGGTCAAGAGGATCACCGCCAAGGCTTCCGGCCTTCTCAAGGGCGACGCCGTCGTCAAGAAGCAGGGTGCCATGGTCGGGACTGCGAAAGTCCACGGCGAAGCCGAACCACTCGTCGCCGCCATCGCCGCCGACGACGTGCAAAACTCCGTGGTCGCCAGCACCAAAGATACCCAGAGCATGATCATGGTCCTCGACCAGGGCAAGTCTTCCGCGGACTTCTCCATGTCGATCCCGGACGGGTACGTCGCAGAACTCACCAACGACGGCGGCGTGCAGCTCCGCAACCAGTCCGCCCGCATCGTGATTCCATTCATCAGTGCCCCATGGGCACTCGACTCCAACGGCAAGAAACTCCCGACGTCGTATACCGTCAACGGGTCCAAAATCACCCAGCACGTCAACACCAACGGTGCTGCCTATCCAATCGTCGCGGATCCCTCGATCCAGTGGATTCCATACCCGGTCGTCGCCATGTACGGCTGGGAGGCTGACACCATCCGCAAGATGACGGCCTCGATTCTTGTGGCCGGCCCAGGCGCTTCCTGCACGCTGGTCGGCATCACCGGCTGGGTCGGGAAGGTCTTCACCGCCATCTGCTCCCTCGTCGGCCTCGGCTCGGCCAAGGACATCGTCCGCAACATCGGAAACGTCTGGCAGTCCAGCTCAGGGCTTCTCCTGTGGGGTTGCTACGGATTCAGGATTTGGAATCCTGGAGCCGGGGCCATACCCATGCCAGCCCGCGACTGCGCATAACGCACGAGGAGAAACATGCTTGTCTTCCGGTACATCTATAGTGCTGTATTCGTCTTCGCAGTGTTCTGGGCGATCTTTCTCGAAGACCTCCCTGTCTTCGGGCGGCTCGTCTTCCCGCTCTTTGCGCTCATTCCTCTGATACTCAACGAAATACAGATCCAGAAGACGCGGAAGCTGAAAGCAGAACTCCGCTCACGCGAGGCAGAGTCCCTGCCGAACGACGTCCACCACGACTACAGGGAAGCAAACTAGCCAGGACACTTGCAGGCACTCCTGACGGGCGCGGCCAATGAGGAGACCGCCCCCGCGGCTGACCTCGGTTCGTTTGGCCCTGCGGTTTCCGCTATGATTGATTGTTGGCCCGGCACCGGAAAACCGTTATGAACGGCAGGCGGTGCGCGGACCGAATCCATTCATACCTGGCAGCTGGCAAAATCCAGCTGCGTGAACAAAAGGTCCCATTATGAAGTCTGATATCCACCCGAAGTACGAAGCTGTTGTATTCAACGACCTGGCTTCCGGCGTCAAGTTCCTGACCAAGTCCACCGTGTCTTCTTCCAAGACCATCGAGTGGGAAGACGGCAACACCTACCCGGTCATCGACGTCGAAATCTCCTCGGAGTCCCACCCGTTCTACACGGGCAAGCAGCGCATCATGGACTCCGCAGGCCGCGTCGAGCGCTTCAACGCTCGCTTCAAGGGCTTCGGCGGCAAGAAGTAATCAACTTCACCTCCAAGCTTCTGTGAAAGCCCGCACCTGCCGTACCTTCGGCGGCTGCGGGCTTTTGCGTTTTCCGGCAGGATGGAAACCATGACTTCCAGCATGCCTTTCGAGCAAGACGAACCCCGGCTCCATGGCGAATACAAGGTCCCCGGCGGAAAACTCGTGGTGGTCGACCTCGACGTCGTGGACGGGCGGTTCGCGCACGTCTCGCTCAGCGGCGATTTCTTCCTCGAACCGGACGAGGCCCTGCTGGACATCAACCGGGCGCTCACGGGCCTTCCGGAAAGTTCGACGCCGGCGGAGATTTCCGCCGCCGTCACCGCCGCACTGCCCGCCGACACGGTCCTGTTCGGCTTCTCTGCCGACGCCGTCGCCGTTGCTGTCCGCAGGGCGCTGTCCAAGGCGAGCGGGTGGGCGGACCACGAATGGGAGGTCATCCCGCCGTCGGTCCTTCCCACCCACCTCAATGTAGCGCTGGACGAGGTCCTCACCGAACAGGTCGGGGCCGGGCTACGCAAGCCCACCCTGCGCTTCTGGGACTGGGAAGAGCCGTCTGTTGTGATCGGCAGCTTCCAGTCCTTCCGCAATGAGGTGGATCCCGACGGCGTCGCGCGCCACGGCATCACGGTGGTCCGCCGCATCAGTGGCGGAGGAGCCATGTTCATGGAGGCGGGCAACTGCATTACCTATTCGCTCTATGTGCCACAGAGCCTCGTCGATGGCATCAGCTTCGCCGATTCCTACGCTTTCCTCGACGCGTGGGTCATGGCTGCCTTGGAAAAACTGGGCATTACCGCGTTCTATGTCCCGCTCAATGACATCGCCACCGAGCAGGGCAAGATCGGCGGTGCCGCGCAAAAGCGCCTAGCCAACGGCGGAATGCTGCATCACGTCACCATGAGCTACGACATCGACGCCGACAAGATGGTGGAGGTCTTGCGCATCGGCAAGGAAAAACTGTCCGACAAAGGCACCCGCAGCGCAAAGAAGCGCGTGGATCCACTCCGCCGGCAAACCGGCCTGGCACGGACAGAGATCATCAAAGCCATGCAGGAAGTTTTCACCGAGCGCTACGGCGCCACGGAGTCCAGCATCACCGACGCCGAATTGGCAATAGCCCGGGAACGGGTGCGGTCAAAGTTCGGTACCGAAGAATGGCTGCACCGTGTCCCTTAACTGCCGGTGTCCCTTAACTGCGGGTGTCCCTTAACTGCCGGTGTTCCCTAGTTACCCGGCCCGGTACGCGTTCACTGCCTGTTCCAGGACCGGACCGTAGAGCGGCCATGAATCGGCCGAAGCAGCCACGATGAGGACGCTGATGCCCTTGCTCCCCGCTACGAGGCAAGCCATTTCACGGTAGCGGTTGTTGCCGACGCGGGTTACGTAGCTGTCCTCCACGCAGGAACCCGTGCCTCCGCGGAAAGCCATTCCGGTGCGTTCAGCGATTTTGGTGGGTGGCGAGGAGTTCTCGTCCGCCAAGTGATCAAGCCTGAAGGTGCTCCAATTGTCCAGCGACTCGCTGCCCTGCCGGGGTGTGGCGTTGAGGTACATCCGCAGTTCGCCCGTTGACGACGACACAGTCGCGGACACGCTGCCGGGGTCGCTTTCGGCAGGACTCGCATCGGGTCGGACTGTAAGGACCCCGGTGCCATCCGGAAGGTCCATGGTTCTCCAGCCTGCCGGGGCTGGAGCTGCCGTGAACCACGCGAACGGCAACTCCGCAGACTGCACGGTGCTTGTCCCCGGGCTTTGAACAGACGAACTGCAAGCTGCGACGGCCAGCATCGCAGCAACCGCGCCCAGGGAGAGCACGGCGAACAGTGTTGTTCTGTGGCGCCTTGGCGCGCTAGCGGTTTCCATCGCCGTCGTCCGGTCCGCCGTTATCGTCGCCGTCGCGGTCGCCGCCATTGGGGTGCCGCGGGGGCGGCGGAACCATGTGGGGTGGCGCCTGTGCTGGAGGCCGGACTACGGTTGGCGGCGTCTGTACAGGCGGCGGAACGACGGTTGGCGGCGCTGGGGGTGGAACGACGGCGGGCGGGGTAGTAGTTGGCGCGACCGGCGTCGCCGTCGGTGCAGGCGACGGCGCGCTTGGGGCGGGCGTTGTGCTCGCCGGTGGGCTTGCGGGTGCCGGAGCGGCGGGTTGTCCGCCGAAGCAGCCTCCGAGCAATAGGCTGGCGCTCAGCACTGCGGCGGCAAGCACGGGGCGAGGAATCTTCATGGTGACCGTCCTCAGGAAAGGCCCATGCGGAGCGCCGGGCTTTGCATCTAAAGACGATGCCGGCAATCTCCTTGGTTCAAAGGCCAGCTCGTCAACGCCGGCTCCCGCGTCAGCCCTGCTGCAGTGCCACAGCTTCTTGTTGCGAAGCGCCGGCGGCTTGCGCCGTCAGGGCGCGGAACAAATGGCTTCGCTGCTCAATGATGATGCGCCGGAGTGCACGCGGAGCCGCCGTGTGGGCGCTAAGCCAATCGTCCGTGCGCCGAAGCACAGGATGATCTCCCGGAGCCGTCCCGGCCTGCAGATCCTGGGCCGCGGGGAACAGGCCCCGCACAATCCGGCTTGCGATCTCGATGCTCCGGGACTGCCAGATATCCTCCAGGCAGTCGAAGTACGGTTCCGTGAAGCCGTCCAGGAGCCCGGACGGGGCAAGGGAGAAACCTGCGATTGTGGCGCTCAGAATCTCATTGGAGAGCCCAGTGTCGTTGACCGCGGCATTCCATGCGCCGGTCTTGACGTCAATATCGGGACGGGCAGCTCCGGCCAGAGCATGGCCTTCGCGCCCGGAAGCGGTGTGGTCCAGGGCTAGCTCGGCATCCAGTTCCGAAAGCGTGGCCGCTCCGTTGGCTGCCAACGCCTGCCACAGGCTCCACCGGAGATCCGCATCCACCGTCAGCCCGTCCACGGTCACGCTGCCGGAGAGAATGCCCCGGAGGAACTCGACGTAAGCCCCATCATGGCGCGACAACTGGGCCAGGGCCCTGGCCCACGCGAGTTGCTGGTCCGAGCCCGGCTCGGAGGTCCGCAGCTGCCTCGCGCTGGCCGCCATCAGGCGCTCCCGGACTTCATCCCGCTGCAGAGCCGGGATGTAGCGCTCGACGGCGGTCACCGCGTTGTCCAGAACGTTGAGGAGGACGCCGATTCCTGACTCGGCGGGGGCGAAGCGTTCGACGGCGGCGACGTACAGCGCCGCCGGGGTAACGGCGTCGCGCGCTGAATCCCACAGGGCTGTCCAGCACAACGCCCGGGCCATGGGGTCGCTGAGGCGGTCCAAGGAGGAACGTACTGTTGCTTCGGATCCCGCATCCAGGCGGACCTTGGCATAGCTGAGGTCGTCGTCGTTCACGAGCAGGAGGGCCGGGCGCGGCTTTCCTTCGAGTGCCCCTACCGTGCTTTCGGCGCCGTCGACGTCGAGCTCGATGCCCTCCGTGCGGAGCAACTGGCCGCCGTCGTCAAAGTTGTAAAGACCGATCCTGAGCCTGTGCGGCCTGTGTTCTTGCTTGCCCGTGACGGGATCCACGGAGTCCTGGCGCAGGGTGACCGTTGCCATGGCATCGCCGTTTCCGGCGATCTCGGCCGCAACGGTGGAGATCCCGGAGGTCTGCAGCCACTGCCGGGCCCAGGTGCCAAGGTCCCGGCCCGACGCTGTGTCCAGGGCTTGGAGGAGGTCGGCCAGCGAGGTGTTGCCATACTCGTGATCCTTGAAGTAGCGGCGCGAGCCGGCAATGAACGCCTCGAATCCGACGTAGGCCACCAATTGCTTGAGGACGGATGCGCCCTTGGCATAGGTGATGCCGTCGAAGTTCTGCTTGGCAGCCTCGAGGTCGGGAATGTCCGCGACAATGGGGTGGGTCGTGGGCAACTGGTCCTGCAGATATGCCCAGGACTTGCGCTTGTTCGCGAAATTCACCCAGGCGCTGTCCCAGTCCGTGGCCTTGTCCACGCCGAGGGTACCCATGTAGTCGGCGAAGGATTCCTTGAGCCAGAGATCGTCCCACCAGGTCATGGTCACGAGGTCGCCAAACCACATGTGGGCCATCTCGTGCATGAGGGTGTTGGCGCGGGCTTGGTACTGGGCATCGGTGGCCCGCGAGGTGAAGACGTATTTCTCGGTGAAGGTGACCAGGCCGGGATTTTCCATCGCACCGAGGTTGTATTCGGGCACGAACGCCTGATCGTACTTGCCCCAGGGGTACGGATAGTCGAAGAGGTCGTTGAAGAAGTCCAGGCCGTTCTTCGTCAGCCGGAAAAGCCCGGCGGCATCGAAGGACTCCTGCATGGATGCGCGGCAATAGAGCGCCAGCGGAACCTCAAGGCTGGTCCCGTCGTCGAGCGTCTTGCTCCATTGGTCCGTGGCGCGGAAATAGGGACCGGCGAGGACCGTGGTGATGTAGGTAGACATCCGCTTGGTGGTGGCGAAGTCCCAGCGGCTCGTCGCCGGATCGCTCGTCAGTTGCGTCCGGGCGAGCTCGGCGCCATTGGAAGCCACCTGCCAAGAAGAAGGCGCCATGACGTGGAAGGTGAATTCGGCCTTGAGGTCCGGCTGCTCGAAATTCGCGAACACACGGCGGGCATCCGCCGGTTCGTATTGCGTGTAGAGGTAGCACTGTCCGTCCGCGGGATCGACAAAGCGGTGCATGCCCTCGCCGGATCGGCTGTAAAGGGCGGTTCCGGTGACCGTGACCTGATTTTCGGCCTGGAGATTGTTGAGGTGGATCCTGTCGCCGTCCACTACCTCGGCGACATCCAGTCCCTTTCCGTTGAGGAAGACGCTGTGTACACCGCCGTGGATGAAATCCAGGAACGTGGACGAACCAGGCTTGGCCGAGAAGTTGATGACGCTGCGGCTTGTGTACCCCGGTACGCCGGCATCGGCGGCTTCGCGGACGTCAAGGGAGACGTCGTAGCTGTGAGTGCTGATCAGGGCTGAACGGGTGGCGGCCTCAGCGCGCGCCAAGTTGTGATTCGACACCCAGCTATCTAATCATGAGGAAGACGGCGCCCAGCCCAGGAGGGCAATAAGGAACCAGGAGCCAAGCGCAACCAGCACCGCACGGGCGCGTCCGGCGGCCCATGCGGCCGTGCCCGGTATATTTGCAGCTAGCAAACCCCGCGCTACAGCCGGTGCCACTGCGCAACATGCAGAACGCGAAATGCGTTCGTAATCGAAAAGGTGATTGTCTGAATCCCATGTCAGAGCTATTCCGGGATTACTCCGAGGCCGCCGCCCGTTCCGGCGCCTACGACGAAATGTTCGCCCCGGGCACCGTTGCCCGAAAGTCCTACGGCCAGGTGGACGGTGCTCTCCGCGAGCTTTCGCTTGCGGATGTGAGCGCCCGTGCGGAGTCGATGGCGCGGACGTTCCTGGACCGGGGTGTGACGTTTGATTATGCGGGGGAGGAGCGTCCCTTCCCGCTGGATATCGTGCCGCGGGTGATTCCGGCTGATGAGTGGGATGTCCTGGAGCGGGGTGTGGCGCAGCGGGTGCGGGCGCTGGAGGCGTTCCTGGACGATGTCTACGGGCGGATGGCGGTGGTCGCTGACGGCGTGGTGCCGCGGGCATTGGTGACCACGAGCGCGCATTTCCACCGTGCCGTGCACGGTTTCGAACCGGCCGGTGGCGTGCGGGTGCATGTGTCCGGGATTGATGTGGTCCGTGATGCGGCGGGTACGTTCCGGGTGCTGGAGGACAACGTGCGGGTGCCTTCCGGGGTGTCCTACGTGCTGGAGAACCGGCGGGCGATGGCGAAGGGTTTGCCGGAGGCGTTCGGGCAGCAGCACATCCGTCCGGTCGAGGAATACCCGCGGCGTCTGCTCTCGGCGTTGCGGAAGACGGCGCCGTCGGGGGTCGATGATCCCACGGTGGTGGTGTTGACGCCGGGGGTGTTCAACAGCGCCTACTTCGAGCACACGCTGCTGGCCGGGTTGATGGGTGTTGAACTGGTCGAGGGCAGGGACCTGATCTGCCGCGGTAACCGGGTGTACATGCGCACCACGGCCGGTGAACAGCGGGTGGACGTGATTTACAAGCGGATCGACGATGAGTTCCTGGATCCGCTGCAGTTCCGCTCCGATTCGATGCTGGGGTGTCCGGGACTGGTGAACGCGGCCCGGGCGGGCGGGGTGACGATCGCGAACGCGGTGGGCAACGGGGTGGCCGATGACAAGCTGGTCTATTCCTACGTGCCGGACCTGATCAGGTACTACCTGCATGAGGAGCCGGTGATCGCGAACGTGGAGACGTTCCGGCTGGAGGAGAAGGAGGCCCGGGAGCAGGTCCTGGACCGGCTCGGGGAGCTGGTGGTCAAGCCGGTGGACGGGTCCGGGGGCAAGGGCCTGGTGATCGGTCCTGATGCCTCGGCCGAGGAGTTGGAGGCGTTGCGGAAGCGGGTGTTGGCGGATCCGCGGGGCTGGATCGCGCAGCCGGTGCTGCAGCTTTCCACCGTGCCCACGCTCTCGGGGGAGAAGTTCGGGCCCCGGCATGTGGACTTGCGTCCGTTCGCGGTCAACGACGGCGATGACGTGTGGGTGCTGCCGGGCGGGCTGACCCGGGTGGCGTTGAAGGAGGGCTCGCTGATCGTGAACTCCTCCCAGGGCGGCGGGTCCAAGGACACCTGGGTGCTCTCGGACTCCCCGCGGCTGCCCGCCGTCGAGCTGCCGCGGTCCGCGATCACGGTCCGGGAACAGGTCTCGGTCTGGCC